>CAZTKR010000290.1:0-5044 GCA_964614115.1 uncultured bacterium | reverse complement strand
GTAGCCTTCGGCGTAGTTAGGGACATTGAAGATGGCATGCTGGAGTATGCCTGTATCATCCGTCAATTGTCGCATATGATTCAGTTTGATCTCAGGAAGGGCCGGATAACCAACCGCTCTGCGTCGAGTACTGACCGATAATTTTTTCCGGCCATATTCGTTCACAGCTTGCTCGAACACGGCATCATACCGGTTGGCAACTTCCCGCCATACCATCTGCCTGCCCCATTGGTAGGCATTCTTCCGCATCCGATTCAGTTTTACTTCATCCGATAAGAGTGTACATACGTTTTTGACTATGGCATCGCTGTCCTCGAATGGCACTAGAATACCTCGTTCATCTCTCAGCAGCTCTTCGGCATACCAGTACGGAGTCGAGATGATGGCCTTGCCGCACGTTAGGGCATACGCCAATGTACCCGATGAAATTTGTTCCCTGGATAAATAGGGTGTGATATAAATATCCGTAGCTACCAAAAACTGGACCAATCTGTCCAGAGTGACAAACCGATTGTGGAAAACGACATGCTGTTGTAAATCGAGTTCTTTCACTTTACGCTCGAGATGGATCCGGTACTGCTCGCCCTGTTCTCTTTTCACGTTTGGGTGTGTCGCTCCAAGCACGATATAGAGCACATCAGAGAAATCTTGAATGATCATGGGAAGAGCATCGAGAACATACTCGATCCCCTTATTCGGACTTAGAAGACCAAAGGTTAAAAATACACGACGGTCTTCTGCTTGAAAATGATTTTTGTAATACGACGTGTCCAAGAATGGAACATCTGGAGCCCCATGTGGGATCGTTACAATTTTCTTCTCCGGAATGCCATAAACCTGCTTTAATATTTCAATGGCCTTATGGGCTAATACAACCACCAGCGTAGAAAATGAAGCGATAGCCTGGAGTGTCGTCTTTTGCCCGGGAGACGGTTTGTCAAGTACAGTATGGAGCGTCGTGACTACCGGTTTTTTCAAGTGATTTAACAAAGGGATAATATGATTTCCATCATTGCCCCCGAAAATACCGTACTCGTGCTGCAGGTTTACTACATCAACACCCGATAGATTCAGAAATTCCGCGGCTTCAAGATAATCGACCTTGTACTGGTCCCGAACGACAAAATTTACTTCAGAAGGAAAATCGTATCCCTCGGGGATATTATTCAACGCGATCACCTGCAGGTGGTCTTCTCTCACGGCTCCGATCTCTGATAGCTGCCCGAGGCTTTGCACCAGATCGTATGTAAAAGTACCGATCCCGCACTTTCTTGGTGGATACGTGGCAATGAATGCCGCACTTAAAGTATTTGTGTTTTTCATTGTTCGTAATCCTCGACTTGGTATTCTCTGTCAAAAAATAACACTTTGCCTTTCTCAATACAAGTAACCGCATACAGGTACATGGCTGCCGACCATGTCTGCCAGTCCTGGCCTCGGGTTGAATAATCTTGCGCCTTGATCCATTCGTTAAATCCGAAAACTAGCTTGGGATTTTGTGAAAGTCGAACCATTTCCGTTAAGGCTTCTAATTTTTTCTCAGCGAGTTTTGAAAATCCAGCAGCCAAAGCGGCTACGACATAAAATCCGCAGATAAATAGCCAAATGCCGCCATTATGATACTCACCCGGCCGGTTATACTTCTCGTACCGCGATAGCCAGTCGGGATCATCAGGCTGAATGTACGGGAATAGGCAGGGCGGTAAATCGCCAGAAAGCTCCTGCTGTCCCCGCAGGCTGTCACATTCCCCCTCAATCCAACGAATGAGTGCCCGTGCCCGTGACGGGCTGGCAATTCCTGTGATTATGGTCAGACAGTTACCCAGCAAATCGAAACGTTCGCTCTTGTATACTTTGTAAGACCACGCCGCATAATATGGCTTACGGGGCATGACGAGTCCCTCATGCACATGTCTGTGTTGATGTTCGCCTCTTACGATAAACCGACTCATCAGTTCCTTAACTTGTAATGCTTTTTCTTTATGACCAAACTTTAGAAGATATGCGTACACGATGGTATTCACGAAGAGGCCGTATCCCAATATCCATTGCTCATCCCGCCAATCACTGGAAGGCAATTGCCCAACCATGATTCTGTCATCCGGACTCTGATACGTCATCCATGTTAAGGCTTTTTGAGCTGCCTCATCCAGAAAGTCTGTTTCGCCTGTTACCCGCCGGAAAATTGACAGTGCCAGGAGAAAAAGCGGTGTGGTATCACTGGCGCCACGATCTTTCGAATCATGGACCAGGGAAGGAATATGACCATGCTTGGATTGGTTTTTTCCCAACGTATTCAGAACACGTCGCAAAACACCGATGAGTTTCTCGTTCCCCGAGGCCAGGATGCCCAACGAAGAAATCATCAAATCCCGCGTATACGGCTCCGGATACCCCCAGCCGGCGGTGCGAGGTAGGCCACGATAGGGACCTCTTGCATTATGCAGAAGTACATTGAGCGCAGCCTGTTTGGCTTCCTCTACGGGTACGTATAAGATTTTTTTCATCTTATGATATTCCCAATCTTTGGGAAACAATATCCAAGAACTTACGGGCAACCACGCGATAATCGAATAACTCGACGACCCGATGGCGGCCTGCTTCCCCCATTCGTTTGCGAAGCTCGGCGTTCTTTATCAATTTGAGAAGATAATCGGCAATATCGTAGATACTGGCACGATAGTCCGCTGTCCGAGGCTTGTGAAAAATAACCCGGTGCCCACTTTCATATCCCGACTCTTCTCCCACGATGGCTTCCCTGAGCCGAATTTCCTGAGCCACACCTGCCAAAAACGCAGTCTCTCCATGAACAAGCGTGTCCAGCATGGCCATGGCCTTGATGCCGATGACCGGCTTACCACAAGCGCCGGCTTCCACCTGGGGCATGCCGAATCCCTCCAGACGAGAAGGCGCTGCATAGATATCACAGGCTCCGATTAAATAAGGCATAAAATTACGAGAGATGAGATTTGTCGTATACACCACGTTCTTCTCGATACCCAGATCGGTGGCCAGCTGAAGATCAGCCAGATTCTGGGACATCGTCCGGGGCTGCGGCCAAACCTTACACACATATTTCCAATCGGGAACCTGGGTGTCGATCAAAGCAAGAGCCTGCATGACCTCCTGAGCCCCTTTGGATGCCGCATCGCCACCTACCGTTAGAATCATGACTTGATCGGGAGAGACACCCAGTGCCTCACGGACTGTTGAAATCTTAACATCGTTCATATCCCGAATCGTAAAAGCATTCGTATCGCACCCTACGGGAAGCACTTCAATAATTTCTTTTTTAATGCCGTCTCGGACATAGGTCTCCTTAACCCACTTAGAGGTTACTAAAATCAGTGGGAGGCTGTTTAAAATTTCGACATAGTTGGCGATATATCCATCAGCCACAAGCCAGGGTACAGGCTGTGCACCGTATCTCTGCGGGTGAAGAATTAAATGCGGTGTGTGACCCCAGTAGCCGACACCGACGACCACATCCGGCTCGAACCAACGATAGTACCACTCTTTTTCCTGGGCCGACTCAAAATGCACGGCGTGAGCGTCCACACCAATCTCCCGAAGCCCCCGAAAGAGGAGATCGCCCTGGGTGGCAAGCCCCCCTGGAGATGGTGGGTAATCGTAAAGCACCAGGATTTTCATGATGTTATTCCTTTCTGAGCTAACCATACTTTCAAATCGGACGGGGACTCGAAGCACCAGAATGCTTCGCTTCTCGGTGTTGTTCGAGCTTCCCAGCTCTCGGGCGTAAAACCATATACATTCGTGATGATTTGGTATTTTTTTTGCCAGACAGTGATTGGTAGCCGGATCTGTCGAGAGGCACCGGTTATGGCTCTTGGTAGGTATTCACCGTTTCCGTCATCGTATGCGAATAACCATAGACTATGGGCTCGGAGTTCCCCTTGAATCCAGAGCGATCGCACTGCTTTGGACGTCTCTTCATGCCTACGATGTCGTGTGTATTCACCATAAGGCGCATGAGTAATAACACAATCGAAATTGCCGTGATCCACTAATTCAGATATCTGCCCTTGAACTTCCATTTCTGAAAGTGGGTATTGTTCCGGTCCATCGTCCAAATCAGCGATACGTCCTTTAGCCCCGAGTATCGACAGAGCACGACGAAATTTAGGGGCCCGATCCCTGTCCGAAGCGCGGCATAGCGCATAGACTTTCCAACACCACTCCGGGTGTAATAAAATTGTCCCGCCTACCCATAACGATTCATCGTCGGGGTGAGCTACAATAACGCATGTCGAATAAATATTATTTTGATAATCCATAACATGCCAGACAAACAGATCACCTGTTAAAAAAAATTATAAAGGACATCAATTTATATGTTTTTACTTCCTTTGTAGTAACTCATCGGGAATCCTGAAACGAGTTTTATTTAGAGTGGGATTTATCTCTACGACATCAATGGTTGCAGTCTGTCTCCCTCCCTCAAAGCCTTCATAGATGAAAGTGCGGGGATATAGGACACCATTGATCTCCTGGTAGTCGCTGAACTCGCGCTCTGTATGAAAAGCCCTATCAAGAAGTATAAAATCGGCGGTCACTTTCCCAATCAGATAATTTTCCGCACTTATATAATAAATCATTTTAGCACCTAACGGTAGCTTCACTAAAAGCTTATGGAATTCGATTTCTTCCATTTTTTCGATACCGATATACTCAGACGGATAATCGAAGAAGGCGGGAACAAACCAAGCGATCTCGACTTCAAAATCGACCAATTCTGCGGCATCAATCAGTTCAGGTGGACGGCGCTGTCCATCTTTTTCAGGTGGATGTTTGATAAATGCAGCATGCTCACCATCGAACACCAGAATATAGTTGGCTTCGTTTCTGCTAAAATTCGGACGTCTGATTTCGTGCGTAATGAGATGGGTTCCATGGTCAGGATAATTTATTTTCAAGCGTAAAGTTTTAAGTGTATCGTTTTTTTCTGTTCCCAACAAGGCTTTTGTGCATTCTATAACAATCTTATCGGCTGTTATTGACTGATCCCGACATGTGAGAAAGATAA
>CAZTKR010000289.1:0-5105 GCA_964614115.1 uncultured bacterium | reverse complement strand
CAACCAGCGCGCCTTGACCGGATTCGAATTTTCTTCCGCTGAAAACCGATTTCCATGCACTCAGGGTACTCATAACCAGTACAGAACAGCCCACGGTCCAGAAAGCCAGCCATATGGACATAAAAAGGGCGCCTTCTCTGACAGGGGCATTCAGTACGACTGCTATGAACGTAATGAGTGTAATGACAAAGCCAGGGATTGTATACGATCCATTACGCCGGAAATGCATTTTTTCAAAATCCGTTTTAAGACTCTTTTTCAGAGCATCGATGGCCTTTCTAATTTTCTTATGATTCGTTTGCTTAAACTCGATTTCAAGACGGGTGCCGAATAGCTTTTTTGCGATTTTTCTCTCTCCGCCTGTCAAGAGAGACTCATTCTTAAGCGTCCTGGACAGCGTGTATTTTCCTTTATGCTCGTGAATAGTCACGTAGTTCTTAACAGCCATGTTGATTATCGCCGCAGCAAACACCCTGTTGCTGTAACCCATACGCATCACATAACGCGTGGCCGCGGGTGAATACCCCTTGGGTGGATGAAAACGTGGAATGATCGTCCCTTTGGCCGGGTCTTTTCCGATCCGAGCCCACACGATGATATAGTAGATGAGCAACACACCGAAGCCGATGATTGCCATCATCGTACTCGCATTATGCTTTAACATGAACCCCACTTTCTCCTGCATCGTCGGTTCGGGTATGATTCCTTTCGTGAAAGAAACGGCGATGGTCAGACCCTCTTCGGGCTGAAGCGGACTGGTTGTCGTGAATCGGACATGACCACTCGCGTCGGTTCCCGTCGTAAAATCCTGACCCCGTGCGCCTTGCGGGCCCGTATACGCAACAGTATTCATCACCTCGGCTCCAGCAGGAAGACGAACCACAACCTCGACCCGATCAATGACAAAGGCCCAATCGAGACCCGTCACATTCCAGTACAATTCATCATAATCATCAAAAAAGCCGATCTGGCGGTCGGTGCGATACACCAGGGTGTACGTATACTCTCCGTGCCTCAGGAACACATCGCTTTGACCGGCGTAGACTTTCACTCCATTCACCATTTTTTCAGTATGATAGGGTTCGGGTACTCCGTCTTTGAGCACCTCCTCCACTTCAAACAGAACCCGGATCGTGTTCCCATAACGGTCCTTGTACTGCGTTGGGAAGGTTCGGAAAATCCCTCGCCGGATTTCCCGGCCGGCACAGACCACTCTGATCGTCTCTGTCACCCTCATCGACCCATCGGCGTGGATATCGATGTCACTGTGGAAGCTCAGTATCTTTTCGGTCTGGGCGAGGGTGTTCGTGATTGGAGGAAGGATGAAACCCGCGATGAAAAAACCGATGATGATGGCCTGATTTCTGGTTCTCATAACGTCACCTGCTTGGTTTATGATGATAGAATTCGAATCCATCTAAAGCTTCGTTGATGGAACCGAACGATCTGTTTCTTCTATTTCAAAGTAGTCCCGTTTTTTGAAATGAAACATTTTTGCCACGATGTTGCTGGGAAAAGACTCAATCAGAATATTCAGATTCCGGACAGTCCCGTTGTAGTACCTCCGCGCCAGTTGTATCTGCTCCTCGATCTCGCCGAGCTGATTCTGCAGATTCAGGAAATTTTCATTCGCCTTCAGAGTCGGATAGGCTTCTGCAACAGCAAACAAATCGGTGAGCGAATGGGATAAAGCATTCTCAGCCTGTCCCCTTTTTTCAACTCCTCGAGCAGTCATACTCTTTGCCCGTAATTCTGTCACCTCGGTCAGGAGTTTCCTCTCGTGTTTCATGTACTCTCGAATGGTGTCCACGAGATTCGGGATAAGATCCGTGCGCCTTTTCAGCTGTACATCCACTCCGCTCCAGCTTTCGCGTACCAAGTATTTATGGCGGACCAGTCGATTGTATATGATAATCGACAAAACGGTCAGCAGGATGGCTATTGCCAGGAGAAAGAATAATATGTTCATAGTCACTTCCTTTATATGTGTGTTGACAAGCGGACATGATATACATGGTCATTGTCCCGATTATCCCGACGATTTCATGAATGTCCTATCTCCTGGTTTCGATGTGATCGAGCGCTCTCGGTTGGCTTCAATCGATACCGAGTCTTTTTGCTTCCTCTGGTTCTTGCTTCTTAAGCAAGTCAAAATTGGCATACTGCCCGATGATGTTAAAACTCATCACGAGTTTATGAAAATCTCGATCCTGGAAATAGTGTTGCTGTACATCGCTGTATACGGCATACCACGATTCATTATAAACAGCGTTCAATGCCATACGAATACGGCTATCGACCGCGGCTCGTCCAGTAGTGTCCAGGTTCTCTCTGAGTCTCCCTAGTTCCACAAGTTGTTTAACATTTTTTTCTTTTAACTCTTCGACTTGTGGTCTTACATTGGACACAATTGGCTTGTCCTTTAATTGATCTGTCACATTTCTTAAGGCCTGAATGTAAAGCTCTGCAATCTGGTCTCCTATTTCTCCGGGTGTCGTTGCTTTCTTCTCTTCGACACTCTGTGACTCCATCTTCGTCTCTGATTTCTGATCCGACGTCTTGTTTTCAACGTCACTGCAGACAAGCACGACAAGAGCGATCAGCAGGAACAGGCCGATTGGTTTTACATTAGTTAATTTCATAATGTCCTCCCTCTCAACATTGATGTTAAAAAATTATCGTTCATTTGTACGAATGATTTAAATTCTTTTGGATTTCTACGGGACTCGATACCTTCATCATGAAATAATGACTGAGCAACGAAGCAGTGAATCCTTATTCAAATTTTTATTGCATGGTTTATCACGCGCTATACATCCATTTTCCGTGAGAGATCGTCGATTGATTTGAACGTACGTCGAAAGAAGGATACTATCCATATAGCGAGTGTGGCATTCAATGTGATAGAAACAGCCAAGAGGAAACTCACGGATTGTACATCCCATTCAGGAAGCACTCGGAATGACACATAACTCCCGATGGGGTTCGATACACCGGGGATGCATAAGAATACAACAAGCACAATAATGTATACTATCTTGAAAAACACACCCTTCAATAATGATCTTTTCAAATCTTTAAAAAAATTGTCTTCTGGCTGATTCATCATCCTTAGCGCTCCCCCCCCAATGTCGATTCGCTTAAAAAATGTTTATTAAGATAGATTTGAGAGAATAGAGTATGCCCATCCCTCATCGACCGATCTTTTAATAGATTTTATATGTGAGAAGGAACTGCCCATCAGGCTGTTGTCCCGTGACCTTGTGAGGCCATGATAAAAACCAGCGAACAGCGTGAATACCCCTTGGCAGGTTGTTTGAACTCATTTTACTAAATTATTCCAGTCAATGTCAAGTTCTAATTGGATGAATCCGAGGAATATAAGGCGAAATTTTATCAAATTATTCCCCTGATAGTCCTTCTCTGTATATAAAAAATACCTTCGTATACGTCCATTCTTGTGGATAATAGACAACCAACAGCCCAGGCTGGCTGATGAACGACGAATATCAAAAAAGGCCCGTCCCAGGACGGGCCTTTCACGTTATTGAATCAGACTGAGCACCTACTTTAGCAAGGTACACTTCCTCGTCTGACTGAACGATTCCGTCTGAATCCGGTAGAGGTATAATCCTGAAGGAACCGGGAGATTTTGTGCATTCGTTCCATCCCAGGTGATTGTGTAGGATCCGGCATCCCATCTTCGATTATCCACCAATGACTTGATCAGCTTGCCTGTGATATCATAGATGTGAAGCGACACGTGCGACGTTGTCGGTAAATCAAAGCGTATAGTCGTTTCAGGATTGAACGGATTGGGATAATTGGAAAGTGTGAACTCGGTGGGTAAAGCGCCCATCGTCACATCATCTTCAATACCCGTGTTCTGAGTGTATGTATAAGTACGCCTGTAGTCATTGCCCCAGTTTGTACCGTCCCATATATGGTATACGATTTCTGTCGGATCGCCAGCGGCATTATTCGTATAAATGGCACGACCAAAATCAGCCCAGTTCGAGGCGATGTTGATTTGATACAGAAACTGTGTCAGATTTCCGTTGGCATCGTATGTATAGAGATACCGATCAAAATCAATCCAGTTCGTACCGTCCCAATTCTGATAAGTATCAGAAAGCATGTTTCCGTTGGCATCGTATGTATAGAGAAAGCGATCAAAATCAATCCAATTCGTACCATCCCAAGTCTGATAAGTATCAGAAAGCATGTTTCCGTTGGCATCGTACGTTGAGATGAACCGATCACCATTCACCCAGTTTGTACCATCCCACTCCTGATAGGTATCCGTCAGCGTGTTTCCGTTGGCATCGTACGTATAGAGAAACCGAGCAGTATCAACCCAGTTGGCGCCGTCCCATTCTTGGTCCAATTCTTGAGTGACATTACCGTTGGCATCGTACGTAAAAAGCACTCGATAATCAACAACCCAATCCGTTCCATCCCACTCCTCTACGACAGCCTCCAGCACGTTTCCGTTGGCATCTTGATTGACGGCCCTGGCTCTTTGAACATTCACCCAATTCGTACCGTCCCATTCTTGATACACATATTCAATCTCAACTCCGTTGGCATCGTATGTTTCCATCTCTCGCCATTCGTTCACCCAGTTCGTGCCATCCCAACTTTGATTGACCAATTGGGTCAAATTCCCGTTGGCGTCATAGGTTTCTATATCCTTATAGTCGTTCACCCAATTCGTGCCGTCCCAATTTTCACCCACGGTTTCAATGATTTGAATCCAGCTCAGCTCTGTCTTGGACGATGCGATAATACGCCTGTGATGGTTGCTCCTTAAATTATTTCTGCTTATATCCGTGCTCCACATCCCGGCTCTTTTCCCCGTTCGTTCCATCAAGATACTAAAACGCTTATTAACAGCCGTTGGCATTCGGCGTGCCCGCCTTAAACTCGCCTGGGTATTACGCATGTTCCTTTGGATAACGGTGCGTCCTTGTGTGGATGGTTGGGCCATCATAACCGTAAAACACATCACAACCAATTCAATCGTTAGCTTCTTTTTCATATCGGATTCTCCTTTTTATAAAATGAAATACGTCATAAATACTACCGATATATATGATACTTTA
>CAZTKR010000288.1:0-5115 GCA_964614115.1 uncultured bacterium | reverse complement strand
CTCTACATTCCAGTAAATACTAAAATCGTCATAAATCTTCTAATTACAGTTGTAAAATTTCAGTTATTAACGACTAGTTCTACAAGCTTCTGAACTACAATATCCAGAATCTCTGCTCCATCTTCTCTAGTGGAAGCTGTCGGTTTATAAAACAAAGCTTCCGGAGCTATATCAGCAAGACTCTGTCCCCGACGAAAGGTGTAGGCTGTACGGGAAAAAGGCTTCACCTGCAATGTATCGGGAATCGTTTCCATATGAACCAGATCCGGACGAATATGCAGCATCATGGCCGTATCCATACTAAAATTGGATTTTCTGAATCGAGTTGCTTCATTCCCCAACAGCATACCAGTGGTGGTAACATGAATGATCATTTTGGGATGATCACGGTGGTATTCTTCCACAGCCAGCCTGATTCCGTTCACATTGTTACCGCCGTGCTGGACCAAAAATACAAGCGTATCGAAACCCTGTTCTTCGATGCTTCTGCAGTAGTTTTTTACCAGATCAATAAAGGTCTTATTATCCACCACGATATATCCAGGCCAGGAAGCAAAGTCAATGCAGTTTCCATATAGCAGAGGAGGAGCAACGATGGCATCGGATTCTTCCGCGGTTTTTTTAGCAATCTCTCTGGTGATATAATAATCAGTCCCCACCGGCAGGTGAGGGCCGTGAGCTTCAATCTGTGCCATGGGTACGATAATGGTTCCTCCGGACTCACCTAATTGCTCTAAGGTTTTGAAATCCAGATCCATAAAAAATACCGATCTGTCCTGAGCATTAACTGCACAGGTTAAAGTTACAATAACGGCTATGATGGAATGGGTTAGTTTCTTCATAATTTATCCCCTAAATTATTATATATACACTCTGTAATTCATCTTCAACACCGCCGTATTCATTTCTGCCCTCCACCTATGCGTTGCTGTATTGCTTACGTTGTTGTAGACCAAATAGAGATCGTTGTCGTTGCCGTGGAGCAAGTGGAGTCGAATATTTGAATTGATCTCCTTTGTCTCGCTGTTGTACTGGAAATAGGTTTTAAGCGAAAAGTTCGAGGTGAAAATCAGGTCGATTCGCAATCGCCCGATGAATGTATTAAAATCTCCTTCTGGAAGATGAATATCGTTGTACTCGATTCCCTGACTCACAAGGATGTGTTTGTTCACCTTGACCATGCTGTCCAGACAGATATTTTTTTGATCACCGCCGTAGAAACTCCCCTGCTGGAAGGAAAACCCACCGGAGATTTTTCGTCTTCCGCTGAAACCCACACCGACATTCAGGTTATTATACGTATACTCACCGATGGGAACCTCGACGTCTTGGTAAATATTAAAATCTTCATACAATTTCTCAAACAGATTGTTAAAGCTTACGGAGACGTTGTCTCCCGATTCCAACTCTGTCAGAATCTCCAGAGTGTTCTGTTTGAAAAAATCTTGGTTCGATTGGGTGTAGGTGTGATCGAACCACCCGGAAAAACTGATTTTACGGATACCGAATTTGCCTGGCCTGAAGCTCTTTCGCAGAACACCGCTGTAATCCTTGATGTCTTTCATTATGACAAATCCCATGTCCGGATCGTAGTTCTTCTCCACGCCAACATACCCCAGTATAAATCCGAATAAATCCTTGTCTAGCCGATACGAGAAAGCACCGGTAGAACGATCGTCGTTTATTGACCCCGAATACAGAGAGGAGTAAAATCCTTTGATCCTCGAATTTTCCGTCAGCCAGATTTCCGAATCCACGCCCCAGCTTCTCTGGTAACGGTCGCCGTCTTGCATGTTCGCGAGAATAAACCCGACGTTTGAATTGTTCAGGATGTCCTGACGAACTCTCAGAACAGTGTAGTTTGTCAACGGTAGGTCCTCTGTCTTATCGGTGGCTATGTTGATAAACCCGACATTACTCCTGCCGAGCTTCCCTGTCACGCGTGCACCGCAGAGGATGGGAACCGGACTCCCATCGTGAATCCCGATCCGCCTCGAAAAGAACGGTTGAATCTTCTGCGACATGCCAAATGTAAAAAGCTGGGCATTCTCGAGGAAAAAATCCCTTTTCTCGGGATAAAAAAGGGAGAATCGCGTCAGGTTGATCTGTTCGTCATCTGATTCGATCTGGGCAAAATCTGTGTTGTACGTGAAATCAATCGCAAAGTTTGGTAGAGGAACATACTTGATATCAAATCCAAACTCGGATTTCAAATCTGTTACACCCCTATTTTGATCATTCGTCCTTCCGAGAAGAACATAGGGTTTTAATTGAAGATTTCGTCTCGGTTGCAGTTTTTCGATACCCGCCAATTCACCCGCCAGGGACAAACTGCCAATCCCGTGCTGCGGAGGAATCGGTGTAAAGTATCCTTTTTCGTTTTTCTTCCTCAACGACCGAAAGACGTTGAATCCCCAGGTTTGTTTCTCCGCTCTGGAATACCGGAGAATCCGCAAAGGGATCTGGAACTCGGCCGTCCAGTTATTCGAATTAATTTTTGTCTGAACTTGCCACACCTCATTCCAATCGGTGTTGGTATTCCCTATACCATCGACAAATCCATCATACTTTGCTCCATGAGCATTCGTTTCGAAAAAATAGCCTTTCGTCTTATCGTGAAATGTATCAAAAACGAATGCAATTTGATCATCCCAACTGATATCTCTGTGTTCCAATTTATTCGCCACTAAATCGTTCATATCTTCATAATAGCACACGGCTCCTACGTAAATGTAATCATCATCGTACAGAATTTTTACAATTGTTTTTTCTGAAAGGGGACTCCCGAACGTGGGTTCACACTGGATCAGTTCAGTGATGGCATCGGCATTTTGCCATACATCTTCATCCAACAAACCATCCAGTCGGATTGAGCTATTTGATACTCTTATGGCAGATATCTTGCATTTACTCTTAAGCATGTCTTGACAGAATAGAGCCGAATACAGCACTAAAGACAAGTATAAAAAGATCGTTTTACTCACAAAAACCCTCTTTTTTAATGTCACCTTTGCAATATCAGCTTTCTTATTTTCACATGCCCTCCGGCCTCCAAACGACAGAAGTAGATACCACTCGGTTGGTTATGGGCTTGCCATGTTATTTCTTGCTTTCCAGCCGGTTTCTTGCCCTTAACAAGTGTTTCTATTTTTTTTCCAAGAATATTATATACTTCTATCGTTATAAAATTGGATTTCGATAGATTAAATATGATTGTAGTTGTCGAATTAAACGGATTGGGATAGTTCTGTAAAAGTGTCGATTGAACTGGGATATCAGCATTCCAATGGGGTGTCTGAAAAGCGGACTCTTCTTCATCAGCAATCATCTTGAGTATGATACCATTCTGTCCAACAATCCACCCAGTACCATCATTGGTAAAGTGAATACAGTTCAAATCATACAACGTTCCGCTCGTTTGAAGAGCCCAGCTGTTTCCGCCATCGGTTGAATGAAGTATGGTACCATTATCGCCAACAGCCCATCCGGTATTGACATTGACGAGATAAACAGATCTTATGTTTTTTGAAGTCACTTTAGTCACCGACGTCCAAATGCTACCTCCGTTTGTAGTCTTTAGAATGGTACCGTTATCCCCGACTATCCAACCGGTATCTGTATCCGTGAAATATACAGATCGTAGGCGATCAGAAATGCCACTGAACTGGGCAATCCAGTGTGCACCGCCGTCGTTTGTGATATAAATGGTACCATAATCTCCGACTATCCAACCGGTATCTGCGTCTATAAAATAAACAGATCGCAATGTTTGCCATACACCGTTCGCTTGAGGATGCCAGTTCATTCCACCATCGGTAGTCTTAATAATAGTACTATGTATAGTTGTACCATAACTACCCACAGCCCACCCCATACTCGCATCTATAAAATGGGTGGAATACAACCAACCGTTCGTCCCACTATCTAATATGTTCCAACGCTCTCCACCATCCGATGTCTTAAGAATGGTACCGTTGCGTCCAACAACATAACCTGTATTAGAATCAGTAAAATAGAGGCAGTTCAAATACTCTGATATACCACTGGCTTGAGAAATCCAACTCTCGCCTCCGTCTGTTGTCTTCACGATTGTACCAGAGAAACCAACACTATATCCAATACCTGTTTCCGGAAAGTTTACTGAATATAGATGATTCAAGGTTCCGCTGTTCTGAATCATCCAATCTCCGATACCCTCGATGCTTACCGGATCCATTAAAATCCAGTGATTAGGATCGATTTCAGGACACATCCCTTTAGGAACACACACCTCACCTGTACCATCTGTCATATCCACTTTAACAATCGACTCATCTATTTTTACTTCAACCGGTATATGGAAAGGTATGTTGTTCTCTATCTCCCATGTTAATGACAGCGTGTCATTCTTAATTGCTCCTTTCAAAATGGGAATGGAGGACTGCCTTAAGTAGACTTCGAAAAACCAATCTAGTTCTTTCCCGGTTACTTCCTCCGCGATCTGAATAAAATCCTCGGTTACTGCAAATCGGCATTGTTCTCCGTTGGTTATAGCTTCCATGGCTGGATCAGGATAAGCCCAGCGACGTAAAAGAGGAAAGAATGTGTCATCGTCATCCCCTAAATAATAGCGTAATGTATGAATAACCCATGCCGCCTTAAAATAAATATCGCCTGTCCCAAATGCTTCATTCATCGTTACCGATTCTCTGGGGGCTATGGGTTTCTTATTAACCCATGAAATTCTATCCTCCAGATAATCGTGGTATTTTTCTATTCCTCCCATGCGCTCCGCATACAAAGCTTCCATGTAAGAAGCAAAACCTTCATGAATCCACGCATCACTCCAATCTTCAGCGGTCACCATGTTCCCCCACCATTCATGGGACAATTCATGCAAATGCAGCCAATCGAATCCATGAACATCATTCTTGTAACCATACCCATAGGCAATGATGGTCTGATGCTCCATCCCTAAGTAGGGTGCTTCTGCAACGCCGTACTTATCAGCTCTGAAGGGATAAGGCCCGCATGTCTCCTCTAAAAAACGTAGATGATCTAAAAATTGGGGTGTATGCGATACTGCCTCATGGTAATTCTCGGCAAGAACCCAAATGGTCACAGGAATAGATTCAC
>CAZTKR010000287.1:0-5166 GCA_964614115.1 uncultured bacterium | reverse complement strand
AATATCCACAACCCGATACGTATACAGAGACATGCCCAGGGCCCCGGGCCGGGATCGATCCAAATGGCAGAGGCGAATCGATTGCAGTCGGGAATCGACGCCGTAGAGGACGTTTGCCTGTTCGGCCGACAACCGGCCGGTTTCGCCGATACGGCACACAAAAAATTCCCAGTATTGAGTCTCCGGTATCGTGTCCTTCACACCAATACAGACTTCGTACAGCCCGCTGATACTTGCCAAAGGTTCTGATGCAATGGCTATGCCAAAGCAACACAAGGCAGACAGAACGAAGCAAATCGGGAATGGATGGGATTCTTTTCACGATACGTACCCGTTATCGATTGCCATTGATGAAGACGGCCGCGCCGTAGTAGATGGCGTTGAATAAATACCGGAACGATCCCTGGGACTGAGCCCTGTACTGAGCCGGGAAACCAATGAGTATGATCTTGCCCTGTCCGTAGGGTACATCGACGATGGCGCTCTTGTTGAACAGGTGCTTTTCCCCGTTGGCCCAGCCGCTGAGCAGGGGTTCATGGGTGGGATAGCGCACGACACCGGTTCCTTCGCTGGCTGAAAACACGGGACTCCTGCGGAAGAATATCTCACTGGTTCTGTTGTATCCGTAGGCGATGGGATGGCATGGGTCGTTGATGACACGGAGAATCGAGCCGGGGATGAAAAAATCCATCCTATCAAGATTGGCCGCGCAATTCTCTACAGTCAAGTACAGATGCTTGATGGGGAATTCGGATGACGAGTTCAAGGTGATGAGGGTGCCGCCGCTTTTAACAAACGTTCGAATATGCTCGATTCCGGCCTCGCCGATACCACCGGCGTATTCAGGGGGAACCTCCTTCTCCGAAAGGCCCTGGACGATTTGGGATTCACGGATGTCGGGGAAGAGGATCACGTCGAATCGGTCGTTGAGATGTCCTTCCCGGATGTCTTTGTCGAAGACGCTCTCATACGCAAATTCATGCTGCTCCAGAACCCATCGGGTCCAGCCCTCGTCCATGGAAGCAGTCCAACTCTTGTAGAGGCCGAGGCGGACGGGTTTGAGTCTGTACGCGTCGGTATCGGGCGTGTTTTTTAAGGCCTCAAACCGGACGTAGAGGTCATCTGTGATGGCTTCCATGTCCTGAACGAGACCCGGTTTTTGCGTGACAATCATCGTTCCCGGTGGTATGGTTCTGCCATCGATGTCGACAGCTTCGGCAGTCCACGAGATGGAATGGCCTTTTGCCATCAGCCGGTTCAGGGCGGTGATATCGTCGTTGGTGGCGTGACCCCATGCATAGCAGGGGGCGTCGTCCGTTTTCTTCAGGATTCCTGCTGGTTTTTCGATATTCGTCAGCAGCGTGGTTTTGACCTTGAAGGGCTCATCGATCTGGACGACATCCACGCCCATCAACAGGGGGAGGGTGTGGGCAACGACGTCGTAGGGTGTCTTCAGAGGACCGCCGGGTGTCTCCCTGATTTCGGGGTAGACCTGTCGCTCCAGCAGCGCCTTGGCAAACCCGCCGTAGGGCTGGGCCGTATAGACGATGGTCGTGCCCTGGGGATAGGATCGGCCGTCCGCATGGAACGCAGCGTCTGCTCGATAGATTTTCACACCGCCCATCTGGAGAATGTTCAGCATGGACACGGCGGATGGAACGTTTTTTTGATCCGCCGCAACGAGAAAGGCATAGGGCGGCTCGGACCGCTCGACGGCCTTCTTATGAATCCTGTAAAAACTCCGAAGCCAGTTTTTTCTCAGGCCCGCCGCATGGGTCAGGGCTGCTCGGGTAGCGGCATAGTCGTAATCGACGATGTCCTTCAGTGTCCACCGTCCGCCTTTCCACGGCAGGGGCATCTTCACGGAACGTGTTTTTACGTCATCCTGCAGTTCGTCGAAGGGGATGGTGACGGGTGTGGCAATTTTCACGCTGGCCGCTTCTGTGAGTATGCGGATACCACCGTGGTAATGGTGGTAGGCCCGGGCGGGTGTCCAAGCATCGAAAATGGTGCTGTGGATGACGCCGCCCTTGCCCTGGGATGTGAGATCGCTGGCGATGAACGATCCCATGGCCGCCACCTGCTGGGTGAGGATGGGATCGACGTTGGGTTCGTAGGGATCGACATACGGGGGCACGAAGAGCCGGGCTCCGGTGTTTCCCATCTGGTGCATGTCCAGTACGACCTGGGGGTGCCACCGGTTGTGCACCCGAATAGTCAGCTGGGTCTCGATTTGTGTGAACATGTACCAGTCCCGGTTATTGTCGTGACCCACGTATTTATGGTAGAGCCAGGGCATGCGGCCGCCCTCCCACTCGGACCCCAGGTTTTTCTCGTACCAGTCCACGACCATCTGAATGCCGTCGGGATTGTGCATAGGCACCAGAAGGAGGATGACGTTGTCGAGGATGCGGCGGGTGTCCTCATCGTTTTTGACGGCCAGATCGTAGGCAAGCTGCATGGACATCTGAGAAGCGCCGATCTCGGTAGCATGAATCGAGCAGTTGATCATCACGACGGCCTTGCCGTTGGATATGATCTCGTCGGCCCTCTTTTCGCTGATCTTCCGGGGATCGGCCAGGAGCTGCTGGTACTGCCGGTAGGTTTCCAGGTTCTGCTGGTTTTCTTCCGATGTCACGATGGCCACGATGAAGGGATTGCCCAGGGTCGTCTTTCCGATTTCTTGAACGACCACGCGACCACTGGCTTTATCCAGCCGTTGGAAATAATCGACGATCTGATGCATGTCGGCGACTTTTTTGTCCGTCCCGATCTTGAATCCCAGGACTTTTTCGGGTTTGGGGATTTCGGCAGTCGCAAAACCCGCAGCCAGAATGAGGAAAAGTATCGTATAAAGCAGGACGCGTCTATTCATTTTTTTCTCCTAACGTCTATCTGGATATTTAAAGGGATCGGGCAGTGGCTTGCGCGGAAGCTTGTCCTTCAGCATGGACGTGTGATACACGAAGCCAGCGATGACGACCGCCGACTGTATCAAATCCTCGGGGATCAGGTGATCGTACACATCCATGTTGGTATGGTGTATGCGTGTCATGTAATCCAGCGGGTCCTGAATCCACTGGAAAGAAGGCAGGCCGATATAGTCCAATGCACCGTGATCAGAGCCGCCCGTGGAACGCGTGACCACGTGGGTGGCCCCGAGATCGTGGAAGGGTTCCATCCAGGCTTCGAACAGGGGCTTCAGCTGAACATTATCCTGAAGATGAATGCCTCGGATCCGGCCGTGACCGTAGTCGTAATTGAAGTAGCCTGATATTGTGGCGTGTTCGGGTTTGAGCGTCATGGTCTCGACGTCTCCAAAATGGTTCTCTACGTAGGCTTTTGAGCCTACCCAGCCCTTTTCCTCGGCGCTCCACAGGACGATGCGGATCGTGCGGATCGGTTTTACGCCCAGGGTCCTCAGGATACGGACGGCCTCCATGCAGACTGCACATCCGGCGGCATTATCGGCTGCACCCGTGCCCGGACTCCACGAATCGATATGGCCCCCTAGCATCACGACTTCGTCTTTTTTCTTCGTACCTGGAATCTCGGCCACGACATTGTATCCCCGGAGATCCTCATCGTAGAACGTGGTGCGAACCGCGACTTCCATTTCCACGGGCTCCTGGTAAACCTCCATGATGCGCCAGATACGGTTGTAGTGCTCGGCGGCCAGGATGACTTCGGGTAGCGGTCGCGGCCGGTCTGCAAACCGGGCCGAACGGATGCCATCGGCGCGCACGGAACCGTAGTCGCGCCGGCCCTCCTGAGTGGGCCGGACCAGGACGCCCACACCCTCGGAACGGAAGAACGCTTCCAGTTCGTCGAGAAAGCCGCGCTCGTAATCGTCGGACCGTCCCGTCTCGGCCTGTACAGGATACTGGGCCCTCTCGTCCAGGTCTTCCTGGGTGAACCGTCTCGCATCGGGCGTGAAGTGGGGAGCGATGTTTTGCCGGGGCGGTCTGTACAGAACGATCTTACCCGCTAAGGTGCCCCTGTATTTCTCGAAATCATCCTTGGACTGGATATCCACGTATACCGGCTGGCCCGTGATTTTGCCGCTGGTGCTGGAACCCCATTCCACGGAGATGGCGATGAGGGGGGCGTAGTGGGGCTTGAGAATATGAACGGAAATGTACTGGGGCGCCCAGCCGATGCCGAAGTCTTCGTAGGGCTCTAGTTGGACGTTCTCCAGGCCCCATTCTCGGAATTTCTGGGTCGTCCATTCGTTGGCCCGGGCTATGGCCGGAGAGCCCGTGGGCCGTGGGCCGATGACATCTGACAGATAGCCCACGATGTGCATGACCTGAGAGTGCTGGAATCCTTCATGTCGGATCTTGGCAATCATGTCCAGGTCGGGTTGTTCTTGACCCGTTATCACCGATACCGCGGTGAGAAGGATCAGAAGAATCGTCGTTTTTATCGTCTTGTGTTTCATCTATGTTTCCTTCCTTCAATCGGTTTTGCTTTGTTTCGGTTTTCGTGCTTTCTCATTCGGACTCCCGTATCACGAGCCATTCAATGCGTGTTTTCCTGCGCGTTCTCATACGTTTACATGGGCGTTGACCTGTCTGTCGTATTCATAGTCCGTGTTCGAGAGGGGGGCATCCCGTGACACGCGTCCGATTTCTTCATGTATCAAAAGAAGTGTCTATCGTCGTGCACTTGTAACGAATTTATCCAAACGAAACGAATTTATTCGATATACGTCTCCTCCATCAAGGGCCGCCATTTTTTCATCAACGATTCGTTCAGGTCAAGTGGCGGCTTTGCGTCCTCGGGCAGGAACGATTTGTACGGGTGCTCCTTCACATGTTCCTCAAACTCATCCCGGAGTTTCTGGAGTTCTTCGGGCTTGGTCATCAGGTCCAGAGCGGATGCGGCCATAGCCTTAGCGCCCGCATTGAGTCCCTTCCACATCGTGGAGCCGTACGTGCACGATACGGTAGACCAGTGATGACCGATAGCCTCGGGCACCATGCCCGGAAAACGGATGGTGGCCGTGGGCGCGATGAGTGTCACGTCACCCACGTCGGAGGAGCCGCCGCCAACGAACGTCTCCTGGGTGGGGTCTTTTAGCGTATCCACATACGCAATCATGCCCTTCTCTTCCTTTTCCAGCGTTTTCTGAAGGGCTTTTGCGAAGGCTTGTTCCTCATCTGT
>CAZTKR010000286.1:0-5172 GCA_964614115.1 uncultured bacterium | reverse complement strand
ATCATGGCCCACAACCAGGCCGCCATGCGGCGTCTGGGACGGCTCGTGGCCGAAGGATTTCTGGAGAAAAAGAAAAAAAGGGGATGTTATATCCCTCTGCCCGATGCGGAGGACGCGAAACAGGTTTTTTTTGCCAGACAGGCCATAGAGAGTCAGACGGCTGCCTCGGCCGCCCTTCATGCCACAGAAAAAGACACCCGGGAATTATATGCCTTGCTACGAAAACAAGACGAGGTTTTTGATTCCTTTGATAAGGAGGCTTATTCGGTGGTGAACGAGCAGTTTCATCTGGGTATTGCCAAAGTGTCTCGAAACGTGTATCTGGAACGGTATTGTCGCCATGTATTCTGGCGCTCGAATGTCTATATCTTCTTTTTCGATGCGTTCTACACGACAAAAAACAGGGAAAATAGTCTACATTTTACGCCCCAGCAGCACAAGGAAATCGTCGATGCCATCGCCGACCATGATCCGGATCAAGCCAGGGATGCAATGAGCCGGCATGTCCAGAATACCTATTCTCTATTGTTTAAACCTTGGGAAGTTATGTGATCACGGGTATGAGATTCATCCGATGACATGGATGAACTCGGGAAGATATAACCACTCCTATCATGGAAGGGACTCAGAATGGCAAAAGATCATATCGTGATTCTCGGTCTAGGGATGCAGGGCAAGGCAACCCTGTACGATCTGTACCACAACACCGATATCCCTGAGATCATCGTAGCGGATAACAGCAAGGACTTGAAATCGGTCGTCGACGGTTATCCGGCTGAGCGTGTTGTAGGACGTTCCATCGATGCGTCCCGCGAATCGGACCTGACGGCAGTGATGCGGAATGCCGTCATGGTCGTCGAGGCACTTCCTCCGCAGTTCGCCCTGCCCGTGGGCCGACTGGCGGCACGGCTGGGGGTGAATCTCGTCAGCAGCATGTATTACATCAACCCGGCAGAGCGGCATCCTACCAGAGTGGCTGCGATGAAGGAGGAACTGAAACATCTCAACAGCGAGGCGAAAGAAAAAGGCATCACCATACTCCCCGAGTTCGGCCTGGATCCCGGGATCGATCTCATCCTGGGAGCCAGAGCCCTGAACGAGCTGGATGATGTCCATGAGTTTCATTCGTACGGTGCCGGCTTGCCCGTTCTTGAGGCAGCCGAGAATCCTCTGAAGTATAAGTTCAGTTGGTCGGTCACGGGCGTGATGCGGGCCTACAAGCGTCCCGCCTGGGTCATCCGGCAGGGCCGCGTCGTCGAAATCCCAGGCGATGAGATTTTTACGCCAGAACAAAGACATTCGCTCGATGTGGAAGAATTCGGCGTGCCTTTGGAGTGCTATCCCAATGGGAACAGCGCATACTATGCGGAAGCGTTCCGTCTGATGGGAACCGTGAAGGAGATGGGGCGCTACGCATGCCGGTATCCTGGCCATTGTGCGTTCTGGGAGATCATGGCCAAGAGCGGTTTTTTGGATGAGGAGTCCATACGCGTGGGCGATGTGGAGGTTTCCCCGATAGCATTCACCTCGTCCCTGCTGGGATCGCAGGCCCAGTTTCAGTTTACCGCGGAAGAGCAGGATATCGTCATGGTACGCGTCGACATGCGAGGTAACCGAGAAGGGAAGAAAAAACGTATTGTGTATCAGCTCATCGATCGGCGGGATGTGGAGACGGGCTTTACGGCCATGCAGAGAACCGTGGGCTTCACCATGGGCCTGGGAGCCCGGCTGATCCTGGATGGCCGTTTGAGTCGGACGGGACTGGTTTCTCCCATGGATGTCTCGTTCGACGAGGTCGTCCAGGGACTAGAGCAATACGGAATACACATCACGCGTCAAGAACTGCCGTGGAATTAAATTCGGGCCGAAGGTCCGGTTTTATAAGGAGGAAGTTTGTATGAATGTTACCGTACTAGGATCTGGGAATGGGGGCTGTGCCGTTGCGTTCGATTGTGCGGCGGCCGGACATCGGGTCACGCTGTTTGATTTCGAGCGATTTCCCGAAAACATTCAGGCTGTTCAGAAACACGGAGGCATACACGCCAAGGGGGATTTGGAAGGCTTCATGCCCGTGGAATACGCCGGTCACGATATCGGCCGGGCCGTAGAGGGTGCCGACCTCATCTATGCCGTGGGCCCTGCTTACAGTACGCAACCCTTTGCCGAAGCATGTAAGCCCCATCTCAAGAAAGGACAGATCGTCATCGTCTGCCCCGGCTCCTGTGGGGGCGCCCTGGTGTTCAAGAACGGCGCGGATTTGGACATACGGGATGAGGAGATCGTCGTGGCCGAGACATCCACCTTGCCCTATGCCGTACGGGTGGTGGAACCGGGCAGGATTCATGTGTACTTAAAACTCCGGGGAGGACTCTTCCTGGCAGCCCTTCCCGCGAGGAACACCCAGCTCATCTTGGAAAGAATCATGGATGTCTATCCGGCCATGAGGGCCGCCAAGAACATCCTCCAGACCAGCCTGCAGAACGGGAATCCAATCATCCATCCGGCGATTACGCTCATGAACGCCGCTTTGATCGAGCGTACCGGAGGGGACTTCTGCTTCTACGAGGACGGTGTCACGCCCGGCGTGGGCAGGTTGATCAAGGCCGTGGATGATGAGCGTGTGGCCCTCGGCAAGAGACTGGGAGTCGAAGTCATACCAGACCCGGACCTGGGTTACGAGCAGGGGTATATGGCCGAGCCGACGTACGACACAGGGTATTCCCAGGCGCCTGGATTCAAGGGAATCAAGGCGCAGAACAGTCTGGACTACCGGTACTTCAACGAGGATGTGGGGTACGGCCTGGTATTCATGAAAAAGTTAGCGGAATGGGTCGGCCTGGATACGCCTTGTATGGATGGTGTCATACGACTCGCCTCTGTCCTGATGGATCGAGACTATCTGGGAGAGGCCAAGCGGACGATGGAATCCCTGGGGCTCTCAAGAACCTCGGCAGAGGAACTGTGTGGTATTCTTGAATAAAGATCGACAGTCGCTAAACCATTACGAATGAATTTGTCATTCCGATCACAGCATAAAGGATGGGGACATGAACATTCAGGCCAATCTGGGCATTTTCTCACTCCTGCCCGTCGTGCTTGCTCTGGTGCTGGCTTTCATCACGAAGGACGCCGTGTTTTCCCTTATCGTCGGATGTCTGGTGGGTGTGGTGGTCGGCGGCCTGGATCCGGCCACGGGACTGGCCCGACTGTTCCAGACGGCACTGGGAAACCAGGATTTTATCTGGGTGATGATGATCGAGGTGGCCGTGGGAGTTCTTGTGGCCTTCTACCTGCGGGCCGGCGTGATTTCCGGGTTTGCCGACTGGGCCTCCAAACGGATACGCACGAGGCGCGGTGCCTCGGGATTCGGCTGGTTGATGGGTGTCTTTGTTTTCTTCAGTGACTATTTCAGTCCTCTTTTCGGTGGACCCATCGCCAGACCGTTAACCGATAAGCACAAGGTCTCCCGGGAAATGCTGGCGTACCTCCTGGATTCGGGGAGTGCGCCCGTCTGTACGCTGATCCCCCTCAGCGGATGGGCCGTTTACATCGCCGGACTCCTGAAAGGATACGGTTCCATCGGCTCGGCCGAGGATGGGATGGGCGTGTTCATCCGGGCTATTCCGTACAACTTCTACGGGTGGTTTGCGGTGATTCTAGCCGGCCTGATCGCTTATCAGGTCATCCCCAACTTCGGGCCGATGCGGAAGGCAGAGCGAAGGGCCAGGGATGAGGGCAAGGTTCTCCGCGAAGGCGCCACACCCCTGACCGGTGATGAGATGGATCTCATCAAGCCCCTGGAGGGGAAGCGGACAAATCTCCTAATCTACCTCGTAATTCCCGTGTGTATCGTCATCAGCGTCGCCCTGGGGACGTTCATCTTCCTGAAAAGCGCCAAGATCCTGGAAGCCTTTTTCGCGGCTGTGATGTACCAGGCCATCGCCATGTCCGTAGGGAAGTATTTCAGAAATGTCAAGGATGGGATGACCGTGGCGTCCAACGGAATCAAGGGAGTCCTACCGGCGATACTCATCCTGGCAATGGCCTACTGCATGAACACCATTTCCAAGGCCCTGGGTGCGCAGCAATACATCATCTCCGTGACCGAGGCTTGGATGAGCTCGGGCATGCTGCCGGTCATCACGTTCATCACCGGGGGACTGATCTCTTTTTTCACGGGTACGGCCTGGGGTACGTACGCCATCGTCACGCCGTTCGTCATGCCGATTGCCATGAACCTTTCCGACGGTACCGTATCCCCGGTGGTCTTGCTCACGGTCGGGGCCATCGTGGGTGGGGGTATTCTGGGAGATCACTGCTCGCCGGTGTCGGATACGACCTGTCTTTCTTCTTTCGGGGCCGGATCGGATCATATCGACCATGTGACCACGCAGCTGCCCTATGCGCTGGTGTGCGGTGTGCTTGCCGGTATCCTGTTTATCGTCATCGGCATGGTAATCGTCTAAGGCATTTGGATTGACACCCGTAGTTTTCTCTATTTGAGATAATGAAACAAATAAACGTTTTCAACTCTGCTGTCCTCAAATCAGTACAGGTCGATCCCAACCATTCATCTTTATGAAACCATCCTTACGATTTTAGGGCTATCGCTGACAAAGACAATCCCAGTTTAAAAACTTTTTAGATTATCCGATCTCCTGCAAGCGATTTTTACTTGCATCTTTTCGTGAAATTACTTATAATTTTAACGAATTAATCGCTATTTATATGATATACGATTTTTTCATTTTCATATTTGTCCGGAAAGGATTATTGATCGAGGCATGACGAGTCACGCGGTACTGAGAGATGGATCGTGTTATTTAAAACAATTCCTGAAGGTCGGAAACCATGAATGAAAAAAAATTGAAAAAAGATATGTTATGCGAGGCCATACAAAACAAAAAGAGCATACGTTTTATGTATAAAGGCCATCCACGCGTCGTGGAACCCCATCTACTCGGTGTCAAGCAGAACGGCCGGCTGGTACTGAGTGCGTGGTTTGTGAGCGGATTTACGAAATCACGTCATGAACCTCCCTGGAGAAGTTATCTATTATCCGATATTCGATTTCTCGAAATCCTCGATGAATCGTTTGCCGTGACACGTCCGGGTTACAACAGGAACGACAGCACCATGAAAAAGATCGTATGCCGTATTTGATCGGCATCT
>CAZTKR010000285.1:0-5174 GCA_964614115.1 uncultured bacterium | reverse complement strand
GACGTATATACTATGTTGATTTATTCATGGATACGGCAACGTCATGCTTTAACCTATGGGGGTAATCCATATGATGTACTTCAAACGTTCGTTCGTGAGTCTCGTCGCCATACTCCTCGTCTTAACGGGTGCTTTTCTCTGGACCCACGGGGCCAGGAGTGACGATATTTACTCTGCCATATCGAAGAACCTGCCCGTACTGGGGCTGATCTACAAGGAGGTATCTGCCAATTACGTAGACCAGATCGACGCGGAGCGGTTCCTCAAGGCAGGCATCGACGGCATGCTCAATACCCTTGATCCGTATACAGTCTACTTCGACAGAGACGATGACCACCAGATCCAGGTTCTCACCCAGGGAAAATACGGCGGTGTGGGTATGCCCCTGAACCTGCGAAACAACGTGGTCACCGTGGTGGAACCTCCCTTTCTGGGAACGCCAGCCGCCCGTGTCGGCATCCGGGAAGGCGATATGGTCATCAAAGTAGACGGTGAGGACACGGAGAAGATGGGTCTCGATGAAGCGGCTCGCCGGATACGGGGGCCCATCGGCTCGGAGGTTACGCTGACGATTCGTCGACAGGGCGAACCCGAGCTCCTGGAATTTACCCTCGTCCGGGAGCAGATTAAGATCGATGATGTTCGGTACGCGGGCTACATCCGCGACGGCATCGGGTATATTCGCCTGACCCGTTTCTCCAAGAATGCCGGGCCCGAAGTGTCCGAGGCCATACGTCAACTCAACCCGCAGAACCTGGAGGGATTGATCCTGGACCTTCGCAGCAACCCCGGAGGCATGCTGGAAGCAGCCGTTGAGATATCGGACCTCTTCCTTTCCAAGGGCGTCACCATCGTGTCGACCAAGGGCCGGTCCGAAGGATCCATGCGCGAAGAAAAATCCCGACAAATACCCATCTACGGGGAAGGGCCTCTGGTCGTCCTGGTCAACCGGTTTAGTGCCTCAGCCTCGGAGATCGTTGCCGGTGCCATTCAGGATCACGACCGGGGCCTGGTGCTGGGTGACACCACGTTCGGGAAAGGGCTCGTACAGTCTCTGATTCCCCTGTCTCAAAGCGCGGCCCTAAAAATCACGACAGCCAAGTACTACACACCCAGCGGCCGATGCATCCAAAAGCGCGACTACTCATCGTGGAGTGACTCTTCTTCCACAGACAATACCCTGGCCTACTACACCCGGCTGGGACGCATCGTCAAAGGCGGTGGCGGTATCGCACCAGACATCAACATCACCTCCCCCCAAATCAGTGACGTCGCCTGGGACATGCGCCGCAAATCCCTGTTCTTCAACTTTGCCGTGCATTACCACACCACCAACGCTGATTTAGACTCCAACATCATCATAAATGATACGATCATGAAAGAATTCCGTGATTATCTGAAAACAAAATCCTTCGAATACCAGCATCCCATCGAAAGTCAACTGGATGAGTTGAAGACGGAATCCCTGGAAGCCGGATACGGAACGGTTCTCATGGATGATATCGATCACCTTAAGCAGGCCCTGGAGAGCGCCAAAGAGACCATGCTGGCCAGCAGTGAAGACGAGATTAAATTGTTCTTAAGGCGGGAGCTGGCATCTAAATTTTACGGTCTTCGCAGAGAAGTCGAAGTCGGCCTGGAAGACGATCCCGTGGTGAGCAGGGCTTTGGAAATCCTGTCCGACCGTCAATCATACTCGAGTATTCTCGAAAAATAATAGTCTGGAAAAAGACAGAACCCATTCAAAGGAGGTAAATAGATGGCTAATAAATATGTCTACTTCTTCGGCGGCGGCAAGGCCGAAGGCAACACCAAGATGAAAGAGCTTCTGGGAGGAAAGGGTGCCAACCTGGCGGAAATGTCGAATCTGGGCGTTCCCGTGCCCCCTGGCTTCACGATTACAACGGACGTATGCACGCATTTCATGAATACCGGCGGTAAGTATCCTAAAGAATTGAAAAAAGAAGTGGACAGCGCCCTGGCCAAAGTCGAAAAACTCATGAACCTCAAGTTCGCCGATCCCAAAAATCCGCTGCTCTTTTCTGTACGGTCCGGCGCCCGGGTTTCCATGCCGGGTATGATGGAAACGGTTCTGAATATCGGCATCAACGAGAAAACCATTCCCGGCCTGGTGGTCAAGAGCGGCAGCGAGCGGTTTGTGTACGACGCCTACCGTCGCCTCATCATGATGTATTCCGACGTCGTGATGGAAAAGGCCGGGGGTGTAGACGTCAAGGAAGGCAAGGGCATCCGGGTTCAGCTCGAGAAAGAGATGCAGAAACTGAAGAACGCCAAGGGCGTGAAAGACGATACCGAGCTGGACGTGGACGATCTGAAAAAACTGGTGGGCATCTTCAAGAAAAAAGTAAAACAGGTTTTGAAAAAAGATTTTCCCGATAACCCCAAGGATCAGCTCTGGGGTGCCATCTCAGCCGTGTTCCAGTCCTGGAATGGCAAGCGGGCCAAGTCGTACCGGCGTATCGAAGGCATACCCGACGAGTGGGGAACCGCCGTCAATGTGCAGGCCATGGTCTTCGGCAACATGGGTGACAGCTCGGCCACGGGCGTGGCCTTCACCCGGGACCCGGCTACTGGAGAGAACAAGTTCTACGGCGAATTTCTGGTGAACGCCCAGGGCGAAGACGTGGTTGCCGGCATCCGTACGCCCCAGGCCATCAACGAAGTTTCCAAGAGCGATTCCTCCAAGCATCTCCCCTCCCTGGAAAAGCTGATGCCCGCGAATTACAAGAAACTGGAAAAAATCCGGACCAAACTGGAAAAACACTACAAGGACATGCAGGACCTGGAGTTCACCATCCAGGACGGCACGCTGTACATGCTCCAGACCCGCGTCGGAAAACGCAACGGTGTGGCCGCCGTACGCATGGCCGTGGATATGTGTAAGGGAGGTCTGATCAGCGAGAAAGTGGCCCTGATGCGGGTGAGGCCGGAACAGCTGGACGAGCTGCTTCATCCCATGCTGGACCCCAAGGCCGAGTCCAGGGGCCATCAACTGGCCAAGGGGCTTCCGGCAGGCCCGGGCGGCGGTGTGGGTCAGATCGTGTTCACGGCTGACGATGCGGAAGCCTGGGCCAAGCAGGGCAAAAAAGTCATCCTCGTCCGGGATGAGACCAGCCCGGAAGACGTCCACGGCATGAGGGCGGCGCAGGCCATCCTCACGGCCAAGGGAGGCATGACGAGCCATGCCGCTCTGGTCGCCCGCGGCTGGGGAAAATGCTGTATCGTGGGATGCGGAGCCTTGAACATCGACTCTGTCAAGAAGACGGTAACCGTGAACGGTAAGACTCTCAAAGAGAGCGACTGGATTTCCCTCAACGGGACTACCGGGAAAGTGTATAAAGACAAAATCTCTGTTCTCCCCGCAGACCCGGAGAAAAATCCCTATTACAAAACCCTGATGAAATGGGCGGATAAACACCGCAAGCTGGGCATCCGGACCAATGCGGACAATCCCAAGGACTCCAAGCAGGCCAGGGATTTCGGTGCCGAGGGAATCGGCCTGACGCGTACCGAGCACATGTTCTTCGGTCCCGACCGCATCACAGCCATGCGGGAGATGATCCTGGCCGACGACGAGGCCGGCCGCAGGAAGGCGCTTAAAAAAATTCTTCCCTTCCAGAGGAAAGACTTCATCGGCATCTTCAAGGCCATGGACGGACTGCCCGTCACCATCCGCACCCTGGATCCGCCCCTGCACGAGTTCCTGCCCAACGACGCGGCCGCTCAGAAAGAAATGGCCAAGAAACTGGGCGTTTCCGTGGCCAAGATCAAGGCCAAGGTACAGAGCCTCCACGAGATGAACCCCATGCTGGGACACCGGGGATGCCGTCTGGGCACCACATACCCGGAAATCACGGAGATGCAGGCCCAGGCCATCATCGAGGCTGCATGTCGCGTGGCCAAACAGGGCGTCAAGGTCTTTCCCGAGATCATGATTCCCCTCATCGGCACGAAAGAGGAGCTGGTGGATCAGAGAGAGGTGGTCATCAGGATCGCCGAGATGGTCATGAAGAAGGAAGGAAAAAAAGTGGCCTATCTTGTAGGCACGATGATCGAGATTCCCAGGGCAGCCCTCACAGCCGATCATGTGGCCGAGGTAGCCGAATTCTTCTCCTTCGGCACCAACGACCTGACCCAGATGACCTTCGGATACAGCCGCGACGACGCCGGCGTGTTCCTGCCCGAGTACGTGGAAAAGGGCATCCTGGCTGCCGATCCGTTCCAGACCCTGGATCAGACGGGCGTGGGCCAGCTGGTGGACATGGGCATTAAAAAAGGACGAAAAACCCGGCCAGACCTGAAAGTCGGCATCTGCGGCGAGCACGGCGGAGACCCGGATTCCATCGACTTCTGCCACCGCGTGGGCATGAACTACGTGAGCTGCTCTCCCTTCCGCGTGCCCATAGCACGGTTTGCTGCGGCACAAGCCGCCATTCGGAATAAATAGACACAACACGGTGGGTGTCTTCTAACTCGTTTCATTTCACCAGCAACACCATCACTTTTACCCCCCTGTTTTTCCCGTAAGGGAATTCAGGGGGGTGTTTTTTATGTTCTGAGCATCCGCAGAAAATAAGCCTTCCTGTTGATTTGGCCGAATCTTCGTGAATTTTATCCTTGCGTTATATTTTTCGATTTATTAAATTTCAAATAGCATAACTGCTGATAGTATCCGATTTCCCAAGAAACGAGAATTGCACATGAGTGGCTTTGGGGAGAGCCATACCGCACACGTTAATTGTTATGAAGTACAATAAGTGTTTATTAATAATAGATAATATAATAATTGGCAATGTTAGGTTTTTGGCTATATTGGGGAAATGATTGTACAATATTGCATAAATGTATGTAGAGATTTTGGTGTCCAACATTAGGTTATCTTAGTAAAATAAAAGCAAGCATATGCAAAATACTCTAAATACAATCATTTATCCATTCAAATATATTATTTGGTCAACAAAATTTGTTATTTCAAGTATTAAGGAAGGTTTAAATACTTGGCGAGATATAATACACCATTATTATGTTTTCTTTATCATTTTTATTATATTTTTACCTTGGCTTACTGGTCGTATTTATATATCGATTTTTTTAAATATTATTAGCTTTATTTCTTTTATTGTTTTATTGAAAGATAAATATGAATTACAACG
>CAZTKR010000284.1:0-5197 GCA_964614115.1 uncultured bacterium | reverse complement strand
TTTCGGAAGCGATGTTACTGCGACCGACGATCCAGATATGCAAGAGCCTGAATTGAAAGTTCTGAGAAAAGGTATTGCGAAAGTATTAACAGTAGAAGAAATTATGGATGCACTGTAGATGAACTGCAGCCGGACCGAAACCCGGCCGGTTCTTCCTGTATCTGATTTTGCAGACGCCTTGTGAATGAACACCATGAAAAAGGACCGAATCAAAGATACGTTGGAGGCATAAGGATGAAAGCCGTCGTATGCACAAAATACGGACCCCCGGACGTGCTTCAGATCAGAGAGGTAAAAAAACCGACTCCCAAGGACGATGAGGTACTGATAAAAATCCATGCGGCCACGGTAACATCCGGGGACGTGAGAATACGAAGTTCCACGTATGCAACCTGGTTCTGGCTACCCGCACGAATCATGTACGGCCTCACAAGACCAAGAAAAACAATACCAGGGAATGAGCTGGCCGGGGAAATTGAATCCGTAGGAAAAGATGTCACACGATTCAAGAAAGGTGACCCAGTCTTTGGAATTGTCTGGAAAACGAGTTTTGGCAGTGCCAATGCCGAGTACATCTGTCTGCCTGAAAATGAGGTGGCCATAAAACCGGCCAATATGACCTATGAGGAAGCCGCCGCCGTTCCGATTGGCGGGCTGACTGCATTGGTTTTGCTTAGAAAAGGAAAAATCAAGAACGGACAGAAAACGCTTATCCTTGGCGCTTCTGGGAGTGTAGGTACATTCGCAGTACAGCTTGCCAAGTACTTCGGGGCAGACGTGACCGGTGTATGCAGTACCAAGAATATAGACATGGTCAAGTCTCTGGGCGCCGACAAGGTCATTGATTACACCAAAGAGGATTTTACCAAGAGCGGTCAAACCTACGATATTATTTTCGACACGGTCATCAAGACGTCGTTTCCGAGCAGTAAAAGCTCGTTGAAGAAGAGAGGAGTGTATATTACAGTGGATTGGCCTCTTCTCCAGGCACTATGGGCTTCAATGGTCGGTCGTAAAAAAGTCGTATTCGGAATAGCAAATAGAATCGAAGATTTAGCATTCCTGAAAGAGCTTATCGAGGCGGGAAAGCTAAAAACGGTCATAGATCGAAGGTATCCGCTGGAACAGATCGTCGAGGCGCACAGGTATGTCGATATGGGACATAAAAAGGGAAATGTCGTTATCACTGTGGAACATAACGACAAATCCTAACCCATATTTGCCGGCGGGTGCGCCTCACAAACCAACGTCAGGCATCTCACAATGATTCGACAAGGAGACCAAATTTGAATGTTGAAAAATACACGTATGTAAACCATATGAATATACTCCATGGCTCATCGGAACGTATCGATATTCCATCGCTGGTCGAAAAATGCACGGACGATTGGTATAACCAAACTCTGTGCAAAGTCAACGATTCCGTGGTACGGCTCGGTATATTGCATGGAGAATATCATTGGCACAAACACGACAAAGACGACGAGTTCTTCTTTACTCTGGAAGGAAAATTGATCGTCGACATCGAAGGCGGCGAATCTGTTGAACTCAATCCTCAACAGGGTTATGTGGTTCCCAAGGGTACTGTTCACAAAACAAGAGCACCGGGCAAGACAATTGTTTTAATGATCGAGACCGCCGACATCATACCCACAGGCGATATATAAAACATCGACCCAGCCAGACTACCATCGCACCTGGCAGTGGCCCGTTCTGTACGCTTTAACGGTTGATGGTAGACGAAAAGGCCGGTTCATTCTGCGTTCGGTTTTGCAAATGTCATTTTATTAAATTATATTGAAAGTAATCCAATCAAAATAACACAGGAAAAAGATCACATGAATGCAAACAAAAAGCCCGCAAAGATGAGGATCGATGTGAGGATCATCCTCTCGGCCTTGTGGGCCGCTCGCATGTTGAGCGGCCTGCAGGGGGATTCCACCCGCTTTCACGATCCGGCGGCATTGAAGGAACTGTTAGCCGGATCCTCGACTGTACCCGTCACCCAGGGATTGCTGCTGGTCATGTCCATCCTGTTTGCGGTACCGATTATGATGAGTTTCCTGTCCCTGACGCTGAAGGACAAAGCGAACCGATGGGCGAACCGCAGCCTGGGCATATTCTTCGCTTTGTTCGATCTCGTTTTCCTGGGCTTGGTTCTTTTCGTATGGCCGTTTTCCGCTTACGAGACAGTCTGGTCATTCGTATACTTCGTGTTTACGGCATCGGTTGTCTGGTACGCATGGAAGTGGCCCCAGCAGGAGGCATGAACCGATTCCATCGTTCTCTATACCGCCGGGAGGAGATGACGTCGTCCATCCGGGACATCATAACAAAACCTGCCGGTGGACGCATGCGTCGGACGATGACAGGAACCGGGGGAGCCATCCCCAGCGTTTCGTGCCGGTCAGCATGGCCTTATCGGAGGAATCCTCAAAAACTCAGAGGGAACGTTGTCCATAGAACGGCTCATTCAGCCGTAGGATAATTGTGGGCCAGAGGAATGCACCATGAAAAAAATGGTTAGGTATGGATGTTTTGCCGTCTTCGGACTGTTGCTTTTTTCCTGCAACAGAAAAACCGTGACCAAGCCCGAGCCTGCTCCTCCCCCGCCTCCTGTACTATCGGTCTCGCTGACGAATCTGACCATCGGTTACGATCCGGGTTGCGCGGGCACGTTCGATGTGACGTCCAACACGGACTGGGCCGTGACCGACGATGCGGACTGGCTGACCGTATCGCCGGATAGCGGGTCCAACGACGGCACGGTCACAGTCACGGCCAGCATGGGAAATCCCCTGATGAGCGAACGTTCGGCCACGGTCACGGTGAGCGGTGTGGACGTGAGCGACCAGACCGTCACGGTCACACAGGCCACGCGATTCAGCAGTATGTACGGCAATGACGGCCGGGTGTACTACAAGATCAAGATCGGCGATCAGTGGTGGATGGCCGAGAACCTCAGAGAGACGCGGTACCGCAACGGAGATGCCATTCCCGTGGTCACAGGAGATGCTGCCTGGTCCACCCTCACCACGGGCGCGCTCTGCGCGTATGACAACAGCGAAACCAACGCCAACACCTACGGGTATCTGTACAACTGGTATGCTGTGAACGATGCACGGAACATCGCACCCCAAGGCTGGCGTGTGCCCACGGACGAAGACTGGAAAAAGCTGGAGATGACCCTGGGCATGAGCCGGTCCGAAGCGGACAATGCAGGCTACCGAGGCACCAACGAAGGCAGCAAACTGGCCGGCAATGCGGCCCTGTGGGTTGAGGGCAGCCTGACGGCTGTCATCGTCTTCGGAACCAGCTACTTTACCGCACTGCCCGGGGGCTACCGCTTTCTGAACGGCAACTTCGCCGAGGTGGAGTACTACGCCTACTTCTGGACGGCCACACCGTATCAAGACGGGTACGCGTGGTACCGCAGCCTGAGTTACGAATTCTCCGTGGTGCACCGCAGCTATGTCAGTACGAAATGTGGCTTCTCTATCCGGCTGCTCAGCGATGATTGACGAGGTGGGCTACCTGCGTTCGTGTTCGGTCTGATACGTCTAGAGGACATGTCTTTCGTGGCGATTGATACAGCATCCTGACCTGCCATTTTATCCAGGGAAATACGACATCGTGCGGGATAACCGCTCGTATGTAGCCACATATGAGTAGCAAAAAATAATAATTATTAAACCGGAGGTGAAATAGGATGTCTCGTAAAAAATACGATCTCATGACGCTACTTGTTTTTCTAATGTTGGTTATCATCTTTTCCTGTACGAAAAGCGATCCTCCATATCCCAGCTCTATTATTGATCTTAGCCCGGCTATTGAAGAAAAGTTCATTACCAAAACATTGGGCGACGCATTTGCATCAGGCTTACCAAGTATGAAGTTTGAGCATCTCATACAAGAAGAGCCGCTGTATTCGGCTACGTCTATGATTACATTATTCAACCACGTCGGCCCCCATCATGATCCTCCAAACCATCTTATAAAGGGTGGCAAATCAACCGATCAGATTTCTCTCGAGTGCTTCTATGGTCGCGCTAAGGTGCTCGACTTCCACGAAAAACCAAAAGATCAACCCCTGTTGAAATCGGATTTTACAAATAAAAATATTCGTCCGGACGATATCGTAATTTCTTTCGTGGATTATTCACCCCCAACCGAACCCGATGAAATACCCTCGTACGCTTATTTATCAGGAGAAGCAGCAGACTACTTGGCACATATACCGATTAAAGCATTCGCAACGGATATGCCGGGAATATGCGGATTCAAACATACAGCTGAGTTGCTCACCCAAAAACCGGATTTACGAGGAGCGGAAAATTTAGCCCCTGAACACTACGCATTCTTATCTCGAGAGATTCCGATTATCGAAGGATTAGTCAATTTGGAGAGCATTGTGGGTCTTGAGCATGTCATATTCATTGGTTTCCCTTTAAAAATTAAGGATGGGAATGGCAGTCCAATGAGAGCCGCTGCTTTGATATACTGAAATGCCGTTTAGCCGCGAAGTCACGGTAACACAGGACGTACCTGTAATGCATTGTTCATTCATTTTCATGTTACTCGGGACGGCCTGATCGCCGAAAACCGAGACAGTCGGAGGCAGAATGAAGAAAACGGACGAGCCCATCGTCGTGGAGCAGACATTCAATACGTCCATCCAGACGGTGTGGAAGGCCATCACAGACATCGACGAGATGCGCCAGTGGTATTTCGAAAACATCCCGTCGTTCGAGCCGGAGGTCGGCTTTGAGACCCAATTCGACGTGCAGAGCGAAAGCAGGCACTTCCGGCATCTGTGGACAGTGACGGAGGTCGATCCGCCCCGGAAGATCGCCTATCGCTGGAGATACGAGGAATACCCGGGGGATTCCATCGTCACGTTCCAACTATTTAAAGCGGACAATGCCACACGGTTGACACTGACCATCCGCGTGCTGGAAGACTTTCCCGACGATATCCCGGAATTCAGGAGAGAAAGTTGCATGGATGGATGGCGTTATTTCATCGGAAAACAGTTGAAAGCATTCCTGGAAGAACAGAAGAAATAGTAACATGTTCGGCTGTAAAAAATCCTCATAGGAGAAAGAATGTCTCGGGAAGGTTTCACAAGTCAGCATCGAACCATCGGCAGAGCAGCAGCCTGGTCCTATCTTGTTCTGTCTGTGATGTATGCGGTGGC
>CAZTKR010000283.1:0-5222 GCA_964614115.1 uncultured bacterium | reverse complement strand
TGGATAACATCAACGACGGTGTGTATATCCTGGATAAGCACGGCATCTTTACTTCCGTCAACAAGGTTATGCAGAAGCGCACCGGCATTTCCTTGAAGAAATTTAAGACAACATCGTTTTTAGATACCATCGATCCTGCATACCGAAAAGCTGTGAAAAAAAACATCGAACGAGTGATGAAGGGTGAGTCTGTCCCTCCCTACGAACTGGCTTTCATAACGAAGAAGGGCGGTCACCTGTATGCAGAAGTCAATACCAGACCCATCTTTAAAAACGGTACCGTCGTGGGTCTTCAAGGAATATCCAGAGACATCACGGATCGTAAAAAATCTGAAGAGGACCTCCGAGAAAGTGAAGAAAGACTCCGCAGTCTGTACGAAAACTCAACCATCGGCCTGTACCGCACCACACCCGATGGCAAGATCGTGATGGCAAATCCCGCCCTGGTGAATCTTTTAGGATTTTCATCTTTCAAGGAATTGTCCCAGCGAAACTTGGAAGAAGAAGGTTTTGAACCATCGTATCCAAGACGCGAATTTAAAAAATCAATAAAAGAAAAAGATGAAATCGTCGGACTCGAGGCTGCTTGGAAAAGACGCGATGGAAAAGTCTTGTATGTTCGGGAAAGCGCCAAAGTCTACAGGGACGAAAAGGGCCGTATCCAGTACTACGAGGGAACTGTCGAAGACATTACCGAGAAAAAACAGGCGGAGGAAGGACTCAAAGAATATCAGCGGGCCGTGGAGAGTTCTAAAGATCTGATCGCCGCCGTAGACAGGGATTATCGATACCTGCTGGTGAACGAAGCCTTCCTGAATTATCATCATCTGAGACGGTCGGATGTGATCAGAAACGCCATCTCGGACGTCTTGGGAAAGGATATGTTCGAAAACACTATAAAGCCACGTGCCGAGCAATGTCTCAGAGGCAAAACCGTAGAGCACGAAATCACTCATGCATACCCTAAACTCGGTAAACGCGAACTGGAAATATCCTATTTCCCCCTGAAGAAAACCGATAAAAGTATCAAAGGTTTCGTGGAGATCGTGCGGGATATCACAGAGCGCAAACAAACCGAAGCAGCGCTTAAGGAATCCGAAGAAAAATATCGTCTCCTCGTCGAGAACGCGAATGAAATAATCGCGGTGGCACAAGACGGGGTAATTAAATTCATCAATCCACGTATTAAAGAAATCCTGGGCTACACACCCGAGAAAGCAAATAATATCAATTTTTCGCAATATATCCATCCGGACGATAGAAAGACCGTCATGGAAAACTTTCAAAACCGTCTCAAGGGTCACGATGCCCCTAAAAGTTACAACCTGAGAGTCATCGATAAGAACAAGAATATTAAATGGCTGTCTGCCAATGCCGTCTTGATTCCTTGGGAAAATAAACCGGCTACCCTGGCTTTTTTAACCGATATCACCGAACGGAAGAACGCCGAAGAAGCTCTGAGAGAAAGCGAACAGAGGTATCGGCAAGTGGTTGAAAACCTGAACGAGGGTGTCTGGCTTATCGATGAAAATTCCATAACAACATTCGTGAACGACCGGATGGCCGAAATGCTCGGTTTTACCATCGATGAAATGATGGGTAAACATCTGTTTTTTTTCATGCATGAGGAGGGCATAAAAATCGGCCAGCAATACTTGGAGCGAAGAAGACATGGTATTAAAGAATCCCATGATTTCGAATTTCTGAAAAAAGATGGGTCAAAGGTATACGTACTTCTCGAAGCCTCTCCCATATTCGATGAGAACGGTCAATATAAGGGTGCCATCGCCGGCGTGATGGATATCACGGAGCGTAAGAGAATAGAAAAGGCACTGAAGCAGAGTGAACAGCAGTATAAATCCCTCTACTCGATGGTGCGCCTGATGTGCGACAACGTTCCTGATCTCATCTGGGCAAAAGATATGAATAAACGCTTTATATTTGCCAACAAAGCCGTTTGTCACAAGCTTCTCAACGCCAAAAATACAGACGAACCCATCGGCAAAACCGATATGTACTTTGCCAACAGAGAACGGCAGACCAATCGAGGAGATCCTGACTATCATACATTCGGAGAAATCTGTCAAGTTTCGGATGAAGCTGTGATGAAAAGCAAGAAGCCGGAGCGGTTCGATGAATTCGGGAATATAAAGGGTAAATTTTTGTATCTGGATGTGCATAAGGCTCCTTTCTGGGACGAGCATAAAAATTGTATCGGAACCGTGGGCTGTGGTAGAGACGTTACAAAAGAAAAGAAATTAGAGGATGAAAGAAAACAGTTTGAGTTGGAATTGATTAAATCGCGGGAAGTGCTGCGCAAGCTTTTTGCCAATCTTCAATCCGTACGGGAGGAAGAGCGAAAACGAATCTCGCGGGAGATTCACGATGAGTTAGGCCAAGCATTAACGGCCTTGAAAATGGACCTTTACTGGCTGGATAGTAAGCTAGTCTCCGATAACAAAGTCTTGCATAAAAAAACAACATCCATGCTGAACCTACTGGATACGACGATTCAACGGGTTAAAAAATTATCCGCAGACCTCCGCCCGGGATTGCTGGACGATCTCGGTCTCGTGGCGGCCATCGAGTGGCAGGCCGGCGAATTCCAGGATCACACCGGAATAAAATGCAGAGTGACTTTCCGTCCGGAAGATATCTCCATCGATGCCGATAAGGCCACCGCCATTTTCCGTATCTTTCAGGAGACATTGACCAATATCGCCCGTCACGCACGAGCCACCGCCGTCAACATCAACCTTAAAAAGAAGAATGATGAGATTATTTTACGGGTAAAGGATAATGGGATTGGAATCACCCAGGAGCAAATAGCAGACACCACGTCGCTAGGCCTTATCGGCATGAAAGAACGTGTTTTCCCCTTCAAGGGAAAACTGACGATTGTAGGTGAAAGAGGAAAAGGGACGACTCTGTCTGTGATCCTTCCTCTCAAAGAAATAGAAACGGTCATGAGCACGTCCCAGGGAGAGTCTGTATGATTAAAATACTCATTGGCGACGATCATGCCATCGTACGGCGGGGACTTAAACAAATCGTCGAAGAATCCCACGACATGATCGTCGATGAGGCAAGAAACGGTCAGGAAGTATTGGAAAAAACACGAAAAAACCGGTACGACATACTGGTCCTGGATATATCTCTACCCGACAGGAGCGGCCTGGACGTGTTAAAGCAACTAAAAAACACCAAACCCGACTTGCCCATTCTCATCTTGAGCATTCATCCGGAAGAACAATATGCGGTTCGCGTATTAAGAGCCGGAGCATCCGGCTATCTATCCAAAGACAGTGCCCCCGATGAACTGGCAGCCGCCATTCGAAGAGTATCACAGGGCAGAAAATATATATCAGCCTCTCTTGCCGAGAAATTGGCTATTCATCTGGATAAATCCACAGAAATCCCGGTCCACGAAACGCTATCCGATCGTGAATTCCAGGTCATGTGCATGATCGCATCGGGTAAGACTGTAACGCAAATCGCAGAAAAACTATGTCTGAGCGTGAAGACCATCAGCACGTACCGATCTCGCATACTGGAGAAAATGCAGATGCTGAACAACGCCGAGATCACGCATTATGCGATTAAGAATGGCCTCGTCGATTAATTTTGTAGGATAAAGCCCGATAGTCCTATAAGATAAAATCGGATACGCGATTCATCCTTTGACCGATACTCCAAGAATAAAAATAGTTTAAGTTTATATTAAATTAGCGATTGGTGTTGAACGTTTCAACTCCTTCTTCTTCAGTCGCTTATAATGGGGGATGGATTTGTTCATTGCTGTATAGGGAAAACGTATGTTTTCTTAAGGTAATGAATCTCTCCCCAAATTCATCCCCCATTCTTTATTTAAACAGAGTACGTTGCGTGCGATAACCTGAATTTAAGAGATTTCTCAACCTTTTCATCACTCAAAAAGATACGAGGGGACGGCCCTTGAAGATTATCATTGCCGACGATTCCGAGCTCATCCATGAAAGACTTACGGCGATGATATCGGAACTACCGGAATGCGAGATTGTCGGCCAGGCTCGGGATGGCGGTGCAGCAATTGAACTCATTAAAGATCGGAAACCGGATGTGGTGGTATTGGACATTCGAATGCCCAAGAGTAACGGAATCGACGTACTAAAGAACATTCAAAAATACAACTCGATCCCAAGAGTCATCATTTTTACAAATTATCCATATCCGCAATACAAAACAAGATGTACTGCTTTAGGGGCGGATTACTTTCTCGATAAAGCAACCGAATTCCAAAAACTCCGCGACCTTTTAAAACAGCTCGTATAATATAAAATGAACCTCTTTCATAGATGATTCAATAGATACAATCGAGTAAGCAATGAAATGGTTACGACACAACGAATAAGGAAAATGACGATATCCTATTACCGTATTCGAACAACCCATCCCTTATCCATATCTCACTTAATCGCGCGAACTCCATGGGTGGATAACATTGAACGGACCTGCTTGTCTTTCTCCCTCTGCCTCGATGGCACTGACCGATGGGTTTTCCCCCTTTTTTATGAATTGGAAAAATCATCTAGGCTCGAACAAGTAAAAGGATGGTACAGATGTTCCCTATAGACACCTTTCCATACTATATTCAATCGTATAGATCACCATCAAGCTCACGCTTCATTCCAATATATAATCGATGGTGATACACAATCGCATCTTATGAAGGGAACGACGTTACAAATAAAGTTTAGATGGCATTGTATTTGGAGTAAGGGAATAGATGACACGATAAATCGACGTAAATGGAGATACAATTGTAATGAAAGATACAAATAAGACGAAAAGACAGCTGCTGGATGAGCTGGCAAATTTACGTCAACGAATCGCTGATCTGGAAACCGTGGAAATAAATCATGACCTCTCTAAGAAGGCGTTGATGGAAAGCGAAGATCGCTATCGCAACCTCTTTGAGGGTGCCGGTGACTCTATATTCATCATGCATGAATACCAATTTATCGAGTGCAACAAGATGACTCTCGAGATGTACGGATGTAAGAAGAAAGAAGACATCATCGGAACCTATCCATGGGATTTTTCACCTAAGCATCAACCCGACGGCAGACATTCAAAATCAAAGTCTATCGAATTAATGGATGCCGCTCTCGCAGGTAACGTACAGAGATTCTACTGGATGCATCTCCGAAAGGATGGAACGCTTTTCGATGCCGAGGTTTCAT
>CAZTKR010000282.1:0-5229 GCA_964614115.1 uncultured bacterium | reverse complement strand
GTTAAAGCGAGCCAGACACCCAAGAACATAGCTCCCAGATTATCCGATAATTTCATGAGCAGCGTGCCTCCTTCTTATGAACCGGGTCCACCGTTCTAAGTTTTAAAATGTATGATATTTTAAACTGAAGATCAAGAAGAAATGATAAACAGTATGTATTCTATCCATATCCATGGATGCTTTTCTGTGGCTTACTCATCGCTTCGGGAAGATCAAACCCAAATCTGCCATGGAGAATCATCTCGTGCGAGAAGGTTGCCATTTCATCGGGAATATCGAATGAAGATGTTTTCGACAGGATTACGTAACCGCAATCAACTTAGAATTCATTGGATCACAACGTTCTAAGAATTCAAAGCAAGCAAAAGGCATTTTAATTTTCGTATTGTCTCTAAAAAATACCTTGACTTTACCTTGTTTTTATAGTAAATTTTGTGGTTTATTGTGAAAATTTTTAATAATATATAATATAGTGAAGGAGGAAAAAATTGATGAAAAAGGCAATCGCAGGGCTCGTAATCGTTCTTATGCTCGGTTCGATTCTCTTTATCCGTTGCGTTGGGCAAGCCGAAATCACATCTGCCAAGATGTACATCCAGCAATCCAACTACGATAAAGCCATCGAACAGGCAACGCTGGCCATTGAAAAACAACCCACGAATGCTGAAGCCTATTTCGTCTTGGGTCAGGCCTACGGACATAAGAAAATGTTCCACGAAATGAACGATGCGTTCACCAAATCTCTGGAGCAGTCACAAAAATATGCTGTTGAAATCGAGCAGCATCGACTGAAATACTGGATTGACGTATTCAACAGTGGTGTGAATGCCATCAAGCAAGATAAAATCGACGATGCTATCGAAAAATTTCAGATTGCCACCGAGCTGAGGCCCGAAAAAATCGATGCTTACAAGAATCTTGCCTTTGCCTACACCCAAAACGATCAAGATTCTATGGCCATCGATGTCTATCTTTACGCTCTGAAAAACAATCCCGATGATCTGGAAGTTAAATATTATCTTGGCGCTCTCTACTATCAGGCCGAAAAGTATGATAAATCCATCGAAATTTTACAGGAGGTCTTGGATAAAGCCGCTCCCAAAACACAAGTATATGCCGATGCACTCACAAACATTGCATACGCCTACGATTTGTTGGGGGATTCAGATAAGGCCATCGAAACGTATAAAACAGCACTCGAGTCAACCCCCGACGATAAAGATCTTATTTTCAACATGGGTCGTCTGTACTCCATTCAGGACAAGTACGAGGAAGCTATCGCCAGCTTTAAGAAGGTCCTGGAATTGGACCCTCAGGACTTCGAGAGCAACCTGAACATCGGTAATTCCTACATCACCCTTGCCGACAGCATCGCCAACGATACCAAAAAAGTGGACGAGAGAGGGAATTCGATATATTCGGAAGAAGAAATTACCGAAAAAGAGAAGATAGCCGAAACACATTTCAAGAATGCCATCGCTTATTTGGAAAAAGCCATCGAGCTTCAACCCTACAACGTCAATGCATGGACGTTGCTGGGCATCGCCTATGTCCGGTCTGGTAATGCAGATAAAGGGCAAGAGGCATTCGATACTGCAGAAACCCTCAAATCCAACGATGTGCTAAAAATCATCGAAGAGTATGGGGAACCTAATGAAGTATATACCTTGGAAAAAAAGGATTATAAATACATCTCACTAAAATATTGGGAAAAAGGTTTAATTTTTAACTTCTTAAATAACAAACTTGATAGCAAGGAAACTTTTACTCCTATCACCAAATGAATGGTTAAATACTAAAAACCTATTAGGCCGAGGCAATAACCTCGGCCTTTTTTTATCTCACCCATAAACGATTTACTGACTGAAATCGTATTATATAGAGAAAACGTACCGGAGAAGGCCATTGATCCAGGAGACCCAGATCATCCAGGACTGCCTCAAGGGTGATATCGAGGGATTTGGCTTACTTGTAAAGAAGTACCAGAATTCCCTTTTGAGCACGGCCTATCGCTTTTTGGGAAACTGGGATGATGCCCGAGATGCGGCTCAGGATGCTTTCGTAAAAGCCTACCGCTCACTCCCCAGGTTTAACCAAGCGAGCCGTTTCTCACCATGGCTCCATCGCATCCTGGTGAACGCATGTCTGGATCGTTTGAAATCCGCTCATCGCCGTTACCGTTCGTCCCTGAATGCTGAGATGAACGAGGAGACAACGTCGAATCCATTGAGCATGCTGGCCGAAGACGAACTCTTTCAAAAAGCGCTTAGTCGGTTATCGACCAAAAAACGCCGGGCTTTCACTCTGGTAGACCTGGAGGGCTTCTCCGGCCCGGAAGCGGCCGAAATTCTCGGCTGTTCCGAATCCACGGTTCGTGTGACCGTGATGAAAGCCCGGCAACAATTGAGAAAAACATACATTGAATTGAACGCGTTGTAGGAGGTCTGTGGTGCGATGCCATACAATACGTACCTGGATAACCCGAGGGCCCGAGACATTATCGGAGCGACAAAAAAGACAAATCGCTGGCCATCTTAATACGTGTGAAAAATGCAAACATGCATCGGAATACATCCTTCGGCTAAACCGGGCTGTGGAGCGATTCAAACGCGAGACCATCCCTCCTCACATCGCGACAGGCCTCTGGGAAAACGTTAAGAACGAACTGGTTGAAGACTTACAGATAACCGTTTCATCGAGAATCCCATCGAAACGAGTGTCTGGGCCTGTATGGTCTTGGGCAATACCGTCCCTGGCCGCAATCTGTGTCATCGTCTTTGTGGCCCTGTTCAGAATATGGCAAACGTCATCCCGGGTGACCCGGGTCGATTCTGCAGTTTTTGATATCGCTGTTTACTCTGCAGAAATCGACGGACATGATGCCCAGGTTTCGATTTTTCACACAGATAATCCGGAAATGACTTTTATCTGGCTGGATAAATAGAGGAGGTACCTTTCATGCCTAGAGGATTATCCAAAACTGTATTCATCATCGGGGTGATTGGTATATCGATCCTCATCATCCCGACGTCTCTCTTATGCCAGAAGGCAAATCCAACAATCCTCTTTTACGCGATGTATGTGTTCGAGGCATCCACCAATGGGGATACCGTGGCCTTTCCTCTGCTGCCCGGAGAAACAGCTGTATCCACCCTCGAAAGCTTCAGCGAGAACGCTCAGGGTTATATCGACAACCTCCGTTCCATTTACTCATTCCACCACTTCTCCCTGCTTACAACGTTCGGTGGAGCAGTCTCTCACGGCCTTGAAGAAGGAGACGGATCGCTGCGCACGTTCATCCGAATCGAGGGAGAACGAAATGCCCATCTGTATCTTGGCGTGTCATTTGACGACGAACCCCAACACCGCCTGCACCAGATTCGCCTCGAAGCACAAATGGATACGCTCTCAGGAAGATCATCATCGATACCCGACCCAAAGCAACCGTACCTGTTCAAAATGCTATCAGCCATAAAGCATGGCCAACCCCTGGTCATTGGTCGTCCATGGCACGTGAACGACGGACGTAAGCACGCTCTGTTCTTCGTATTTACGCCCTTTTCCCAAAGCCTGGACCGTAGCGATCAGTACGATGACGTCATCGCCCTCTACAGAAGCGTCTTAAAGTCGCTACCCAGCAAGCAGGGTGTGGCCGGTCAGCCTTTTTTCAAGCGATTGAATAAGTACTTCTCCGATGTTCTACATCGAAAAGATGTGCTGCCCGTCGAAAAAATCTTACCTCCACCACCACCTCCCCCGACTCCCCCTGACGTTGAGGTTCCCGTCTTCGTTCCCTTCGATTCCGCTCCGGAACCCATCGGTGGATACGGAGCCATCCAGAAAAATCTCGTTTATCCCGAAGAAGCCCGCAAGGCAGGAGTGGAGGGCAGGGTGATGGTTTGGGTGAACATCGACACACACGGAGAAGTCAAGCGGATGCAACTCATGAAATCATTGGGACACTCCGGCTGCGACGAGGCCGCCATGAACGCCATCGAGTCTGTAACGTGGAAACCGGCCATGGATGAAGATAAAGCCGTGTCTGTATGGGTGGCCGTTCCTATAAACTTTAGACTAAAATGAAAAATCCGCCGACGATGACGGAGTAGATGGGGATTCTATCCCTCATGAGGTTGACCAAAAAACCAGGAGGCAGGATATTCAATTTTCCTTCTCTACCGATGGCACACTCTCCATACTATTCAACAGACGTGCCACGGCCCATGATGTATTCTGAAAAAATGTCTGCTTGTCTATGACCGTAATGCCCAAGTCGGGCGCCGATAAAGACTTATGATAATTGGTATTGTTTACCAAGAGAATGACGGGCTTGCCCGGCTGCTGCTGATCGATCATGTTGAGTACCTTCCAATTCTGACCGTCTAGAAAATCGCCGTCGAGTAGGAATAGGTCATACGATACCGAGGACAGCCGATCCCTTGGGTCAGAGGCATAGCCCATACAATCGACCTGGAAGCCTGCTTTTTCCACAAACGCTCGGATATGTCTCTCGGTTTTTTTTTCTCCAAAAACGAATATCTTTTTTTGAACATCATTAAAAAACATCCGTATTCTCTGCTTGTCCCACTTTTTTTCTTCCTCCCGAATTACCCGAATAAGTTCTGTCACAGAAAAGGGTTTTGTGAGTTGAGGACATGCTAATTCTTCGTTGTAATCCGGCAAGTCGCTGTTAAAACCATAGGCAGACATCAAAACAATACTGACCCAGGGATACTCATTCCGAACATGGGATGCGAGGGTATACCCGTCCATGGGATGCATGCGTACGTCAGAAACGAGCACATCGCAGGGACATTCGTCCAGGATCTGCAGAGCCTGCTTTCCGCTCCGGGCCTGACGCACTTTGAAGGAATGCCGACGGAGTCCGATGGAGAACGTCGTAAGCACGTTTTTTTCATCATCCACTAGAAGAACCTGGGTCATCCATTCTCCTCCGAAACAGTGTAATCAACCAACAAAACGAAAAATGACAAATACCATGCCAAATAGTGCTGTCCGGTATCACAGGAAACAAGTGTTAAAAAACAGAAGTTTAGGACAAGCTAATCAGGGGAAAAATTTTCCTACAACGGCAAAAACTTTCAGATTAAAATCACGTGTGTTACAGAATGAATAGAGGATAACAGAATCGCGGTTCAGTAATATTTCATGGTTTTACATACCAAACACTCTGTCCTCACCGAATATATACTTCTGATGAGACGAAAA
>CAZTKR010000281.1:0-5248 GCA_964614115.1 uncultured bacterium | reverse complement strand
ATTATGATAGAGCGAGACGACAACGAACTTGTTCGCCAGTGTTTGGCAGGCAACCCGCAATCGTTCGAGGTGTTGGTCGAAAAATACCAGAAGCCCATCTTCAACGTGGCTTATCGAATGACGCATAACGTAGAGGATGCAGAAGATATTACCCAAACGGTGTTTGTGAAAGCGTATGAAAATCTGAGACGTTTTCGACCCAAATATAAGTTTTTCAGTTGGATTTACCGTATCGCAGTGAATGAGACATTGAATGCACTGCAACAGAGTAAAAGGACAGAAGAAATCGATTCAGAATATTCGTCACAGGAGAAGACACCCGATGAATCTTATGCCCAGACCGAACTTCACGAAAAACTGCAAGAAGCGATGCTGGGTTTAAGCATGGAGTCTCAAGTGTTGGTCTTGTTGAAACATTTTCAGCATTTTTCATACAGGGAAATTGCCTACATCATGGATATTCCTGAGAAGAAAGTAAAATCCCGTCTGTTTACGGCGAGGCAGTTGCTGCATAATATCCTGGTGCGAAAAGGGATGGGTCCTCATGATTGATAAAAAGGTTATCGAGCTGATCCATAAAGAGATGGACGGAGTCATCACGCCCAGGGAGAAGACACGACTTCACGAATTTCTCTCCCAGAATCCCCGGGCGCAGCAGATATTTGAAGAACAAGTCCATACCGCTGAACTCCTCCATCAAATTCCGTCTATCGATCCTCCAGAAGACCTGAAAAAACGCATCATGAATACCATTGATTTAAATCGATACACGGCCGCCAGACCAAAGATGCCGTCGTGGAGATCCTCCAGAGCATGGTCGTTTCGTATCAATCCCAAGCTGGCTTTTTCTCTGGGTTTGGGCTTTGTCCTGGGCATCCTTGTTTTTGCCATGCTATTGAACGTGTCGACGGACGATTTTCGTATGCGTTCGAAGGATTTTATGGGTACCATCGGACTCCACGGAAAGAGTCGCTTTCAACAGGTGGACAAGGCCATCATCACGCTGCCTGATATTCAGGGACGGTTGACATTGCTCCAGGCAGACGATCACATCGGATTGGATGTCCGGTTACATTCGAGGGAATTATTTGAATTGCTGGTCCAATGGCCTGCGGATAGGATGGAGTTTCAAGGATTCCAGCCCAATGATAAGATCAAAACGACCTTCGAAAATGGCGACGATTATATCAAAACATTCAACGCCACAGAAGCTCAGCATGTCCTTTATTTACGAAGGACGACCTCAGAATCTGCGTTCATCGACGTGACACTCCTGCAGCGTGGGGTCGTTCAGCATCATCAGAGGATACACGTGAAACCGGAACAACCCCTGGACGAGGAATCCCGATGAAACAAAAACCAACATACGGCTGTTTTATTTGTATTTTAATAGAATAGGCATGTTAATTTTTATTCACACCTTTATTTTTCGTGAAAGAGGAGGGATCATTATGGAAGGGCAACTCAAAAAGAAACGGCTGACTCTTGTGATTGGGGGGGCAGTCGTGGCCGCGGTAATCATCGTCTATCTCGCGTTTATTTTTCCGTGGCCATCCTCGGATGAAGTGACCGGTACCATTGGGGGCGCCAAGAAAGCTAAGAGACATCACGCCGAGCAGATGACGGGGGAGGACATCGTTCTCGAGAATGAGGAATTCCAGAGCCTAATGCAGAACGACGCATTCCATCGGTTGGTTTCGGATGGCAGCCTCCAACGGATGCTGGAAAGAGCGGAGTTCAAGGACCTGCTTGCCAAGGCCGAGTTCCGCGAGCTTTTGGAACGGGCGGCATTTCGGGACATTCTGGCCAAGGCCGAGTTCAAGGAGATTCTGGAGAGAGCGGAGTTTAGGGACTTGCTGGCCAAGGCGGAATTCAAGAGTCTGCTGGAGCGGGCCGAGTTCAGGGACATGCTGGCCAAAGCCGAATTCCGGGATCTGTTGGAGAAGGCCGAGTTCCGTGACATACTGGGAAAAGCCGAGTTCAAAGAATTGCTGGAGAAGGCCGAGTTTAAGGAACTTCTGGCAAAGATGGACTCCAAAGAAGTCCTGGAGAAGGCGGAATACAAGGAGATTTTAGAAAGAGCCGAGTTCCGTGACATCATGGCCAAGGCGGAGTACAAGGAGATTCTGGAGAAAGCCGAGTTCAAGGAGCTCTTGGATCGGGCGGAGTTCCGGGATATCATGGCCAAGGCCGAGTTTAAGGAGATCTTGGATCGGGCGGAGTTCCGGGACATCCTGGCCAAGGCCGAATTCCGAGAGCTTCTAGCCAAGGCTGAATTCCGGGACATCCTGGCCAAGGCCGAGTTCAAGGAACTCCTGGATCGGGCAGAGTTCAGAGATTTGCTGGCGAAAGCTGATTTCAGGGATCTCTTGGCACGAGCCGAGTTCCGCGATCTGATGGCAAAAGCCGAGGCAAAGGACATTTTAGGCAAAGCCGAATACAGAGAGCTTCTGGAAAGAGCCGAGTTCCGGGACATCATGGCCAAGGCAGAGTACAAGGAAATTCTGGAGAAAGCCGAGTTCAAGGAGCTGCTGAATCGGGCAGAGTTCAGGGACATCCTGGCCAGGGCCGAATTTAGGGAGATCTTGGATCGGGCCGAGTTCCGGGACATCCTGGCCAAGGCCGAATTCCGGGAACTTCTGGCCAAAGCCGAATTCCGAGACATCCTTGCCAAGGCCGAGTTCAAGGAACTCCTGGATCGGGCAGAGTTCCGAGACCTGCTGGCCAAGGCCGAATTCCGGGATCTCTTGGCACGGGCCGAGTTCCGCGATCTGATGGCCAAGGCCGAAGCCAGGGCTATGTTGGATCGAGCCGAGTATAGAGACCTCCTGGCACGAGCGGAGTTCCGGGACATCATGGCAAAAGCCGAGTTCAAGGAGATTCTGGAGAGAGCCGAGTTCAAGGAACTCCTGGATCGGGCAGAGGCCAGGGATTTGTTGGCCAGAGCTGATTTCAGGGATATTCTGGCGCGAGCTGACTTCCGCAATATTCTCGAAAAAGCCGAATTCAAGGAACTCCTGGCGCGAGCCGAGTTCAGGGATTTATTGGCCAAGTCCGAGTTCAGGGATCTTCTGGCGCGGGCCGAGTTCCGAGACCTGTTGGCCAAGGCTGAATTCAGGGATCTCCTGGAAAGGGCCGAGTTCCGTGACATGCTGGCCAAGGCCGAGTTCAAGGAGCTGATGGGCCGTATGGAGTTCAGGGACTTGCTGGCCAAAGCCGAATTCCGCGACATGCTGGCCAAGGATGCATTCAAGGAGATGTTGGAAAAAGAAGCAAAATAGGTCAATAAAAGGGATATCGTCGAACCCAAAACCGACGATATAATGACGGGATCTCAATAGAGTCTTTCATCAAGTATGAGAGGGGATGCTCCCCCGGCCTCCGGAGCATCTCCTCTTGCCGTTGAGGAATAGGGAAGAGGATACATGCCGATGAATACCAAACGATTTATCTTCGTTGCCTTTCTAACCACCTTATTTATATATCCTTATAAAATCACAGCACAGTTTTATTCCCTGGAGACCGAACGGCTTCGTCTCATCTACTATGGAAAAATGCATTCCTACCTCGTGTCCCACGTGGGGCGTTGTTTTGAAAATTCATTAAAGTTCCATCGCAACCTCTTCGATTACAACACCTCTGAAAAAGTAACCGTATTGTTGCACGATTTCGGTGATTACGGGAATGCCGGAGCAGGCGTCATACCGAGAAATTACATCATCGTCAGCATCGCACCATACAGGTATGTGTTCGAGACAACGCCGGCGAACGAGCGCATGAATTCGAGCATGAATCACGAGCTCGTCCATGTGGTGACGCTGGATAAAGCCTCGCGCACGGATCGGTTTTTTCGCTCTCTGTTCATGGGTAAGGTGCTGACGACGACGGACAATCCCATGACAATGTTCTACAGCTACCTGACGACACCCCGCCGATTCTCCCCCCGATGGTATACGGAGGGCATCGCCGTCTTCCTGGAGACTTGGATGGCCGGTGGCCTGGGACGCGCCCTGAGCCCTTACGATGAAATGGTCTTCCGGACCATCATTCGTGACGGGAGTGATTTTTACGACATGGTGGGACTGGAATCCCAGGGAACGAAGATCGATTTTCAGGTCGGGGTCGTCTCGTATCTATACGGAACACGTTTCATGAGTTATCTTGCCCGTCAGTACGGGCCGCACAGCCTGCTCACATGGACGTCGCGTACAGACGACAGCAAGGGGTATTTTGCCTCGCAATTCAAGAAGACCTTTGGCACCTCCATCGACGCGGCGTGGTCCCGTTGGATCGAATGGGAACGTCAATTCCAGCAGGCCAATCTCGACTCCATCCGCGTTTATCCCACGACGCTCTACCGAGCCCTCTCTCAACGAGCACTGGGTTCGGTGTCGCGCACTTTCTACGATTCCTCCCACAGGAAGCTCTACGCGGCCGTCAGGTATCCAGGACAGATCGCCCATATCGCAGCCATTGACATCGACACGGGCAAACTGGACAAATTGTGCGATATCAAGGGGCCGTCTCTATACTTCGTCACATCCCTGGGCTACGATCCTTCCACGAGTACGCTGTTCTACAACGAAGACAACAACCAGTGGAGAGACCTGAAAGCCATCGACGTGAAGACGGGCCGATCAAGAACCCTCATCAAAGACGTGCGAACGGGCGATTTTGCCTTCAACCGGATGGATAGGTCGCTGTGGGGAGTCCGGCACTTCAACGGCATCTGTACGCTGGTCCGGATTCCCCATCCGTACGAAGAATGGAACCAGGTCTATTCATGGCCGTACGGCAAGGACATATTCGATATCGACATCTCTCCCGACGGTGCATACCTGACAGCGGCTTTGATCGACGAAGCAAGCGGGTTGATGAAGCTGATCAAGATGGACGTTCAAAAGCTCCGGGATGGCGATCCCTCCTACGATGTCCTGATCGATTTTGAGGAGAGTGCGCCGGCCAATTTTGTGTTCTCGCCCGACGGGAGGTATCTGTTTGGAACATCGTATTATACGGGCGTGTCGAATGTCTGGCGGTATGATTTTGAAGAGGAAGAGGTGGCGATAATCAGCAATTGCGAGACGGGCTTTTTCAGGCCCTGTCCTGTATCGGATGACTCCTTAATCGTCTTGCGATACACGGGCAGCGGTTTCGTTCCGGTCATGATTGCCAACGAACCCGTGGAGCACGTGAACAGCATCACCTTTTTAGGACAGGAAGTGATCGAAAAATATCCTATTTTAAA
>CAZTKR010000280.1:0-5273 GCA_964614115.1 uncultured bacterium | reverse complement strand
ACATATATGAAGAAATTGTAACAGGTTGGTGATGTTCAATACTGTGGATGTTGTTGTTTTGAACAGGGGATGTAATGAGATAAAATAAATCTATACGGTTCTTTACTATTTCCTATAAGTAATAACGTTTGCTAGGAATCGGTAACGCTAAAGCGTGATGACTATTATCCATAAAAAATGTGCTCAACATACACAGATGGCCCTGCCGTAAAGTATATCCTTTTATCCCGCGGGCTGAATTTTATTACGGATTCTGGATATCTAGGCTTGTAGGGTCTATTAGTATCACCGGCTCAGTACCATCTTTCGAGATGCCGTGTACTCTCCCGCTCGGATTCGGTAGATGTAAATGCCCGACGGTACAGGAGTGCCGTCTGTGTTCATACCGTTCCAACGAACCGCATGCCGACCGGCCGGTAGTTCTCCGTATACGAGGTTGAGGTTAGCGATCTCTTGCCCCTGTACGTTGTACACCCTGAGAGAAACACGGCTTGCCCTGGGCAAGTCGTACTGAATCGTCGTCTCCTGGTTGAACGGGTTGGGGTGATTGGCATGAAGGTGGAACCGATCAGGTATGAATGTCTGTGCATCTTCATCCACATCGGTTGAGACGATGGTGACATCGGTAGCATTGGTGTTGTTCTCTTCATTGATTTCTTGTATAGCATCGTCCGTATCCGCATACACACCGATGTACCCCGAACCCGGTAGAGGCGGCGCAGTGGCCTGAATCGTATAGCTTTTGGATTCTCCTGGGTCCATCGTATCCGTTTCATTCAAGGACATCAGCTCGGTATCGGCTCTAGGATCGATATCCGCGTCTGTAGACCAGTAGATTCCGATATCAAAAGCAGCCGTCGTGGGTCCTGTACCCTGATTGGAGATATCGAAATCCAGGGTGACCGTGGCTCCAGGATTTACACTGTTGGGTACGACCCTCAGGTTTTCGACGATCAGGTCGGGGAGTTGATGGGCAGTATAGTCTTGATCCGTGTAATTCAGGTTGACACTGTTATAATCCATATACACAGGAGAAAAAGCCCATCCTGGCAGTTGGGGCGTGACGGTTCCGGTCCATCCGATACTCAGGCGGAACCGGTACCATCCTCCCATGTTCGTCGTAGGGACAGGAAGTTTGGGTTGCCCTTCATTATTCACGGCATGAAGTTCCACGGCGTTGATGCCGTTGCCCTCGGAGTCACGGACATAGCCCTCTACCGTGAACCATTGGTAGCCCACATAATCCTGATTCTGAAGGCTGAAATCATGATAGGTTCGGCTGGGAGGTTCGAAGTCGGTCTGATAAAAACGCGGCTCCACGACACCATCGGGGATCATGACAAGAATGAAGTATGTGCCGTTGGCTGCCGTGGACGTGTTGTAAATACCGTTGACATACAAATCGACTCCTCCCATGGGCGCTCCGCCCGGATCGCGTATGGTGCCTTCGATTGTTATGAGGGAATGCCTTTCCAGAGCGATGGGAGTTAGTATCAAGCAGACAACGATGATTACGAGTGTGAACGATAGCTTCCTCATGGTTCCCTCCTGGATGTTTTTGCTCCCTGCTTCGTCGGACCTGCCTGTTGAATTGGACAACAACGAATCCCTCACGTCTGTAGTAGAATGAACGTAAGGGGAGAAGCTCCGCCTCGCACCGTTAGGATGGGTATCGTATATTCGCTATCGAGATCGAATGACTATGAAATGTACAACAGCCCAATAAACCGTCGCTGTGAGAGATTACAGTTTGGAAGAAATTGATCTACTTACTATTTGATTATAATGAAATGACGTATGATTGTCAAGTGTTTTTCACAACCTCAGTGATGAAGGACCTCTTGTGTTTTGAAACCGATTCTAATAATTTATAGGTACAAGATGCTGCTCTGCCGTACAGAGGCGGTTACAGCCTTGTTCGGTTATCACGTAGGTATTCTCTACACCCACGGGCCCGATTCCAGGGAGGAATGCTTTGGGCTCAATGGCTACGGTCATATTCGTCTTTAGTTCTACGTCGATTTTAGCGGCTATGATGGGGAATTCGTCCAATTCCAGACCGATGCCATGTCCGAAGAACTTGACACGGTTGTCGCCGTATCCCATGAAACCCTGGGGTGGTTTGTGTTGTTCCGTCCATGCTTGGACGTCGCTATAAATCTGGTCACACGTATGACCCGGACGTAGCTTTTCCTCGAGAAGAGCTAAAACATCGAGACAATAGTCGTGGGCCTTCTTGGCGGTCTCAGGCACATCCTTTCCAATAAAGAATGAACGGGAGTTATCAGAATGATACCCGTTATATGCCGTAACCACGTCGATTATTACGGTTTCCCCAGGCACGATCTTTTTCCATCCTGCACCTGCGGGTGCATAGGGGTACGGGCCTTCACCTCCTACGGGGCCGTCAAAATGAGTGGGATACAGGGCCGCATCGCCCGATGCGGCGCTGAGTATACCCAAGGAGGCGCCCGGATTTCTCACACGTATAGTACCGCTGTGTCCCCATATGCGTAAACGTTTTTCGATCTCTGCGCTCATTTCGATTTCCGAGATATCCGGCCGGATGATGGTAGGGATGTCCTGAAAGAGTAAATCGGCCTGCTGCGCGGCTTCCTCCATCTGTTCGATTTCCCAGGTGCTTTTCACGGCTTTCTGGAGTAAAACGATGTTTTTAATGTCTATGATGTCGATGCCTGAGAGTTTCTCCGTCAGCCACGGGATGGTGGATGCGGGCGTTACGTCCATGGCCATTCCGAGACGGGAGTGCATCCCCAGGAATTCTTTGACCTTGTTCAGGATGCCTTTTCGTCCCGGATAGGGAAGGACCGTTAATGAGGATTCAACCTCGGCCCGTTTCAGGCTTCTTTTCACGAAATGAACAGGTTCACCCTTTGACGGTATAAGGAGGATGCCATTCTGAATAGAACCCGAAAAATAGATTAGATCCGTTGGATGGCTGATGTAGGCTAAAGCAATCTCGGCATCTCGAAGGGCCGACTGGAACATTGATATGCGATGAGTAATATCCGACTCAGGAACGTAGTACTGGATGTGCCTTACCGACGATGGAAGCATAGAAATCCTCCAAGAAATCATGATTGTCGATGTGATGATTGGCTCTCAGCCAATCTGCAACATCTATCTTATGAGCGTCAGTTTTTGAACCTGAATACGGCCGCCGGCTTCCAACCTGTAGATATAAAGTCCCGAACCGACACGATGCTGGTCTCTATCCCGGCCGTCCCAGACAACGTTGTGAACACCTTCCGATTGTCTCTCATGCACAAGGCATACAATCTCCTTGCCCAGCATGTTGTAGATGGAAAGTTTGACCGCTGAGGGGTTGGGTATGGAATACCGTATGGTTGTGCTGGGATTGAATGGATTGGGATAATTCTGATAAAGTTCGAAGTGTCGCGTTACCGATGCATCCTCGATCCCGGAAGAAGGCTCATTCACTCTCCAGACATGGACGAGACTCCTATCCTCATCCGCCAGCCTTTCGATGATGTAAATCAATTGACGGGCACGGTCGTAACAAGCGGCTCCGACGTTGTGCTTTTTATATCGCCAAAGGTCGAATCCAGGATTAAATAGAAAGGGATCGATGTTAAGAACAGCGTATGGCTGCGGTTCCCACGTTTCCATCGTACCGCCGGCTACTGCCGCAAAATCTGCAGGGTTGTAAAAGAGGATCTGGGCCTGGATGCCTTCTGACCAATACCCTCGGTTATCATGAGGCGGGTCTGGAATGGGCGGGTAGGGTGGAGTTTCGGGGTAGACAGTGCCGTCGCTGTATCCATACCACCAGTTGCCTGTTGCTTTGGTACCCACAAAAATTACGGCGGAATGGGCGTTATAGGTGAGCCACGCACCCCCTGACCATTGATCCGGTCCACTGTAGTCGTTCATTTCCCTGTCGTCGGAAACCACAATCTCTGGAATATTCGGATCATCGACACCATACAAGAGGAGCGGCGTGATGGAGGTAAGCGTTGAATTGGGAAGAGGCGGATTGCCATCATCCCAAGGAGCGCAGGCATAAAGGGCCGGCCCAAGACCCGACCAGACACCCTCTCGAAACCTGCCCGAGGCCATGTACTGGCCCGGCGTGTGCGCATCGGCCCATGCCCTGGGTATTTCAAACAGATAATCGGAGGTGGTGTAGTTGTTGTGATTGCCGAAATGCCACGGTCCGGCCGCTTGGGGACCTGAGAGGTTCAATTCACACCATCCGTGCGTTGCTTCCTGGTACTGGAGATGCTGACCCCAGCAAAAATAGAGTTTGTCCGTCGTTTGTGAACCCTGGGCAGGCATGTATTCCAGACCCACAGTTTGCATTTCCAAATCCCCGAACATGCTTCCCGTGATGTTGGAGAATCCCTGCAAAGTGGTCGCTGTGTTCAGCTCGGTTGGATCCTTGGCGTTTGAGATCACAGGGACAGGAATGTCGACTTCAGAAATATGCCGATATTGATCATGTCCGAGAGCAAATAAGGAACCGGGATAGCCGTCTGCCGGCCCAGACGGATCGCCATACGGGTAATAGGTCATGGCACGACCGCTGTAATTCCAGTCGGGTTCCCCAGCCAATTCGGGCAATCGGAATGCGCCTAGGTATTCCAGGTCCTCGGGCTGGATACGTTGTCCCAGGGATGGCAGAGCCCAGACAACGATCAGTGTTGCGATTGCGACGTTGGTTTTTACATTCATGGCATGTCCCCCATATTAAAAATTATCGAAATTGAATCTCAATACGATCCGCGGGCTCAATCTCAAATCCCGGTACTCCCTTAAGGAGCCTGCGGGCCGTGCTGATATCCCGGATTTCTTCCAGACTCTGGAATTCTTGAAGTTGCTCTTCAGCCTTCAACAGTTCGCCCATGTTCATGTCGAATAACGTCACATAGTCGTTTCCCTTTACCTTCTTCACGTAGGAAGCATTCGTCTGAACGATATGACTATCGACGAGTCTAATCATGGCTCTCACACGAAAGCCCTGGAGGAACTGTTTTGCCAGCTCCGCTTGACCCAGTTCCATCTCGGATTTCTGGGATGTCTTGTCGGGTTTTGTTGAATCGAGTTCTTGGTCTTTGTCCTCGGGAAGCTGGATGATGAGTTTGGATGTCGCCCCTGGAACAAAGTCGAACGTCACCCGATCATCCTCCTCTTTTGGCTCTGAATCTACCATCGGTCCCATGGACTCGGACGTCGGATTTTCGGGTTCCTCGCTCCACTTCAGCGTTCGAATGTCTTCGAACGCATAAACA
>CAZTKR010000279.1:0-5283 GCA_964614115.1 uncultured bacterium | reverse complement strand
GATAGTGATCGACTGAAACGTCTTTAAAGTAAAGAACCCGAACGACGATGTCAAACATTAGTTTATTCATTTGATACTTATGAAAAACTCTTGTTTATCATCTCGTTACGTTTTATATTCATTAGAGGAGCGCTTCCATGTATAAAATACGCACCATCGTCATCGTATTATGGCTCCTCATCCCCTGCGTCGTGCCGATCATCCGGTTTTTGATCATGGACAAAACGAAAAAATAATGCGCATTCGATAGAAAGGATACACGATGTCGTTCGACGGTACAAAATGCTTGATCACGGGAGGCTTGGGCTTTATCGGAAGCAACCTGGCCATCAAGCTCGTAGAGCTCGGAGCCGATGTCACCATCATCGACTCGATGATCCCCGAATACGGCGGAAATTTATTCAACATCGATCCGGTGAGAGACCGTGTGAAGATCAACTTCTCGGACATGCGCGATTCCCATACCCTCCCCTATCTGCTGGAGAACAATGAGGTCATCTTCAACCTGGCAGGACAGGTCAGCCACATGGACAGCATGAAAGATCCCCTCACCGACCTGGACATCAACGTCCGGGCCCAGATTTATCTTCTGGAGGCGTGTCGACAATACAATCCCGACGCCGTGATCATCTATACCAGCACGCGGCAGTTCTACGGAAAACCCCAGCGCTTACCCGTGAACGAGACCCACCCTCTCTGTCCCGTGGATACCAACGGGATCAATAAACTGGCCGGAGAACAGTACCACATCCTGTACCATCAAGTGTACGGCATCAAGACCACGGCCCTCCGGCTGACCAATACCTACGGCCCCAGGCAGCTCATCAAGAATCCGCGTCAGGGATTTATCGGATGGTTCATCAAGCACGTCGTCTGCGATGAGCTCATCGAAGTATACGGCGACGGAAACCAACTCCGCGACCTGACGTTTGTGGATGACGCCGTGGACGCTCTCATCGCGGCCGTGGAAGAACCGGCCTGCCGTGGCGGTATCTTCAACCTCGGCGGTGAAAAAATCGCTCTGAAGGACCTGGCCGAACTGATGATTTCCATCGCCGGAAGGGGCTCGTGCAAACTCGTGCCGTTCCCGGAAGAAAGAAAGAGAATCGATATCGGCGATTTTTACAGCGATTATTCCAAGTTCAAAGAGGCCACAAACTGGACACCGAAAGTTTCTCTGCAGGACGGCCTTAAGCGCACCATTCAGTACTACGACACCCACAAGGAGAAGTACCTATGACACAGGTACGTGTCCCCTTCGGCCAGTTGAAGAGAAATTACCTGCGAATCAAGGACGAAATAGATCGCGCCGTACAGAGGGTTCTGGACAGCGGCTGGTACCTTTTGGGAAAAGAGCTCCAGCAGTTCGAGCAGGACTTTTCAACATACTGCGGACTGACCCATGGTATCGGCGTGGCATCCGGCACAGAGGCCATTCAGATCGCCCTGGGCGCCTGCGGCATCTCGTCCGGAGACGATGTCCTGACGGTCAGCAACACATGCGTTCCCACCGTGGCCGGCATCGAGTCTGCCGGAGCCCGATGCGTTTTCGTGGACATCGACTCAGACACGTACACGATGGACCCGGAATGCATCGAAGCCCGGATAACCCCACGAACCCGGGCCATCGTCGTCGTTCACCTGTACGGCCAGTGCGCCGACATGGATGGTATTTTGGATGTCGCCCGAAAGCACGACCTGAAAGTCATCGAAGACTGTGCCCAGGCCCACGGCGCCCTGTACCACGGCAAACATGCGGGGAATTTTGGGGACATCGCCGCATTCAGTTTTTATCCCACCAAAAACCTGGGCGCCTACGGAGATGCGGGCATGGTCGTCACCCGCGACCACGGATTGGCAGAAAACGCCCGCAGGCTCCGCGACTACGGCCAGGAAAAACGGTATCACCACGTGATGAAAGGCATCAACAGCCGCATGGACGAACTCCAGGCGGCCGTATTGAGCGCCAAGCTCCCCTTCCTGGATGGGTGGGTTCGCCGGAGACGGGAAATCGCCTCCCGGTACTCGTCTGCCTTCGAATCCCTGGATGTCGTCTGCCCCGTCGAAGCCGAAGGACGGGAACACGGCTATCATCTTTTCGTGATCAGAGTCAAAGATCGGGAGCATTTTCGGGGAAAAATGGCCGCCCTGGGCGTGCAGACAGACATACACTACCCCGTCCCCGTGCACCTTCAGCCCGCCTATGCCGAGTATGGGCCTCAGGGGAAATTCCTCGCTGTGACAGAAGCACAGGCCGGCGAATTGGTCAGTCTGCCCATTTTCCCGGAGTTGACGGACGACGAGGTGGCTCAGGTCATTCAGGCGGTGGAGAAAAGTATGACCGGGTCTGCTTGATTGGAACGGTTCGTACATTCGTAATAACTCACGAGCCGGATTTGAACGTCCTCCGACTGGCCATTCCCCTCCTTGAGTATATGGATGATTATGTTATCCACAATCAGGCACAATCAGAGTCGAATAAAACCTTTTTTCAATCGGTGTTAAAAGGCAAATGATGAAGATAAAAATCACAGTCACTTTAGCTATATTTTTTTTTCAATGGTATGGAGTAAATGCACAACAAACTCTAAATGAGACAATAAAACATGATGACAGGATTAGGAGCTATCTCCTCTATATTCCGGCAACATATACTGGAAGCTCTTCTGTACCATTGGTGTTCAATTTTCACGGGTTTGATCAGACTACCAGCTATTTCATGAACAAGGCTGATTTTAGACCCATTGCAGACACAGCCAATGTTATCGTTTGTTATCCCCAGGGTGCGCTGGATAGGTATAGAAATCCTGACTGGAATATGGTGCGCAGGAATTTGAACAATGTGGACGATATTGGCTTTATCGATGCATTGATGGACTCACTAATAGCTCAATATCATATCGATACGACTCGTATTTATGTAACTGGTTATTCCAATGGAGGATTTTTCAGTTATGCATTGGCATGTGAGTTGAGTTGCCGCATTGCTGCTATTGCTCCAGTCAAGGGGAAAATGGATTTTTATCATTTTATTCGGTTGTGCGATTGTCAGCACCCAATGCCCGTATTGGCTATCAACAACACTTTGGATAAATCTGTGCTCTGGTACGGCGATCCCACGGTTGAAGAAGTCATTGATCTTTGGGTCAATTACAATAATTGTTATCCTATGCCCACAATGACGAGCTTGCCTGATCTTTATTCAAATGATAATATAACGGTTGAAAGAATCGTCTATTCCGATGGCGATAATGGTGTTCAGGTAGAATTGATTAAAGAAATTGATCATTCACAAGGATCGGGCCATAATTATCCCGCTGACTATCCGGGAAAGCCCTGGTATTTCGATTCTCCGACCGAGATCTGGAATTTTTTCTCACGATACGACATCCATGGATTAATCGATCCAGCAGGTGTCATAGATTCTGATGATTCTACCATTCAGAATTTCGAACTTGTAGGTAATTATCCCAATCCATTTAATCCCTGTACGACTATTGAGTATACAATACCTAAAAGAGCGGATGTTGAATTATCCATATTTAATATTAATGGACAGAAGATAAAGACATTATTCTCAGGAAAACAAGACCGAGGAAATTACCGAATGAAATGGGATGGTACAAATGATGACTATCTGAGAGTACCTTCCGGAACGTATCTGTATATTTTAAAAATTGACGATACAGTCGTTTCTAATAAAATGATCTTATTAAGATAAAACAGGGCATAACATCCGTGTGCTCACAGACGCGCCGCACAAACAAACGATATCCGGATTTATCGGCAACCGTTTTTAGGAACGGCGCGGTTAAGGCATAGAGCGAAGATCGGCTCTCAATCACGAAAAACCTTCTCCCGCCTTCATGACCATCCCGTCTCTTCAATAGACGAGAAGAATAAATCCTCCTGGGAAAAACGATCCGGGTATCCGGCTCCAAGCATCGTTTTCGTTCAATGGTTTTCGGGTTGACTTTTAAGTTAAATTTATTTATAATGATAGGATTAGGGACGATTCATTTTAATCGTCAATCGTGAGGCGTGTTGTGTCGAAACAGAGAGATTGGCTCATCGGCCTGTTCATCGCTGCAGGGATGATCTTTCTCATCATACTGATGATCACGTTCGTGTCCATGAGACAAACGAGCGAGGGCGTCGTCTTGTCTGGCAGGGGCGATAAAGTGGCCATCGTGGAACTCATGGGGCCGATATACGATTCCCGGAGTACCGTCCGGCAATTCAAGCTGTACGGCGAACACGCCTCCGTGAAGGCCATCGTCTTTCGTATCGACAGCCCCGGTGGCGGCGTGGCCGCCGCCCAGGAGATATACGAAACGGTCAGACGAATCCGGGACGAGGGAAAACCCATCGTGGCCAGCATGGGAAGTGTGGCAGCCTCGGGCGGTTACTACGTGGCCTGCGGTACAGACACCATCATGGCTAATCCAGGAACGACCACGGGCAGCATCGGCGTGATCGCTCAGTTCGCCAACCTTCGGGAACTGCTGGACAAAGTCGGGGTCAAGTTCGAGACGATCAAGAGCGGCCGATACAAGGATACGGGATCGCCCTACCGCGACTTGACGCCCCTGGACAGACGCCATCTGCAGTCGTGGGTGGACGATGCATTCCAACAATTCGTAGATGTCGTCGTTCAGGAAAGAGGATTGCCGAAAAGGAAAGTACTCAACCTGGCCGATGGGCGGGTATTCACGGGGAAACAGGCATACGAGGAAGGTCTCGTCGATCTGCTGGGCGATTATCAGGAAGCCATCCGCCTGGCCGCCGTGATGGGAGGCATCGGGGGCGAGCCCACCGTGGTCAAAGAAAGACGACGCCGGGTCACATTGTTCGACCTCCTGTTCCAGCAAATTGAAGGGATACTCCGTGGCCTGAGCGGGATGAATATCAAGTATATTCTGTATTAGACCGTGCGGCATCCTCAAGAACGGGGAGGCAGTCATGACAAAAGCCGACATCATCGATGTGATATCCAAGGGGACAGGCCTGACCAAGGTGGAAACCACGGCCGTCATAGACGGATTCCTGGCAACCGTCAGTTTCGCTCTTCAGAACGGCGATCGGGTCGAGATACGGGGATTCGGCACGTTCTGCCTGCGCGAACGTCAGGAAAAACACGTCGCCAATCCCAAGACGGGAAAAATGATGCACATCCCCCATCGCATCGTCCCGGATTTTAAGCCTTCTCCCCAGTTGAAAACCTCCGTGGCCAAGATGATGAAAGAAAGCGGTAAATTCGTCTCCAAAACCCAACAGAAACAG
>CAZTKR010000278.1:0-5301 GCA_964614115.1 uncultured bacterium | reverse complement strand
TACCTCCAAAGGGTCTTTCTTGGTGCTCCAAGCCATACGCCGTCTGGAAACGAGACTGGACCCCGAACGTTTTATTCGTGTCCATCGTTCTTACATGGTGAATCTCGAGGCTGTCCAGGAACTGGAGCCCTGGACCAACGGCCGGCTCAAGTGCCTGATGAAGGATGGGAAGGAGGTCATCACCAGCCGGGCAGGCGCCAAGAGGCTGAAGAAATTGATGCTTTAGCACTCTTCCTTTCTCGTAGAATCTCTCCGTGCTGAAAAAATTAGAATACTCCGTGGCTGGATAAGCATCTATCTCTTTACATTTGAATGATAGGATAAGGTCGGCCAGGAAGATCAGTGATGGAAAACCACGGGTGCAAATCCCACATACGAGTGGTTGCCCGGGTAGACGTCTTCCTTCGTGTTTTCCAGTAGCAGCGTGGAGGAATAACTGTACGTCGTCTGATATGCGTAAATGAGGTAGGCGAGTTGCCTGTAATCTTCATCGGTTTGACGGGGTTTCTCCGTGATCAACGCTTCAAAGGGGATATACCCCAGTATTCCGTCGGGTATGACGATAAGGTTCTTACCAACGATGTTGTTTTTTACCGGTTCTATGAGCGTTCTGTAAAGCGCATGCGCATTCTTCGTATACAAGCTATAGTCTCGTTCTATGAGTCCCGTGCGCAGGCAGGTGATCTGCTCCTCGAAATGGTCGTTTTTCATCTCTGAAATGATATCCAGTCCGGCCCGGGTAATCGTAAAAATGACGATCCGCTCATCTCCGATGAAGTATTCGACGAGGGTCGTCTGGTCGTCGAGGATGTTCTCCTGGATGTCCCTGGACGATGCCGTGGTCACGCGATATTTCAAGTTGTAGTAATCGGGATACTCTTTCTCGAATTGGCGAATGAGGGATTCGTATTCTCGTTTTCGGGTGAAGAGACGATCCTGCCATTGTATGATTTGTGCGCTGTCGGCTTGTCCGCCTTTCTGTCGTTCCTCGAACAGGGATTTTGTCAATGAGGCCAGATCGTCCTTGAGTTCGCTCTCCTGTTTCAGGAAGTGTTCGGGAATGCCTGCAAATTGTCGTGCCTTACCCTCCAGGAGGATTTGCCTCAGGACACCGGCCTTACTTTTTTCTGCAAATGCAAAAGCCTTTTCCTTGCACTGTTCATCCTGCGTGGTTTCATAGAGGACCAATGCCGCATGGATGGCCTTTTCATAGATATCGTGTGCCCGCTCACCCAGGAGAATTTTTGAGCCTTCCGCCTCGTACCCACAACTCATCCTATCGATGAGGGCCGAGGCAAGTTCGAACGTACGAATCGACATTTGAATATCGCGGATGTTTTTCGACTGCGTGGAAAAACGTTTTTCCAGTGCTTCGGCCTTCAGTTCCAACGAGACGAGCAGCTTGGATTCCGCCCCCTTGTATTGGAGCGGAGGGTTCTTATAGATGTCATGTTCATTAAAATCATCGACCAGGGCGATGATGGATTTTTGGTAACTTTCCAGGGCCTGGTCGAAGGATTGCTGCCGGAGGAAGACTTTCCCCAGTTCTTGATAGCTCACCGCCAGATCGGGATGCTTCTCACCGAACACCCGGTGGCGAAGGGATAACGCTCTGGTCAAATGTGTGATGGCTCTACGGTCGTCTCCCTTTTTATGATACACACAGCCGATGTTGTGATAGTAGAGGGCGATATTCGGATGGTCTTGCCCTAGGATGTCGCGCTCTATGGCGAGTGCCTTGCGATAATGGGCGATGGCTTCATCGTATTCAGTCATATCCTCGTACACCAGACCGATGTTATTGTAACTCGTGGCCACATCGATGTGGTTCTCTCCCAGGAGTTCTCGCTTGATGGTTAGCGATTTATGGGCCAGCGACAGGGCTCGCTGGAAATCTTTTTTCACATGATAGATGTTACCCATGTTGTTGTATAAAGCGGCCACATCGGCATGTGTCTGGCCGACTTGTTCCAGTTGTATGGCCAGGGATTGGTTGAAGAATTCCAGGGCTTTGTCGTAATCGCCCTTGATGTATCCGTATATGATGGCCAGGTTGTTGTACATCTTGGCCACGAGGGGATGGTTTTTGCCCATGACGTTCAGCCGGATGTTCAGGGCGCGGTGGAAGACATCCAGGGCACGGTCGTATTCTCCCCGCAGGTAATAGACGATTCCGAGGTTGGCGTATGTCTGGGCAACTTCCGGATGCTCCTCGCCCAGATAGCGTCGGCCGATCTCCGAGGCATGGTTCAGCTGCTGCTCCGCCTCCTGGTAGGCACCTTTTTTCGTGAGCATCTCTCCGATACCGTTCAGACATATCAGAATGCGGTCGTATTTTTTTTCGGCCTCGTATATGGCCCGGGCCTTATCAAAATAAACGACAGCGCTGTCGAATTCCGATGTTTCTACCCATCGCTGTGCCGTTGCACAATGGGCATTCGCCCGCAAGGTATCGGCCGGAACGATCTCCGCTTCTGTCTGGGAGTAGGTTCTCGGGATTGTGACGTGGATAAAAACAACCAGTCCTGTACCCATCAAAATACCCAAAGTCATTTTCAAAGGAGTGGTTTTTTTTACCTGTATGCCCCAGAATAGCAAAACAAGAACCAGGGTTGCCACGATCCCCATGAGTAACCACGTGGGATGGTTCTTGTGCATTCTGATTGGGATGGGGTGGGTGTTTCCTATGGAGACGAATCCTGCCCAGTAGAAGGGATTCGATTGAACGGCGTCGGCCTGTTTCAGATAGTCGAGTTTAGTCTGTCTGAGTGCCGTATCTTTTCGGAGGCCCTGGGCCAGGCCGGAGAAAAATCCTTTCATCAGTCCGGCCGTGGACTGGTCGTCCACGGGCCAGAGGCTCATGACGATGCAGGGACAGCCGGCGTACATGAATCCCCGAGCCAGGCTCATGATGCCTTCCCCGTGTACGACCTTGCCATATCCGGTATTGCAGGCGCTCAGGACCACAAGACGGGCGTTGAGTTTCATGTTGTACAGTTCGAACGTGTTTAAAAAACCGTCCTCGCTGGACGCTGCGTCCTCGGCAAACACCAGTTTGGAATACAGGGGATTTTCATCGTCCACGATGGCGTGCGTGGCCAGGTGGATGATGCCGGCCTGGGGTGCCTTGCGCTTGAATACATCCTCTGTGGCCATGCGGCGACAGAACGCCCGGCCATGAAGACCGTCGGCAATGCCCCGGACTTCTTTTTCTGCCCACTGGAGCCTTATCAGAGGTTGTTGAATGTCATGATGTGAGGATGGCTGTGCAGGGCCTGTTTTCGCGTCCGCCGTATCCCGGAGCAGACAAACCGCCAGGCAGAGGATGGTGATTATGTACAAACGGCTTCTCATCCGTCGCTGTCTCGCATCAGCGCCTTCAACAGTTGGATGCTTTCCTCCTTCTTATAATGACGTTCATTCGCGATGATCTCCCGGAAAATCGCTTCGGCGTTATCCAATTGACCACCTCGAAGGTACGAGAGTCCTGTATACCATCGGGTTTGCTCCTGGAACTCATCCGTACTTCCTTGGGATGTTCTCTGAAAATATCCGATGGCCTGTTTCGGCTGGTCGATGCAGAGACAACTGACACCCGCATAAAAAAGGGCTGTCATGTTCTCTGGATCGAACGCGATAATCTCCCGAAGCATGGTCAGGGCAGCGGCATAATCGGCCGCTTCATACTCCGTCATCGCCCATTCCATCCTGCCGGATGGACTCTCACCGCGCATCAGGGGAACCGTGTTGGGATAGGGCTCGAAATATCGAGAGAAAAGAACGTCCGTACTCGGCTTTTGCAGTACGGTGTAGAGTATGGATACCAGACCTATAAGAACAACGGCTGCCACCGGAATGGTTACGATTCTCCAGGATTTTTTCCTGGGAAGCGATACGACCGGGCGGTTATGGAGGCGAGCATGGAGATCGCTCTTGAGCGCATGGACCGTCTTTTTAATGTTTGCGCTGTCTACTGCAAGGGTCATACCCTCCACGGCATCGGAACAGAGCTCGCAGTCGATGAGATGCTTTTCCACCTCATGGCGGTCGTGAGCAGACAGCCGTTCTTCCACGTAGGCCGTGAGTTGGTCCAGGGTCAGACACGGCGTGTTGGCAAATATGTCCGACACGGACGAGTGATTATTTTTTGGAGTGGTCGACATTTTTATCACCTTTACTCGTTATTAACAACTTTCTTAGATTCCGTTTACCGTTTTGAATGTGGCTTTTCACCTTTTTCATGTCATATCCCGTGGTTGCTGCAATATCCTTGTAATTCTTTTTTTCGAGATAGAACAAGCAGATACACGTTTGCTGCGCCGGGTTGAGCCGGCCGATAGCCTCATTCAAATCGCGTACGCGGTCTTGGTTCTCATGAGTAAGATGCAAAAAACCGGGATTTTCCATACATTTTTTTTCGATTTCATAAGGATTTGTAAAGTCGATTTTTCTCCGCTTCGTACTGCGGAGCTTCATCAAGCAGTGATTTTTAGCCACTGCATATAACCAGACCTTGAAATTGATAATGTCGTGCGTTTTTAAGGCATCGATTACTTTCTCGAACACCTCCATGGCAGCGTCTTTACTGTCCGGTTCGTTTTTTAGGTATTTCTGACAGACGCCGTACACCAGATGGGCGTATCGTCCCAGAAGAGCCTCCAAAGCATAGGCATCGCTGGAGTTTCTATAGGCATCGATTAACGCCGCGTCGGGTGCATGGGATCGGTATTTTCGAAAGAGTAACATCTCTGGGAAACCCTTAAAAGAGTATCCTAAAATAAAAAGAAATATGGTGGAATGCAATTTATTTTATGGAAATCGGATAGATTTTGCATCTCTATAAGAGAGAGGTGATTGCTGCGCGGTAATGTGGCCAGAGATAATCAAATGAACAAGGAGGGTGGGAATGTGAATCGTTATTGTTTTTTACTCGGCCTCGTATTTTCGTTCTTGACATTCACGTCTACTCACGCTCAAAAAATGTGGATTGAAGATACGATCTCCTCGCTTCGGAAACCCACTGGCGAGCCGATGGCAACGTTTCTGAATATTAATAAAATGACGATGGGTGTGCGGGCGGATGGTTGTTTAAATTTTGTGAAGTATGACACAATACCCCATACCGATAAAATCAACCGTTGGAGTATCGTTTATCCCGCCGAAACCGCCGGCATCGTGCACAAGGACGGAGTCATCTGGGGCGGACAAGTTCATGACCGCCAGGCTCGCTATGTCGTTCGAGTCGGCGGGTTTCATTATCGGAGCGGTCTTCGTCCGGGGAGGATTATCGACAAGGGAATG
>CAZTKR010000277.1:0-5339 GCA_964614115.1 uncultured bacterium | reverse complement strand
CTTATCCTCCGGCCGTGTGATGCATCAATGCCTGGATGGTGTCTTCCAGGTTTCCGTTAAAAGTCTGGGGGTCGTCGATCATCAGAAAATGCCCGACACCGGACATGAAAGTGATTTCAAACGAGGAGGCATAATGCTTACCGGCATCGATATTCACGGGATAAAAATCGGAGTTGATGCCGCAAATGGGAATCCGAATGTCTGCGAACGCTTCCTGCATATTATAATTCCATGCATTCTCCAGGGCGCTCAGGGCTATCTCCTTGGGCGACGAGGCCATGTCCTCGGCAACTTCGGCCATGAGGGTCGTATCGGCGTCCGGTGTGAACAGTATCTGGCACACGAAGTTCATGGTGCTCGTCTCGAAATCTTCTTGCATGGGCTCCATCAGCGTGTTGATATCCTCCTGAGTCGGCTGCCGTTCGATATCCTGGAACGTGTCTACGCCGATCACTCCGATTGCGGATTGCGGCAACTGCCTGGCCGCTTCAACGATAACCGAACCTCCCATGGAATGCCCGATGAGGATGACCGACGAAAGCCGTAGGTGCTGGACGACGGCCAGGACGTCGTTTCCGAAGGCTTGGATGGTCCAGTCTTTACGATTCAGACCGGATTCCCCGTGACCGCCCAGGTCGAGGGTGACGATCCGGTACTTGTGCGCGAAATGGGGCACCTGTGCATCCCAGTAGCTTTTATCGCAACACCAGCCGTGGACGAAGACCAGGGTTGGGTTGCCCTGTCCGTAGGTTTTGTAGACGATGGATACGCCATCGCTGGACGTTGCGATGTTCGCGGGCCTTTTCTGGCAGGTGATGAGGGCGACTGATACGAGCATTCCCAATAGGGGTACGAGAATACGTCTGAAGGCATTCATAGCCTACCTCCACGCTATCGTTTGGTTCTCACGGTTCACCATCGGATGATAAATTGACACGAGGGGGCACCCTGTTTGATGGATTGGATCAATTCAACGTCGACGGGTTTTCCCGACGCTTTTTCGAACATCTCTTTCAGCCAGCCCACAGAGCAGTGGCAATATGTCTCGGGTAGCCTATCCGGTCCCTTGCCCACCAGGGGGCAGAAGCAGGTGTCGTACTGGAGGCGAATCTTGCCGTCCTGGACTATCACGTTTTCCTCACCGATGAATCGTTTCAGCGTGTTTGCGAAGGCTACAGGATCGTTCGTTTCTGTCCCAGTCGGATAGATGGAACTCCGCCGGGCACAATCCCGGCCGCAGGATTCCATGAGCCGCATACGGGAGTCCGGCTGAAACTGGTCTTCCATGTTTTTCATCAGGGATACGATCCAATTATGCGTGACTTTTTGATGCTGTACCATGGTTTGTTTCCCCGTGATTTATTTATAGCCCCCTTGTTCGAGGAGTCTCTTGAAATAAGTCCAGGTCGTCTCGTTGGGACCCGTGAAGCGTTCCGGTGCCGTATGGTACCGGGGATATCGGGCATCTACGACCTCTCGGAGGTGCACGGCCAATCCGTTAAATCCGCTGTCACTCTGTGGCCCAACAACCAGAAGAAGGTATCTTCACCGTACAGATACGCCCGCATCTTGATAAAGGCCAAGAGGTTGTCTTCGGCTTTGTCCAGGTAGAGTCAGACCCGCAAGCGTGGAACGCCGGTCAGGGCGCTTGGAGAGTACATGCATGGTTCCGCGGCATTCTTTTAATATTTATCGCATTCGATGCTGCATTCCCGGTCCTCCCATCTCGGTCTTCTTGTATCCAGACGGAAGGTCAAAAATCCCGGCCGGTGCCTTGCCCTCCTTGGCTTCCAGGAGTTCCGTACTGGAGGAAAAGGTCTGCCCCATCATCGTACTGGTCGTTTTCGTACTGACGGCCACCCCCTTGACCTTCTGCATCTCTTTTGTGATGGACTCGGCCATGCCCTGCATGCCCGGCATCGAGGCAAACATGGCAGCGGAAAATTTCGTGTACACATCGTAGTTGACGCGAATCTGGTCCGTTGCCCAGATTTCGGTCGTTACCGGGCCCATGAATGTTTTCATTTCTTGAAGATATTTCTTGCAATCCCATTTTCCGATTTTTTTCTTTTCATTCGTGGGCGTGATGGTAATCTCCATTTTCATCATATTCTGCATCATGGCTTGGAATTGTTTGAGCTCATCCTTATCGGCTTCTGGAAGGGTGGAAGACATGATCTTGGACATATCCATGGGAATCACCATGTATGTCTTTTCCCGATGATTGAGCATATAGGTGACGCCTTTATCCACGCGGATGATGGTCGACTCTTCTTCATTATCGCCGCGAATTTTATCGTCGGTTATCCAGACCGTCGTGATCAGGTCTTTCTCCGGCTGGGTTTGTCCCATCATCGTCATGCTGTCGTTATGCTGTTTCTGCTTCAGGAAGACATCGGCAGGGGCGATTTCAGGGAGGGCCACGAGCCACCAAACAAGGGCAAGTGCGAATACGACTGCGATTCTTGTCTTCATGGTGAGACTCCTTTTCGTCTTTAAGAGACTTTATCGATGAATCATTCATTGCGATGATTCGTAAACTATAGGCAAGATACAGTTTTCGTCTTAAAATCGCAAGTTTATATGGATAAATTCTATCGAAAAAATGTTTGCTAATGTATCAGAGATTATTTAACTTTTATATATTCGAGGGATAAACCAACGGCAACCGTGAGTCGAACATGAAGCGACCCCGGCAAATAGTATCGTCTAATTTCACAGTACTGGGGTTTTGGGGAATATTCATCGTACTTTTTTTACTGATGGTACTGCCCATGCCCTGGAACAATGCCCTGGAAAATGCCGGTGTGGACGTGCTCTTTAACATACGGGGCGGAAGGCCCGTTTCCCAGGACATCGTCTATCTCTATCTGAGTGATGAGGATATCCAGGCCATGGGAGGCTGGCCCATTACCCGGGATTATTATGGATACATGGCCCATGTTCTGACACAACGGGGTGCGAGGGTCATCGGCCTGTATGCCTTGTTCGACAGGCCGGATCGGCATTATCCGGAATTCGATCGACGTCTTGCGGATTTTTTCGAGTCATCGGGCAGGATCTGTTTGCCCACGGCCTTCACGGCGTTGGTCGACGGCACATCGGATTCACGAAAGCCGTCCCGACGGCCCGCAGAAATGTTCGTCGGGGAGGATGCGCTCTTGCCCATCCCGTCGTTAAAGAACCATGTGGCCGGCATCGGATTCAGCAACTTGGGTCGTGAATCGGTGGTTCGAAAGCTACCCGTCGTCGTGGCTGCTGGGGATTCTTGTATACTTTGCTTTGGTGCTGAGATGGCCCGCTTATACACAGGATCCGATGCCCGAATGCGCGTCACACCCAAAAGCCTCGTTCTTGAGAATCGGGCAGGACGAGACACGGTCGTTCCCCTGGACAAAAAGGGCCGAATGCGTCTGGATCATTTTGGAGGTACGGATCGCATCCTTTCCATGGGATTTTTGCATGTCCTCCACACCTTCGAAGCCTCCCCGGATTCCCTGGATCTCAAAGACAAACTCGTTATCGTGGATGCTGCTTCACCGACCGTACCCATCATCGAGGCAACGCCGTTGACGGATGGGCTGCCGGCTGCTCTGGTCCATGTCACTGTCGCAGAAAACATTGTGTACCGGCACATCCTAAGGGGAACACCTCCATGGCTCCAGGGTCTCATCCTCCTGGTGATGATGTTCATGGCTTGGCTGCTCTGGAGAAAGGAACGCATTCGGTTCGTCTCGAGTATGGGCCTGGGTGTTTTGCTCGTCTATCTGTCAGTTGCGGTGCTACTGTTTTCCGTGTTCCGTATCATCTTGCCCCTCATCTATCCCATACTCGGTTTTATTCTGACGATGGCGTACGGTGGGTTGGTCAAATCCCGACATTTACGGACGCAGGATCGCGTGGAAAGTCGTCTCCTGGAAGCCCGGATCGCCCAGAAGCACGATCAACTGGAAGAAGCACAGACGAGATTGGTCGAACTGGAGAGCAGGCTGGCATCGGAATTAGAGGAAAAGAAGGCCTTGTCGGAGCAGAGTCAGCAACTGGCCGAAGAAAAACAGGCAGCCCTCCTGACCCTGGAAAAACAAATCCGCGACCTGGAAGCGTATCGCATACCCAAGAAGGATATATCCAAGGCGCAATACCGAGAGATTGTACACGCCCCGGCCAGTAAGATGGTGTCGATGCTCGAACTGGTGGATAAAATCGGGTCGGATGATATACCCGTGCTGATACAGGGTGAGACGGGCACGGGAAAGGAACTCATCGCTAGGGCGATTCATCGGACGAGCCATCGAAAAAATGCGCCTTTTGTGGCAATCAATTGCGGTGCCCTGCCCGAAACGCTCCTGGAGAGCGAGCTGTTCGGACACGAGAAGGGCAGCTTTACCGGTGCACACTCAAGACGGCGTGGACGGTTCGAACTGGCAGACGGGGGAACCCTTTTCCTGGACGAAATCACGGAGACGGCACCGGCGTTCCAGGCCAGACTGTTGCGTGTCCTCCAGGATGGGACATTCGAACGGTTGGGCGGTGAGCGGACCCTGAAGGCGAATGTACGCATCATCGCAGCCACGAACAAGGATTTGAAATCCGAGGTCGATAAGGGAACGTTTCGGGAAGACCTGTTTTATCGTCTCCAGGGCTTTACATTGACGATTCCGCCATTGCGGGAACGACCCGATGATATTCCTGTCCTGGCCCGGCACTTTCTCAGGAAGCACGGTTTCGATGACATTTCAACGATTTCGGACAGGACACATGAACTCATGCGGGATTACCGCTGGCCGGGAAACGTGCGTGAACTGGAGAATGTCGTCCGGCGGGCGGCTATTCTGGCCAAGAGCGAGGGACGGGAGATGATCCAGCAGGTCGATTTGCCCCAGGAGATTCGCGAAAGCCATCCTTCCTCCCTGCCGCACACGATGTATCATCCCCTGGAGGAGCAGATATTGACGATGCTGAGAGCTTTCCGGTTCTCTCGTTCTGCCATCAGTCAGACCGCACGTACCCTGGATAACCGGGATCGGGGGACGATAACCGAATACTTTCGGGGTTTCTGTTTCGAGTATCTGGTGAAGCATGATTACGATATGCATCGAGCCGCCAGAGATATCGCCGGATCGGATGATGAGGATATCATCCAGAGAGTCGAGGCCAAGATGAGAGGCTACCTGCATAATCTCCGGCCTTTCCTGCAGCCGGACAGAAAACGGTCTCCCGAATCCGAATCATCGTTGTCCTGCTACCGGGGGCTTCCCAAGAAGTATCATACCTACCTCGATCACGTGTTAAATCATTATACTGAGATACACTGATTCCCGATGAGCGGGGGATATGAC
>CAZTKR010000276.1:0-5354 GCA_964614115.1 uncultured bacterium | reverse complement strand
TGATTTATCTCGAATACCTCTCTTCCTTCCAGGGATCGGCCGAGTTGCTGTAGCCTCGTTTCTCCCAATAGCCTAGTTCCTGTTTCTTTGTCAATTTCAACGCCACGACCCAGAGGGCGCTCTTGTACGCATACTTTACCGGAATGACAACCCGGACGGGCCCGCCGTTCTCCTTGGTCAACGCTTTTCCCTCCCACCGAAAAGCCAGAATATCGTCATCCCCAGTGCACTGGGATATGGGAAGCGAGGTCGTATACTCGTCGGCACTGATGAAGGTCACGTACTCGGCCGATTCTTTCGGCTCGGCCATTTGGAGAATATCTCGGATTCTCACGCCCTGCCAATGATTGTCCAAGCGCGACCAGCCTGTCACACAATGAAAATCCGAAACCGACGCGACTGTATCCAGCTTCACAAAATCGGCCCATTGGAGATGAAAAGGATGCTCGATCTCTCCTGTGACTTTGAGAGTCCAATTCGTCCGATTCACATCAGGAATCGCCGCGATGTGGAGAAGAGGAAAATCCTGGATGACCCGCTGCCCCGGAGGTACACGTTGCTGGCTATCCGGCGATCCGTCTTCTTGTCCATAGCTCAAAGAGATTAAGACCCCGATGAAACAGACGCTACAGAAACGAACGATGAATGATAACAATCTGTATTTGGCAAGCATCTTGATTCCCCCGATTTGTCTGGAACGTTAAAGTTTGGTATTTTATTCGCTCTCTTCTCGGAGCTTTTCATCCCGCTCTGCAATCTGAAGCTGTTCGATGACTTCGTCCAGGTCCCCGTCCAGGATTTCCTGGAGTCTGTACAACGTCAGATTGATGCGGTGATCCGTCACACGACTCTGGGGAAAATTGAAGGTCCGAATCTTCACACTCCGGTCACCCGACCGGATCATCGAACGGCGACTGGCTGTCAGCTTGGCTTCTTCTTCTTTCCTTTTTAAATCATAGAGTCGCGCCCGTAACACCTTCATGGCCTTGGCTTTATTCTTATGCTGGGATTTTTCATCCTGGCATGTGACGACCATGCCCGTAGGAGTGTGCGTGATTCGTACAGCCGAATCGGTCTTGTTCACACTCTGACCGCCGGGCCCTGATGATCGGTACACATCGATGCGCAAGTCCTTGGGATCGATATCCACATCGACGTCTTCGGCTTCGGGAAGGACAACCACCGAAGCAGCCGACGTATGTATCCGGCCGCTGGTCTCCGTAAGGGGAACCCTTTGGACACGATGGACGCCGCTCTCGAATTTCAGCTGTCCGAAGGCCTGCTGCCCTGATACCGAAAAAATAATTTCTTTAAATCCTCCCAGTTCAGTGGGATTCGAACTGAGAACTTCTTTTTTCCAGTCCCGACGCTCGATGTACTTGGAATACATCCTGTATAAATCTCCGGCAAACAGAGCAGCCTCCTCCCCGCCCGTGCCGGCCCGTATCTCCATGATAGCGCCCTTGTCGTCCCGTGGATCTTTAGGAATCAGTAGAATTTTCAATTCGTGTTCCAACGTTTCCTCGAGGGCTCTATTTTCTTCTAATTCCTCCTTGGCCAAGTCCTTCAGTTCGGCGTCAGAGGATGACTCCAGAATGTCCGTCGCATCCTGTATCTTTTTAATGATATCTTGAAATTCTTTGGATTTTTGGACGATGGGAAGCAGTTGGCTGTGCTCCTTGCTCAGTGCGGTGAGCTTCTCCGGACGACTCACTACGGATGCATCCTCTAAGGCCTTCTCCAGCTCCTGGAGGCGTTGTTCGATCTTCCCTATTTTTTCAAGCAGCCTGTTGGTTTCCATCGGACTTTCACGCTCCGTGAATCATGACTACATCTGCCCGCGCCCTGAATTCCAAGGAATCATCCATCACTTTGGAGTCATCACAGCATCGGATATCGGCATCGTGCATGAGAATTATCCAGAGAACATCTCTACATTGGCACCCACGTCTCGATCCAGGGCACCGTTGAGGGCCACCAGGGCGACCTCCAGTTGACTGTTGTCGGGCTCCTTGGTCGTAATTTTCTGAAGCCAGAGCCCCGGCGAAACCAGTACTTTGGCCAATTTTTTTCCGAATTTCTTCCCGGACAGACGGATGATCTCGTACGAAATGCCGCCGATAACAGGGATGAATAAAAACCGTATGGATCGATCTCCCCAATTCTGGGGCTTCCCCAGCACGATAAATACGACCAGGGCAACCAGCATGACAACGATTAAAAAACTGGTACCGCAACGGGGATGCCGCGTCGTGAACGACCGAATCCCCTCCACGGTGAGGGGTTTGCCTTCTTCATACGCGAAGATCGATTTATGCTCAGCGCCATGATATTCGAATATTCTGCGAATTTCTTTCCAGAGACTGATCAAGGCCAGGTATACCAGAAAAAAGATGAGCCTTATGATTCCATCGATGAGATTGAACAACAGGCCGCTTTTCACGCCTATCAGCTCTGTGAGCAAAAGCGGGAGAAAGAAAAACAGACCTATGCCCAGACCCAGAGCCAGGACAACGGCCCCGGCCGTCCACAGTTTCGATCGTTTATCGGGAACCTTGTCTGGATTTTTCTTCTTCTCCTCCTCGGTCATGGCCACATCACCGGAAAAGTTGAGGGCTTTGATGCCCAAGACCAGGGATTCGATGAGAATCACGCCCCCGCGTATGATGGGGAAGCCCAGTACTTTTAACCGCTTCGTCCACGACGTATACCTATCCTTTTTCAGGAGTATGTTACCGTCGGGCTTTCGCACGGCAACGGTTACAAACTCCGGAGAACGCATCATCACACCCTCGATAACGGCCTGCCCGCCAACCTGCACCTTCTCAGAATCGTCCATGTTTGCCCTCAGAAATACAAAAAAACGGAACACGGCCCCCACGTCCGTATTCCGTAAAAACATGTCTGTAATCCGTCTAAGATTCTTTCTGGTCTTTCTTGTCTTGTGTCTCTTCTGTGACCTTTTCCGACTTTTTCTCTTCCAGCTTGTATTTTCGCCTGTATTTTTCAACACGACCGGCAGTATCGACCAGCTTCTGTTTGCCCGTGAAAAACGGGTGACAGTTGGAACAGATTTCTACGTTGATGTCTCCCACGGTGGAAAACGTCTGAAAGGTGTGCCCGCAAGCACAGGTCACCGTGGCTTTCTTATATTCAGGATGAATCCCTTTTTTCAACCTAAATCCTCCTGCAATAAATACGACTCTGCGGGCATAAAGATAATAAATAAACTTATGTAAAGCAAGAAAATAATATTCCATTATCTTATATAGAGGAGTTTTTTCGTTTGCGTTCCATGCCGACTTTGAAGGCGCACGATGTAGACGCCGCTGCCGACGTCATGCCCTGCATCATTCCGTCCATCCCATAGAACCCGGTACTCACCCGGAAATCGGACGTCTTCGAGGAGTGTTCGAATGCGCTGTCCCATGGCATTATAAACATGTATCGAGATACGGCCCTGCTTTTCTACTCGAAAATGAATGTGTGTCAACGCATTGAACGGATTGGGGACGTTCTGGCAGAGTTCGATGACGGGATCGGGTCGTCTCTGAGCCGATTTATGCCCTGCGATCCCTGTCTCTAGGAAACACGCAATCGCAGCATCCAGGACTTCATCGCGTCCCTGGCGGATGCCCTGAATCGTCGGATAAACCGTAATATCGGGAACGAGGCCCACGCGCTGCGTGGGCGTATAATCCGGATAAAACACACCCAGTCCCGTGAAATACGTTTCGATGCCGCCGGGTAAGGTTACGATGGACACATTACCGACGGCTCCGGCCGTTTGACTTCCGATCTTCACAGCCCCGGGATACTGCTCCAGAACCATCACGGTGTACTCGGCATGACACAACGTGGTTTCATCAAACAGAATGAATATCCGTCCGTCATAGGTTCTCGAAAAATCCCCCCTTCCATCGTAGGACGATGTCCAGTACACCGTGCCGGGATATTCGACATCCGGAGCAATCGTCTCGGCCGTATGGACGGGCTCGTCGAAAAGATACCGCACCATACTCCAGATGGTCTTGTTGGGATAGTTACGGACATCGAAGATAATACCGTCCGCGTCCCACAGGTCGTTGAACATGGAATCGATATGATTGTACAGGAGTCTGCCCATATCCACGTAGCCCAGCTTTCCAGTTTCCGTGTCGAGTAATTTCCAGATCGGCCCGTCGTTCTCCAGCATGGCGTAATAATCGTCCCTGTGAACATCCCTCCCCAGCGTGACCTCCCTGCTGCCCTGGTCATCCTCGACCGTCAGGGAGACGTCCTTCAGCGATCCCCGAACGATAAGCCGATTGACGATCCATTCGATAGCCGCATCGTTGGAACCGGCCGTGTATGTTCGAAGACTGTCTCGCCATGCCGAGATCGTCATGCCATCCATTTTCAGGATGACATCACCGGGGTGGATGTCTTCTTCATCTGTCAAAACGTGAGTAACCACTGTTTTATCATCGATGTATTTCACGACCAGAGGGAGAAAATAATCCCCGTAGAACAATGCATCGACGACCGCACTCTGAACATAGGCATGCGTATCGTTGATTCGCTTGGCTAACTTAACAAAAGCGAGATGATAGGACACATTATCATCGGCGTTCACCATCTGCGGGATGAATTCCATCAACGTCGTATCCCAATCCTGATCGATGATGTTTTTAAAAGGAAAGAAATAATTGATGATATTCCAGTATCGGAACAACGCCAGCAAACGGTACGGCTCTTCCAGGTCTGAGTCAATTCCCTGTTGAGAAAATTTAAGATCGGAATCGAAGCTCGGGCTCCCACCCTCGTAATCACTCTCAACGTAGTAATTGCTCCTGGGCCGAAAATACTGCCGGATCGTATCCAATTCCGCCTTCACCTCATACGAAAAGATGGTATCTTGTATCCAACTGAGATCGAGGTTGAATTTCAGGCTGTCTGAAACGAGCGGTAAAAACGAGGAAGGTTTCGTCATGTTTCCCGCTCTCTGGAGCATATGTAGCAAAGCCGCATTATACGCCTGATCATCCTGGGCAGCCTTCACATCCGCCAGTGTTTCGATGAATATATCATCCCAATGCCTGCGGCCCTTGGCCACTTCCGTATGAAACTATTTTGCATATCCCCAGAATTTGCAGAGAAAATACAACCGGCAATAATACGTGCTATCGACATCTGTTCGTGCATGCAAAAGCGTGTTGAAACAGACGGTTGTTATGAGGATGAATTTAAAACATTTCATAATTGCCTTCCGGATACCTTCTTCGTAAGAACAACCGAATGGTATGGGTAGCAAGCCACCAGTATTAATCTATTCAAGACGATCCGGATTGGTGATGAATTGGTGGTAGATGGAC
>CAZTKR010000275.1:0-5354 GCA_964614115.1 uncultured bacterium | reverse complement strand
TACGAGGTCCAAAAGAGAAGTTTAGGAGAATCCTGTGAAAATAAAATCGAATGCAGAGTTCGGTCGGGGAGGAGAGCTCAACACGATTATCGGGAAAGGCTCGTCAGTCAAGGGTGATCTCAAAATTCAGAACAGTCTGCGTATCGATGGCCAGGTGAAGGGAAAGATTGATGTCACCGACACCGTCGTGGTGGGCAAAGAAGGGAGAGTGGTCGGAGAGATCAATGCGAAAAATGTCATGCTGGCGGGCAAGGTTCAGGGGAATGTCACGGCGGAAGCCAAAGTTCTTCTGGAATCCAAATCTTCCGTAACTGGAGATATAAAAGCCTCTCGCCTTGTGATCGATGAGGGCGCGTTTTTTGATGGTAAATGCATCATGAAGGAAGGAGAAGACGTAAAACCAGAGCAGCAAACCCAGGTTGCAGGCAATGGGTAATAATGCTCCATTCCAGGGTAATTTTTCCCACAAGAGGAAAGGAATTCCTCGCTTTTGAAACACACACCATGGATGAGGTGGATAAAAAATGCTCCATTCTCTAATTATTTGTTATTATAGTTATTTAGACAGCCTCAGTTTTTAAGATATATCATCCCTTCAACACCATTAGAATGATCTCCAAAGCATTTTAAGCACCTTACTCCGGGTTTTGGTGTGTTTTTTGCGTGCGACATGTTGAATTGAATGGGAGCTGGATCAATCGAATAATCTTGATGCTCACTTTCGGAGAATACATTCATTGAACATTCTCGTTTGTACTGCGTTATCTTGTCTGATCATCAATCATGAGGGCGAATAGATGGACGTCAAACTCGAAAGTCTCATTGAACGCATTAAACAAGAAGGCGTCGAGGGGGCTCAGAAAACATCCGAAGAGATGCTGAAGAAGGCCCAAAAGGAGGCGGAGGGGATCGTAAAAAAAGCTAAAAAAGAAGCGGAAAAGATCATCGAAGATGCCAAGCAGCAGACCGATCGGATGCAGAAGAGTTCAGAAACAGACCTGAAGCAGGCTGTCCGCGACTCGGAACTCCTGATGAGAGAGCGGTTCTCGGCGTTATTCGACCATGTGTTCAAGAAAGAGGTGTCCGGCACACTGACGCCCGATTTTCTGAAAGAAATCATCTTGAAGATCGTCGATAAATGGTTGAAAAACCCTAATATCGATATCGAAGTCAGCGAAGGGGATAAAAAGGAACTGGAAAAATTGCTTTTTACGAGCATCAAGAAAGATTTGAAAAAAACCATTACCATTCATGCCAGCAGCGATGTGAACAAGGGATTCCGCATCGGACAAAAAGGCGAGGACGTGTACTACGATTTTTCGGACGAGACCATCGCCAGCATACTGAAAATGTTCTTGAATCCCCGCCTGATTGAAATCCTGGATCGAGAGGATGGATAAGTACTACTATATCATTGCTCAGCTCCCCACACTCTATTTCGACCGGGAATCCTTCCTGACGATAGAGTCTTTCCTACGAGAAGCAAAAAAATGGATGCGTTCAGGAGAGTATCGGTTCCTGTCGAGTATTGACTTGTTCGCTACCACTCCGGATAAAAGAGATACGCGGATGTGGCGAGAGTTTAAGAAAAGAGAATCCCGTTTCCGCGAAGAGCTGGCCCAGTGGCGGCGTTCCCGAAGGGAGGGTAAGGAAATCAAAAAAACGGCTTTTCCCGTTCACCTGGTTAAAGAGGGAAATCCACTGGATGTCGAGAAAAAATTACTGAAATATCGTTGGGAATATATCGAGGAATTGGAAAAGGTGCATCATTTTGATCTCGAGTTTTTAATCCTCTACTTTTTGAAGCTGCAGATTTTGCGCCGTCTGGCCCTGTTTGAGAAAGAGAAGGGCGAGGAACGGTATCGTGATGTTGTCACGGCCGATTACAGAGTGCAAGAAGCGGAAGAAAGCGTGGACGAAACCGATGGGGAAACTCGAGAAACGGATCAAGCCAAGAACAATGGATAAGGGTACGGCATGAATCAAAAAATCGGCACAATCACGGGCATCAACGGAAACATGCTCACCGTAACCTTCGAGGGAACCGTCAGTCAGAATGAAGTGGGTTATGCCATCCACGGTGACGAGCGGATGAAATCCGAGGTTGTTCGTATACAGAACGACCGCGCATACCTCCAGGTGTTCGAGAGCACCAAGGGGTTGAAGGTGGGCGACACCGTCGAATTAACGGGAGAGATGCTTTCGGTACAACTGGGTCCCGGTCTCATCGGCCAGATCTACGATGGACTCCAGAATCCCTTGCCTGAACTGGCGGAGATGTTCGGCAATTTTCTGCCCCGCGGTATCGTCCTCAACGCCCTGGATACAGAGATGAAATGGCGTTTTACACCATTGGTCAAGAAAGGCGACAGGGTGCAGCATGGCTCTCGACTGGGTCATGTCCCAGAGACACAGTTTACCCATTACGTCATGGTGCCTTTTTATCTTCAGGGCAATTATACCGTGGAATCCATCGTTGAAAAGGGCGACTACAGCACCAACGACCGCATCGCCGTGATCAAGGACGAGAAAGGTAGCAAGATCGAACTCTCGATGCAGTTTGACTGGCCTGTGAAGATTCCCATCACGGCGTACAAACAGAAACTGATGCCCACGGGAACACTGACCACAAAGGTTCGCATCATCGACACGTTTTTTCCCATCGCCAAGGGGGGCACCTACTGCATTCCGGGTCCCTTCGGTGCCGGAAAGACCGTTCTGCAGCAGATTACCAGCCGCTACGCCGATGTGGACATCGTTGTAATCGCAGCCTGCGGGGAACGAGCCGGGGAGATCGTGGAAACCATGCGAGAATTTCCCGAACTCGTCGATCCCCGTACAGGCCGATCCCTCATGGAACGGACCATCATCATTGCCAACACGAGTGCCATGCCAGTAGCCGCACGGGAGGCCTCGGTCTATACGGCCACGACTCTGGGAGAGTACTACCGTCAGATGGGATTGAATGTCATGCTGCTGGCGGATTCCACGTCCCGGTGGGCACAGGCCATGCGAGAGGTCTCGGGCCGGCTGGAGGAGATCCCCGGCGAGGAGGCTTTTCCGGCTTATCTGGAATCCCGCATCGCCGAGTTCTACGAAAGAGCCGGTCTGGTGGAGCTTTACGATGGTGAAATCGGCAGTTTGACCATTGGAGGAACAGTCAGTCCGGCCGGGGGGAATTTCGAGGAGCCTGTGACCCAGTCCACACTGAAGGTGGTGGGTGCCTTTCACGGTTTGTCGAGGGATCGAGCCAATGCCCGGCGATTTCCGTCCATCGATCCCCTGGATAGTTGGTCCAAGTATAAAAGTTTCGTGCCTGAGGAGATGATCCAGACAGCCAACGATTTTCTGCGCAAAGGCTCCGACGTTCATCAGATGATGATGGTGATCGGAGAGGAAGGGACGTCAACCGAGGATTTTGTCATCTATTTAAAGTCGGAATTCCTGGACAACGTTTACTTGCAGCAGAACGGGTTCGATAAGATCGACGCCGCATGCTCTCCGGAGCGACAAAACTACGTAACGGTTAAAATCCACGGAATTTTGACCCGTGATATGGCGTTTGACGATAAGGAACAGGCAAGAGAATTTTTCTACGAACTCAGACAGAGGTTCATCGACTGGAATTACCTGGAATTTAATTCCGATGAGTTCAAGAAGCAGGAAAAGACGATCGATGATTTGATATCGAGTCGTGGTGAATCCAAGGGAGAGGAGACCAAGGAAGGTCACCAAGGCGATGAGGCGTTGGTCGAGGAGGCAGAGAAAGGGGAAGACAGCGCATGAGAAAGGTATACAACAAGATATTGAGTGTCGTCGGCAATGTGATCACGGTGAAAGCCGCGGATGTGGCCTACGAAGAATTGGCCGAGATTACGACGCAGCGGGGGAAATCCCTGGCTCAGGTCATCAAGCTGGAAGACGATATCGTTTCCCTCCAGGTTTTTGCCGGCAGCCGGGGCGTCTCTACCAGCGATGAGGTGCGTTTCCTGGGCCATCCGATGCAGGTGTCGTTCTCCGAGAACATGCTGGGACGCATTTTCGACGGGAGTGGAATACCCAGGGACGGCGGTCCTTCCATCACGGAACATATCATTCCCATCGCGGGTCCACCGGTGAATCCTGCCAAGCGGATCATCCCGCGTCGCATGATTCGTACCAACATTCCGATGATCGACGTGTTCAATTCTCTGGTCGCTTCTCAGAAATTGCCGATATTTTCCGTATCCGGTGAACCGTATAATGAATTGCTTGCCCGAATCGCACTTCAAGCTGAAGTGGATATGATTATCCTGGGCGGTATCGGTCTGAAATTCGACCAATACATGTACTTCAAGAATGTCTTGGAAGAAGGCGGCGCCCTGAGCCGGTCTATTTTCTTCATCAACACGGCTTCCGAGCCGGTGGTGGAAGGCCTGATGGTTCCCGACCTGAGTCTGGCAGTGGCGGAAAAGTTTGCGCTGGCGGGCAAGGACGTGTTGGTCCTCCTGACGGATATGACCAATTTCTCCGACGCACTGAAGGAGATTGCCATCACCATGGAACAGGTGCCCTCGAACCGGGGGTATCCTGGCGACCTCTACAGTCAGCTGGCACGCCGGTACGAGAAGGCCGTGGATTTCGAAGACGCCGGTTCCATCACGACCCTGGCCGTCACGACGATGCCTGGGGACGATGTGACCCATCCCGTTCCCGACAACACGGGGTATATCACCGAGGGTCAATTCTACCTGCGCAACGGCCGTATCGAGCCTTTCGGCTCCCTGAGCCGTCTGAAACAGCTGGTGAATAAGGATACCCGGGATGACCACCGTGCCATTATGGACGGCATGATCCAGCTGTACGCTCAGTACCTGGAGACCGAAGAGAAGCGCGCCATGGGCTTTCGTATGAGTCCCTGGGATTCGAAACTCCTGAAGTATGGAAAGATGTTTGAGTCCCAGATGATGGACCTGTCCGTAAACATCCCGCTGGAACAGGCGCTGGATCGCGGGTGGGATATCCTGGCGGCGTGTTTCCGGTCCGAAGAAACCGGCCTGCGTACCGAATTAATCAAGAAATTCTGGCCTGATGGGGCCACGGACGAAGAGCCGTCCAAGGAAAAGGAAGAGAAAGAAAAAGAGAAAGAGAAAAAAGAGAAAGAGGAGACCGTGGAAAACGCTTCGTGATGATGACGGATTCCGACGGAGGTTAAAGGGCGCATGGCAAAGGTACGATTAACAAAGAACGAACTTAAAAAGCAGAAGGATGATCTCAAACGGTTCACCCGGTACTTGCCCACACTGGAACTGAAGAAGAAACAACTTCTCCAGGAAATCCATCGAATTCAGAGAGAGATCGATCACATCGAATCC
>CAZTKR010000274.1:0-5385 GCA_964614115.1 uncultured bacterium | reverse complement strand
ATATCTTCAGATAACCTTAGCCCTGAACCGACTGCCTTCAGGATGATTTCGTCGTTGAAGGGTTTCTGAATAAAATCCACAGCGCCCGCATTCATGGCTTGTTCACGGGTACTCACATCGTAATGAGCTGTAATAAAGACAATGGGAATATGGGTACCGTACGCTTTGAGTTTCTCCTGAAGCTCAAGTCCATCCATCCGGGGCATGCGTACATCCAGAATGAGACAACCTGGAGTATTGTGACAACCTTGATCCAGAAACTCCTCTGCTGACGCAAATACTCTAACGTCAAATCCCGCCGATCTCATAAGCCTCTCCAAGGCCCTGCGAACAGATTCATCATCATCTACGATAAAAACGACCGGTGACGCCATCATGACTCCATAGCCGGACACACGTTATTTTTAAACATTGCCATTCAAGGCATCGAGTGCCATCAACTCATTACAATAAAAAAGATGACACTTCATTATTGAGGGTAAATCATAGAGGAAGAGAGAAATGCTACAATTGGACATTAGTCCTATTCGTATAGGACTTTAGTCCTATGTGGATTCAGTTGGGAGGATTTAATCTTTCGGCGATTCGAACGAGATCGGCTAACGAATCAACTTCCATCTTTTCCATAATGTGGCCACGATGTATCTTTACAGTTTTCTCACTTATCCCAAGTTTAAACGCAACTTGTTTGTTGAGATCGCCCTTGACAACATAGGCAAACACTTCGCGCTCACGAGGTGTTAAAGATTCGAATCGCTTTTGAAGTTGTTGTTTTTCACTATTTTTCAGTTTAGTCTGCTTATCGTGATCAATCGATTTTTGTATCAAATCAAGAAGTGCCTGATCATTGAAAGGTTTTTCGAGAAAGTCAACCGCACCGGCTTTCATTGCGCGAACGGTCATAGGGATACTCCCATGCCCTGAGACAAAGATAATGGGTAAAATGCGATCCCGATTGGCCAATTCCTGCTGAAGGTCAAGCCCACTCAATCCCGGCATCCGGACATCCAGGACAAGGCAACACGGTCCGTCATAACGTTCATGAGAAAGAAATTCCTGGGCCGAAGCAAATGCTTCCACCTTAATGTCCACTGAGTTGATCAGTCGTTTGAGAGCTTTACGAACAGATTCATCATCATCCACAATAAAAACGACCGGCTCACGTTCTTCCATACTTAATTCCCCTTGACAACAGGTACTATGAAACAAAAAGTGGCCCCTCGATCCGGATTATTCTTCACCCATATCTTGCCGCCGTGCGATTCGATGATGTTACGGCATATCGAAAGGCCCATGCCCATTCCTTTCGCTTTGGTCGTGAAAAACGGTTGAAAGAGATCCTCCAGATGCATCGTACTTATTCCGGGGCCGGAATCTTTGATACACACCGTCACGGTGTTAGGATCACTATGTGTCGACGAAATACACAGCTTTTTCGAATCTGCATCCTTCATGGCTTCAAAGCCATTGAGAATCAGGTTAACAAGAACCTGCTGTAATTGTATCTTGTCTCCGTAAATAAAGGGAAGATCCTTTTCAAGCTGGGTTTCGACAATAACATTCTTGATCACACTGTCGCTGTGTAATAGGGGCATCACATCTTGAATCGTCTCATTAATATCTATTTTCTCAAAGGTATGTTTTGACTTTCGCAAGAGTGAGCGGAGTTTTTGTATGATTTCTTTGGCTCGGTTGTCGTCCCCGATAATATCCGTAAGAATGTCGCGTACTTCGTCAAGATCAGGTTCTTCCTTCCGAAGAAATCGCTGCGCTGCCTGAGCATTCGTCAGGACCGCCGTCAAAGGCTGGCTCAGTTCGTGAGCAATTGCCGCCGTGAGTTCCCCCATTGCCGCGACTCGCGAAGCATGGATTAATTCGCTTCGAAGTTGTTTCGATTCTTCCTGGGCAAGTTGACGTTTCGTAATATCACGATTGGAAGCTCGATAGCCAAGGAAAGCACCTTTTTCGTCTTTAATCGGTTGGCATACATGTTCGATCCAACGGATGGTTCCATCTTTTCTCCTGATACGGAATTGGATTTCTCTTAAGGTTCTTCCCCCTGACGAATCATGTTTATGGTCATCCAAGATATGTTTATCTTCGTGGGTGACAATATCATTCAGAAGTTCAGGATTAGTAAGGAATTCGTCTTGTGTATAACCTGTGATACGTTCGCATGATGGCGACACATACAACAAGTTGCCCTCGGGATCTTCCCAGTATTCCCAGTCATGCGTGAAGTTCGCTACAGTGCGATATTTCCTCTCAGCAGCCTTCTGTTCGGTCATATCTCGAGTGATTTCTGCCACGGCGATGATTTCATTGTTAAGGCGTACAGGAGACCAATGGATATCAAAGTAGCGCATCATTCCGTCCGGGCAAGGATAGGGGTATTCAGCCCAACCTGGTTTGCCCTCAAAGGCCAAAAACAATAACTTGCGTTGTTCACTGAATTGGTCATATAGTTCCTTCGGGATGTAATCCTCCGCGCGCATACCGACACAAACATCAACGTCACAGTTTGTTTTGACACCCTGCGCAAACGCCTTGTTCCACAGGAGGAGTCGCCGATCACGGTCGCGAATGCATATGGCATCCTCGCTCCCGTCAATGAATCCCCTTAGCATCGCTTCGCTTTCCTGGAGGATCTTCTGGAACTGCTCACGTTCGGCAATTTCATGCTGTAACTCAGCCGTTCTGTTTTGAACCTGTAATTCGAGATGATCCCGAGCCTTAGAGAGTGCATCCTGAGCAGTTTGCAATTCTCTTGTACGTTCGGACACCTTTGTTTCAAGCAAACGTTGACGAGCCTGGGCTAACCTGACACGTCTCGCCAATCCACCGAGAATTCCTCCCAAAACAAGCACGGCCGCCAGTGCCTGAAACCACATGGTTTCCCACCAGAATGGCGCGATAATCAAACGTAAAGAGGTGCCCGCCTCGTTCCAGACGCCAGAGCTATTGGCCGCTTTGACGCGAAAGACATAGTTACCTGGATTGAGGTTTGTCAACGTCACGCTCGCCTGGTTCCCCAGGTATACCCAGTCGTCGACTAATCCATCAAGTCGATAAGCATACTGGTTGTGACTGGGATTCGTATAATCCAGGGCGGCAAAGTCGATTGTAATCATCCGTTGGGCATGACCGAGGGTGATCTCTTGACAGGTTGAGATATGCGTTTTCAATACTGTCCCCTGCGCCGCAATGGGCACAGATTGATTGATCAGTTTCAAATCCGTCAACACGACCTTGGGCGGAGCCGTCTGAGTCATTCTCTCCGGATGAACGACAAAGAGGCCTTCGGTCGTGCCGAAATACAACTTGCCATCCTTGCCCTTGAGGCGGGCACGAGGACGAAACGCGCCTAACCGATATCCGGACAGGGTCTCAATGCGACGCTCCCGAATATGCGCGTCAGCAAGCCCACTTAGAACATGGAGACCGTCCTGGCTTCCCAGCCACAGCTGCCCTCCATCATCCTCGAGGATGGTCTGAATATCATTTAGATGGGCCCACTCGTGTTCACCAGAGGGAAAGTGGGAATGGATGAAACGGGTAAATGAATCATCGTCCGGATTATAACAACTCACACCATCACGTGTACCTACCCATAGCATGCCCCGTGAATCCGTGTATAGACTCCGTATGTGGTCATGGCTCAGACTACGCGGATCATTGGGATCTGAGAGGTAGCGAGTGAACTGACCGGAGGTCTTATCCAGACGATACAATCCCCCTCTTCTTGTCCCAACCCATAGTGCGCCTGTCTTATCCTCCTGGATGGCTGAGATATTCACGGGAACGGCTAAAATGGGATCCGAGGCGTCCGGTTGGTATCGCCCACACTGAAAGGTGTCCTGGTCGAGCCAGTTCAAGCCGAACCAGGTGCCAATCCATAGAATCCCCTCTCTATCCTCGAGCAGACAGCTCACCCGGCCATCGCTGAGGGTGTTACGTTCGTCGAAAAGATGGCTTACATGTATGATCTGGCCGGTCCTAAGATCTAATCTACTTAGGGCTTTTTGAGAATGCCCAATCCAGACGATGTTGGGATTCCTGTGGGACACGTGAACGTCCGAGATTCTGTTATGCGACAGACTGTTAGAATCTGCCGGATCATACCGATATGACTGCCAATGTCCGGTTGTAGAATCCCAAAACCGCAGTCCGTCATTCCATGTCCCTATCCAAAGCCCACCTGATGGATCCTCATCAATTGCCGAGACATTTCTGAGATTCTCCTCTGGTAATTCATCCTGGTCCGGCGTGACCACGATCAGAGTTTGGGGCGAAGGATCGAATCGGCTAATGCCCTTACTAGTCCCAACCCATATCATTCCGGACCGATCCTGATACAGGCATCGAATCAGATTGCTCGCCAGGCTACTTATAACACCCGGATCGTGTTGGTAGCGACTTATGGCTTTGCGATCTGGATTAAATCGCAATAAGCCGTTACCTGTTCCCAGCCAAATTTGACCTGCACGGTCCCTGATAATGCTAGAAATCAGTCGTCCAAGCTCGGTTGATCGGGTTTCGCCAAAGGGATACCTTCTTATAGACTCTGTTCTTGTATCTAAGGCATGCAAGCCGCTGCCATTCGTCCCCAAAAGTAGGGATTCATCCGAATCTCTCCACATGGTTATGAATCCCCGAGACCTGGAGGTATTCACGTACTCTGGGCGTTTCTCATAACGCTCGAAGCGCCCCGTAGATGGATCCAATAGATTCAAAGCTCGTTCTGTCAGCACCCAGAGCTTACCGGCCTCACCGTGACAAATGCCTCTGACCTCACGCCCACTCAGGCTATTGGGATCTTCACGATTAAAGGGTAAGCGCGTGATCTCCTGCGTCTTTGGATCCAGCTTGTTGATCCCGTACCACGCGGTGCCAATCCAAAGAATCCCTTTCCGATCCTTAATAACCGCGGTAATGCATTTATCACTTAATTTCGTTGAATCATCCTGTTTATATTGAAAGACAGTAAACTGCTCTGTGAGCGGATCGAACCGAGCCAATCCACACTCATCTGTGCCTACCCAGAGAATCCCATCCTTGTCCTCATAAAGCACACGAACATCGAATAACAGAGCCCCGGGATCATTAATTCTCGGCTTGTACACCTTGATACGCTGGCCGTCATATTTGCACAACCCATGCGATCCGAACCACATGAATCCCTGACGATCCTGGATAACGCAATGAACCGCATCATGCGGCAGACCATCTTCGGTTGAAAGGTTTTTAAACCTCAGTTGCTCATAGCTTTCAACAACTGTTTGCCCGAATGCCTGAAACGGTACAAGAGCAATCAATAAAGCTATCCAGGTTATTCTCTTTGTTAGAATCATCTATCGATAATATCCTTGATAAATCCCTCAATAA
>CAZTKR010000273.1:0-5405 GCA_964614115.1 uncultured bacterium | reverse complement strand
TTGAAACTCTACGACTATATTTTAAACACGCATTGGACGGGAAAAGCTCTCATGGGTCCGGATCCAGGCTTGCGTTTCCACTCCAGGATTTGGCGATTCTTCAAGAGCTATACACGGTTTATACCATGGAAGGATGATCAATATTTTCTCCAATGCCAGGGATACTGGATATGGAGCAACTGGAAATTATACGATTTATACCAAGATTCGAAGTTTAAAGAAGTCGCATCCGCATGTACCGAAACAATCTTGGAGAGTCAGCAAGATGGCGGCTACTGGGAATACCCGCTTCCCCAGTGGAGGGGGCGGGTGGCTACTGTTGAGGGGGCCTATGCAGCGCTTGGGCTCTTGGAGACGTACAAGCATACACATGATCAATCCCTGCTCGATGCCGTATTACGCTGGTATGCGTGCCTTGTCGATAAAATCGGCTTCCAGTCATATGAGGATTCCCTGGCTATCAACTATTTCGCTGGCATGAACGGAAGACTGGTCCCCAATAATACCACGCTCACCTTGGAATTATTAGCGAAGATTTACGGTGTGACGAATGATAAGAAATATCTCCGGTATTGTAACGAAATGATCCGCTTCCTGGAGTACTCCCAGCGGGAATCAGGCGAGTTGCCGTATGCCTATGAGACTCCCTGGATGGCGGGCAGGGAGCACTTTCTCTGTTATCAATACAATGCATTTCAGTTTTTAGATCTGGTACAGTACTGGGAAATCACAAAGGATGATTGTGTGTACGCCATCTTGAAGAATCTTCATCGATTCTTACGCACGGGTTTTCACAAGAAAGGACATTCAAAATACAACTGCTACAAAACGTATCCTGAGGTAACGTATTATACGGCGGTTCTGGGTGCTGCGTTTGGCAAGGCGGCGCAGATTGGACTGGATGATCTCAGTGAATATGAAGAAAGACTGTATCATCGGGTATTGCAGAGACAGAATAAAAAAGGCGGGTTTATCTATTCGTCCAGGAACTATCACATTCTATCGGACAGACGTTCGTATCCCCGGTACCTTGTGATGATCCTCAAACATCTCTTGATGAAGGAAGAAAGGGATCGTTATGATTTGGTCGAATAAAGGTATCCGTATGCCGTTCAAACACACAGGCCATCTCATACGGATCATCGTATTCTGGTTTATAAGCGTGGCCATCCTTCCCGTAATGGGGGAGACTTTTATAGTCACTCGTACGGATGATGAAGGCGAAGGCTCTTTGAGGTGGGCCATCGATCAAGCGAATGCACACACGGGTCTCGACACCATTCAATTCAACATACCGGCTGACGATCCCGGATTCGACGGATCGGTCTGGACGATACGACCTCAAACGATGTTGCCGACACTCGTGGATGACGGTACGTTTATCGAGGGTATTTCCCAGGAACGCAGCCAGGGCGATCACAATCCAGAAGGACCGGATATCGTTCTCGATGGGCGAGACGTAGACACCGATGCCATCGGCCTTGTGATCTCATCGGCCAACAACGTCGTGTATCGGCTTGTCATATCGGGATTCAAGGATTTCGGCATTCGGATTCGAGGTGTCCAAGCACAGGATAATCATATAATCGGTAATTATATCGGCACGAATGCTTCTGCTTCCGATACGTTGGGAAACGGGAGCGGTATTTATATTTCCAGGGATGCAAGCCATACCACGATCGGAGGTGCAGATCCCTGGATGCGAAACGTCATTTCTGGTAATTATCAAGACGGTATTTACATTACAGAGTCTGAAAAAAATATCATCATCGGTAATTTCATCGGAACGGATCGAACAGGGACTGAGAGTATACCCAATGGAAGGGATGGTAAGCATAGCGGTATACATCTTGGATCGGGGTCTGCTTTTACTGTGGTCGGTGGGGAAGAGGAGGGACAAAAAAATGTCATTTCCGGGAACTTTAGAGACGGCATCCATATAGCAGGCTCCACGGATAATCATGTTATCGGCAACTATATCGGTACGGATGTCACGGGCACGGTCAACATCGGTAACGGCCTGTGTGGGCTCGGTGACGGCATCGACATCCGATCCGGTTCAAAAAACAACCGGATCGGAAGCAAGGAGGCGAGTGAGCGTAATGTCGTTTGTGGGAATCCCAACATGGGCATTCGTATCTTTGGTGAGGGAACCAGGGCCAACGTCGTGCAAGGGAATTTGATTGGTACCGATGCGAGTGGGACGCAGGCATTCGGTAACAACGATTACGGTGTCTATATCTACGAAGGCAGTACCTTCAACGTGATCGGAGGTACGCAAACTGGGGAAACAAATATCGTATCGGGTAATGCCGTGCATGGTGTGTGCATCAGCGGTGCGGGTACGGACAGCAACCAGGTGATGGGTAATTTTATCGGCACAGATTACAACGGAGCGGATCGATTGGAGAATGAAGGGGATGGGATTACTGTTATTTTTGGTGCGAAGCACAGTCAGATCGGCCCGAATAACTTGATCGGTGGAAACGGAGGAAACGGTATTCTGATTTCCGGAGCAGACACCGATTCGAATTGTGTTCTCGGCAACTGGATTGGATTGAACATCACGGGACTGGATACGATACCCAACGATGATTACGGCATACGCATCGACCAGGGTTCGAGCCACAATACAATCGGAGGCCCGAATACAGAAGACCGTAATGTCATCTCAGGGAATGGCCTGAGTGGCATCCGTACATCGGACGATTCAAGCGGTTATAATCTGTTTCAGAATAATTTTCTTGGAACGAACATCGACGGTACGAGTCCGCTAGGAAACCGCGATGATGGCGTACAAATCAGCAGCTCATTCAATGTATTCCGGGATAATCTACTTTCTGGCAACGAGGGTTGCGGGATTGTGATGAATGGTTATTCTGAGGGCAATCGGTTGTACGGCAATAAAATCGGCGTTCAAGCAGACGGCATTTCTGAGTTGCCCAATACAGAGTCGGGGATACGTTTCGATTTCCTTGCCCATACTGTGCGTGACACCATCGGCCCGAATAATACAATATGGTATAACCATGGCTACGGAGTCGAATTACGGGATTCAACATCCTCGCGTATCACCATCACACAAAACTCGATTGCGTTCAACGACAGCAGTGCCATCAAACTGAAAAACGGAGCAAACGGACGAATAGATGCTCCGAGTATTACGGGCGTTTGCCCGTTGACCGGAACCGCGATCCCTTACAGTACCGTAGAAATATTCTCAGATCCATCGGATCAAGGAGCCACGTACGAAGGTGCGGTCATCGTCGACGGTGATGGTCACTGGGTATTCGATGGCAACCTGATCGGACCATGTATTACAGCGACAACGACGGATACCAACGGCAATACATCGGAACTATCGCCGAGTTACAGTCTAACCGGCCTGGAACCAGAGCAAACCAGCCCCATACCCGATGCATTCCAACTCTACCAGAACCATCCCAATCCCTTCAATCCAAAAACAACGATTGCCTTTGCGGTCTCGCGATCTTGCAGGGTACAGCTTTCTGTATTTAATCTTTTGGGCCAGCGTGTGCTGGACCTGGTGGATGGGAGATACGAACCCGGGCAGTACCGGACTGTGTTCGACGGCTCGGGATTGGCCTCGGGCGTGTACATCTATACCGTTCAGATGGGCAATGACTTTCGAGCCATAAAAAGAATGGTACTGCTGGAATAACTTAAAAATCATGGAGGAGAATAAACGAAGCATGATATATCCTGTCTTGGTTGATCACGCTCGGCATCGGTTGAATAATTTTAAACCATCTGGTTTATTAGGGAATTTTACATATATTTACATACAGAGCCCATAATTCCAGAGTGAATTCGAGGACCCTATGGATGTCATCAAAAATGTTATGACGTATTTGATCCTATGCTTTGTGTTTTTATTCTCGGGATACTCTTATTCGGATATCGGGTTGTACAAGCATATCGATCTATCGCGCCATCCTGTTGATGATTGTCGGCTGTCGGTGGGTGATTTGGATGGAGACGGTCGCATCGACTTTTTATTCAACGATGGCCGGCGCTTACTGAAAGCCTTCGATCATGACGGGAACCTATTATGGGAAAAATTCAACGAAAACGATCCAGGCGTTGAACAAAGGTATCATAACTTCATCATATCCATCTATGATATCGATCTCGATTCTGAAAACGAAGTCATATGTTTTTTAGAACTCGACAGGAACCATTGTCTTGCAATCCTCGATGGTAAAACAGGATACATTGAAACGTCCGCAGTGTTGCCGTTTTTGGCTCCGAGAGATCATCCACGCTGGGGAAACGATAATTACTACATGATGAATCATACAGCGGTTGCCAATCTACGGGGGCTAGACATCCCGCAAGACATCTTGGCGATACATTCGAGTAAACAGAAGGTGGCTGCATACGCATATAACGAGGGACACCTGGAACAGTTGTGGTATTGGATCACGGATACGGACAGTTATGCCAGCGGTCATTACGCTTATCCGTATGATATCGACGATGATGGCAGAGATGAAGTCATCGCGGGTGTGGATGTCCTCGACGAGAAGGGTGAACGTCTCTGGCGAATGGAACTGTATCCGTTCAGTCCCTCGCATCCGGAGTGGGGGATGGATCATGCGGATGCGGTCACCTGTGCAGACATCGATCCCGACAATCCAGGAAAAGAGATCATTGCCGTGGCTGCTACGGGTATCTGGTTTTATAATCAGGATGGACAGGTTCTTTGGCTTTATCCCAGCGAAAAAGTCGACCCGAAGTACGGCATCATGCCCGGAGACGGTATCCAGGAAGTCCTGGTGGGTCATTTTCGCCAGGATATTCCGGGTCTGGAGATGGTTTGTTATTCTGAAATCATGTATGGCGAAAGAAGTGTGGCGTTGTTCGATGCCAAGGGCACTATGAGAGTATGGGGTAATCAGGATGTGGGGCCGAATCGTTTAATTACGTATGCCATGGATTGGGATGGTGACCGAAGCCTGGATGAAATTTATTCCAGGAAGGGCATTTTTGACGGGCATTTCACGAAACTTTCCATTTCCATGGATTGGGGGTATGTAGAAACGCTGGATCCCAACGAATTTCCTCCCATCGTGTGTGATGTGCAAGGAGACCATCGCGAGGAAATCGTTTGGTACGACCGTGATGAAATCATCATCGTATACAATACAGATCCCTTGAAAGGTGAATCGTTACCGTCTCCATGGCATGCCCTCGAATACAAGCTGCGGTATGCGAATAATAATCATTGCAATGCCATGTATTTCGATTGGTCTTCGCTCATTCCCAGCAATCTTCCTCCAAATCCTCCCACCGGTTTAGTAAGTCCCAGACAGACTGAAACGCGTATCACATTAAACTGGACGGCACCCGTACCGGCCAGCGACGGAGATGTCGCCGCTCAT
>CAZTKR010000272.1:0-5432 GCA_964614115.1 uncultured bacterium | reverse complement strand
CCTCGGTTACCCAGGCGCAGTGCTCCCTGATGTTAGCCATTTGCAGGAGAAACCCATTCAGGCCCGCTTCGTTCAACACATTCCTGAACGTCATCTCATGCTCTTTAGGTGAGCACGCGGCAATCACGATGCGAGTCAGACGATGGGCCTTGATATGTTGCTCGATGAGTGCTTTCCCTCCGCCTGAACATAAAACACCGTAGGATTCGACCAGAGCAACATGTTCCAGCTTCCGGGCAAAGCGAACCACTTCATCACAATGCATAGCGTCTTTAATATTCGTGCCACATTCACATATAAAAACGCCGATTTTTTCCATCATCTGCTCGACATTCCGTTTTTTGTATTACAGTGAACAGCGTTACGATCCATTACAAATTTTTATCCCACCCAGGCATGGAGAAGAACGCTTTGATCTGGTTCATCTGCTCTTCCAGCTGTTTCAAAACATCCCCTGCCCCGTCTAATCGGGATTCCTTGCCCAGCGTCTCGAGCTTATAGGCCAGTTCGTACGCTTTTTTCACACCAAAGTTGCCCACCGAACCCTTGAAACTGTGGGCCTTCTTCTCCACTTGATCCGAGTCGTTCTTGGCGATAAAATCCTCCAGCTCGCCCAGTCTTCCGGGATAATCCTCCAAGAAATCATTGACCAATGTCTTGAGAAGCTCCTTGTCTCCGTCTACGGCCTCTATGGCCCTGGACAGATCGACGGAAAAGTCCTGTTTTGATGGTTCCGACACTTTCTTGCCGTGCATCAACCGTCCGATAGCTTTATAGAGTTCCCCGGCCTTCATGGGTTTCGAAACATAGTCGTCCATGCCCGCCTCCAGGCATTTTTCTCGGTCTCCCTTCATGGCATGGGCCGTCATGGCGATGATTGGGATCCGGTCTCCGGTCTTCCTCTCCTTTTCTCGGATGGCAGCCGCTGCCTCAAAACCATCCATCTCGGGCATTTGGACATCCATCAAAATCAGATCAAACGTGCCGGCTTCCAACGCTTTAAGAACCTTCTGGCCGTCGGTTACGGGCACCACATCCCATCCCTTTTTCTCGAGAAGTGCCACGGCCAGTTTCATGTTGATGTGGTTGTCCTCGGCCAACAGAATTCTCAACGACAGGGGCAACGAATCATCCGGCGGTTCCTCGACCGTTATCTTTTCCACGCATTTCGCCCTCTCCGAAATAACATCTCCCTCTCTGACATGCAGGAGTTGTACAATCGTATCGAAAAGCTCTGACTGCTTGATGGGTTTTAGCAATTGGGCGGATATACCCAATTTCTTGCATCGTGCGGTATCTCCCTTACGTATCGAGGATGTGAGCATCATCAGAAGCGTGTTCTGATAAGCAGGCCTTTCTCTTATTTTTTCTGCCAGAGTAAAACCGTCCATTTCCGGCATATTCACATCCAGAAGCACTAAGGAATACGAATCCCCAGACTCGATCGAACGGTCCAGGACGTCCAGAGCTTCTTTGCCGCTGGCCACCAGGGTGGTATTCATCCCCCAATTGCTCAGCATTTCTTTCAGCACCTGTCGGTTCGTCGCATTATCATCCACGCCAAGAACGGAAATTCCTTTTAAATCCATGATGACTTCATCCACTGATTTATCGACCGGCATACCCTGGATGCCAAACCGCGCCGTAAAATGGAATGTGCTCCCAGGTCCGCCTTTGGTATTCGGATGGTACTGCGAGGGACTCTCTATCCAAATCCTACCGCCCATCATACCGATAAGATTGGCCGAGATAGCCAATCCCAAACCTGTACCCCCGTATCTCCGCGTTGTCGTACTATCGGCCTGAGTGAACGCTTCAAATATCATCTTCTGCTTTTCTTCAGGAATACCGATACCCGTGTCGGTTATCGCAAAATGGAGCAGAACACTGTCTTCCGTGCGTGATTCGACATCGACTTCCAGAACGATTTCGCCCGCATCGGTAAATTTAATCCCGTTGTTCACCAAGTTGATGATGATCTGCCGGACTCGGCTCGGATCGCCAACCAGATGATCGGGAACATCCGGGAAGACATGGTACACCAGCTCCAGCTTTTTTATATCCGCCTTCTGCGAAAGCGTACGGACGGCATTCACAAGACAGTCTCTCAAGTCAAAGTCTATACTCTCGACATCGAGCTTGCCCGCTTCGATCTTGGAAAAATCCAGGATGTCGTCAATGATGGTAAGCAGAGAATCCGCTGATGACCACACCGATTCCAGGTATTCACGCTGAATCGGTGTCAGCTTTGTTTCCAGGGCCAGTTCCGTCATGCCCATGATTCCGTTCATCGGCGTACGGATCTCATGACTCATATTGGCCAAAAACTCGCTCTTGGTGTGCGTGGCATCTTCCGCTTGTCGTTTCGCCTCGTCTAAATCCTGTATGAGTTGAATCAAACGAGCCGCGTTTTCTTCTTCCATCTCCTTGGCCATCTTCAAATCTTCGGCATGTCTTTTCAGCTCGTTTTCCGTGCGTCGTCGCTCGGCAAGCTCTTGTTGAACCGCCGCATAGAGTCGCGCGTTCTCGATAGCAATGGCAGCTTGTGAGGCGATGGTAAACAGAAGCTCAATGTGCCCCTCATCGTATGCGTTCTCAGTATCGTAGTTATGAACAGCCAAAACACCGATAGCCCTGCCTCCGTAGATTAGGGGAACGCCGGCGTATGACTTGGTCTTGGAATCCCTGGTGACGATGCCCAAACGTCTGTGTATTTTTTTGGCATTCTTGCGAATCAACAGGGGCATTTTTGTGTGAATGATGTGTTCCGTACGGCCCTTGCTGAACGTTCGCCGTTTCCCTCCCTGTATCCGACACTGACCGTCCAACACCTCAATAACAAAATCCAATTCGTCTTGTTCTTCATCGTACAGGGCCATATAAAATGAAGAGGCCTTTATTACTCGGCTTGTCTGCTGGTACGTGAGTTCCAATAAATCGTCGAGATTCATTGTGGAGCTGAGCGCCCTTCCGATTTGGGTGAGCATACCCAGTTCTGCGATGCGGCTTTTCAGAGATGTCTCCGCACGCTCTCGCATTTCGATTTCCTGGGTCAGCTTGGCTGTACGTTCCTTCACCTTACTCTCGAGGATCTTCGTCCGAACGTGAAGCAGCCGCATGCGGTATCGGTATAATCCGTATGCAGAACCCAAACCGATGAGTACGACGATTCCGATAAACCACGCTCTTTTCCAGATTGGCGGTTTGATGCGTATTCGAACGGAGGTTCCTTCTTCGTTCCAAACACCGTCGCAGTTAGATCCTTTCACCTTAAATGTGTACTCTCCGGGAGGCAATCCTGTGAACGGGACATAGCGCCGGGTTCCCAGATAAATCCATTCATCATCAAAACCTTCCATCATGTAGGCATAACGGTTCTTTTCCGGTGAAGTATAATGTGTGGCCGCAAATTCAAACGCGAAGACATGATACTTGTGGGAGAGCGTGATCTCATCCGTATACGTGATGGAATAAGGCACGGGTGAATCATCACCGACAGGAACGGAATCATGGAGGATTTGGAAATCGGTGATGATAACGGTCGGAATGTACGGATTGTCCTTTATTTGATCCGGAAAAAACCCGTTAAAACCGTTCGGGCCGCCAAAATACATACGACCGTTTCTATTTTTCGCCGCAGCCCCCAGCGTAAACTCATTACTCTGAAGACCGTCCGTGATGTCATAATTCTTGAATGTTTCATCCTGCAGATTGAATTTAGAGAGTCCCTTATTCGTGCTCAGCCATAGATTTCCCTCCTCATCCTCCAGGATAGCATAGATGAGATCGTTGGGAAGTCCATCCTCCTCCAAATAATAAGTAAATGTCTCCTGTTCTCTATCGAACCTGTTCAGTCCGGCGGACGTACCAATCCACAGCCGATGGGCACGGTCCTCATATACCGTCAACACCTCGCTGTTACTCAGGCTGCCGGGGTCGTTTTCGTCGGCATGGTAGTGGACAAAACAATTGTTTTCCGGATCGTACCTATTCAGCCCGTTCAGCGTTCCCACCCAAAGCACACCCGCGTGATCCTCGCATAAAGCATAGACAAAGTTGTTACTCAGACTGTTGGGATTCTCCGCTTCGTATCGATAATGAATGAAGCGTCCCTTTTCATGATCCCCGTTATCAAGACGACCGGATGGTGGGGAGCTGGGCAGAAATCGGTCGAGTCCCTCGACAGTGCCAATCCACAGGGTGCCAGACCGGTCCTCCAGAACGATCCTGACCATATCGTTGACCAGACTGTTGGGATTGGCAGTATCATGCCGGTAATGTGTAAAACGATTCCTTTTGATATCGTATCTATTCAAGCCCCCGTATGTACCCACCCAGAGCGCTCCCGAACGGTCCTGACAGATAGACATCACACGATCGTCGCTCAGGTTGTTGGGGTCGTTGGGATCGGTCTGATAGTGATAAAAAACATGTTTCTTCTTGTCAAATCGATTCAAGCCTTCGTACGTACCGATCCACAGGGTACCGGATCGATCGACGTAAATCGACCGCACCATATTACCCTGCAGGCCATTCGGATTATGAGGATTATCGTAATAATGCACAAACGGTTTGGATTCTTTGTCATATTTACTCAGCCCCACACGGGTCCCGATCCACAGAATACCCGACCGGTCTTCATAGATGCTGAACACCTCGTTGTTACTCAAACTACTGGGATTCTTTGGATCGTTCAAGTAGTGGTAAAAGAGGCCGTTCGGTCGGTCGTATCTGTTTAATCCACCGAAGGCCGTCCCCACCCAGAGTGTGCCCGACCGATCTTCATAGATGACATTGATCTCTCCGTCTTTTATACGATGGGGAGCTTCAGGATGGTCCTTTATGCGATGAAATCCATCGGTTTCGGGATCATACACATTCAATCCATCGTACGTACCCACCCACAGTGTCCCCGTCCCATCCTCGTACAACGCGTGCACCTGGTTGTGGCTTAGGCTATGGGGATTTCTGTGTATGGACATATATCGAACGAATGTTTGGTCGCTCGCATTGAATCGATGCAGGCCATCAACGGTTCCGACCCACAGGTTTCCCCGTTGATCTTCGAGAATAGAACGTATGGCTCCGCTCATCAACCGCGTCGGCTCGTCGGGATCGGGCATAAAACGGATGAATGTTTCGGAATCAGGATTGAATCGATTTAATCCATTCTCGGTTCCGATCCACAGGAAACCCGATCGATCCTCATAAATCGACGTCACAAAGTTATCGCTCAGACTTCCAGGATTTGCAGGATCGGTCTTGAAGCGAGAAAATCGGTCTTTTCGGCTATCGTATCGATTCAAGCCGCCACCGTACGTTCCGATCCATAACTGGCCGTTCCGGTCCTCGTAGAATATTCGAATATAGTTATGGCTTGGACTGTTGGGATTGTTCGGGTTGTAACGGTACACTTTGAAATTGTATCCATC
>CAZTKR010000271.1:0-5435 GCA_964614115.1 uncultured bacterium | reverse complement strand
TGTCTGTTTTCAAACCTTTCCATTTATACGCGGTACGGATGCGTGGGGTTTTGATAATCCCTGAACATGGCCATAAACATGACAAACGCCTGTATATACTACACGAACACGAGGTTTGAATGTTGATTTTTGGGCTATAGAACGGTATATTGGAGTATGTGGCTTGGATTCGACAGGAATAAATTATTGAAAATAGGCAATGCCCGTATCGCCTACCACGTCTACTTCTGGGCCTTTTTCTTCTGCAGCTGGTACCTCCTCGTCCGTACGGCAGAAAATACCGCCTTGTTCACGATAGCATACACGCTGAGTATCGTGGGAATGGCCATGTTTCCGGTATACATCCATTTCTATTTCTTCGAACGGTATTTCTCCCGCAAGAGATATACGATCTATATAGCACTCCTCATCACGATTATCGTCGTGTTCGGGCTGCTCAACTATCAGTTTTTCTCCCATGTGTTTGACGATAAAAACGGACCCTTCACCTTCATGTTGAACGTATCATTCTTGATCATCATCACGACAGCGCTAAAGTTCGTGAAGCACGGCATCCACCAGCGTTTGATGATGCAGGAGATCAAGGCCAAGCAATTGCAGACCGAACTGGATCTGCTGAAAACCCAGATTCATCCCCATTTCCTGTTCAATACCCTGAATAACTTGTATGGCCTGGCACGGCGGAAGGATACATCGGCAGCAGAGGGCATTTCCCAGCTCTCCCACCTGATGCGCTACATGATTGTCGACAGTCGCGTGGACAGAATCGATCTTGAAAAAGAAGTGCAACAGATTCAGCGGCTCATCGACCTCCAGAAGCTCCGGTTCACGGAAGAGGATACTGTCGACATTCAATTCAGGATCGAAGGGGACGTGACCCACGTGCAGATTCCTCCGATGCTGCTGATACCCTTCGTGGAAAACGCCTTTAAGCATGGGATCAGCCTCCGGGAACCTTCTTTCATCCACATCCATTTGCGCGCCGGCAAAAACGAGGTGGCCTTTTCGGTAAAGAATTCAAACCACGACGGGCATAAAACGGACGAATCGTCTCATCCGGGCTTGGGTCTACGCAACGTGCGGAGACGACTCGAACTTTTGTATCCAGATGCGCATCATCTGACTGTTCGGAATACGCGTCGTGTGTACGAGATCAACCTTACGCTGAGGATGTGAATGGCGCAAACCCCGTTACGATGCATCGCCATCGATGACGAACCCGTAGCCCTGGAAATTCTGCGGGATTACATCGAACAGACGCCTTTTCTCGAACTGTCGGCCTCCTTTCGCAGTGCTCTGACGGCACTGGACTACTTAAGGGAGCACGTCATCGACCTCGTGTTTTTGGACATCAACATGCCCGATTTAACGGGCATCCAGTTTATGAAGGCCCTGGATCGTCCGCCGTTGGTTATCTTCACCACGGCTCATTCCGAATATGCATTGGAAAGTTACGATTACGAAGCCGTGGATTACCTGCTCAAACCCATCGAGTTTGACCGGTTTCTCAAAGCAGCAAACCGGGCCCTGGCACGGATAACGACACATCGGGAAGAAAACGCGATATCGCCTGCAACCACGGGTACGACAGACGCAGTCGAAGAGGAGTCGATCCTCATCAAGAGCGGAATGGAAATTCATAAAGTAAGATGGAAAGACATTTTGTATGCCACGGGAGCGGGCAATTACACCACATTCGTCACCCGGAACAAGGAAATCATGGCCCTGATGCCGATGAAAAAGGCATTGAGCATCCTGCCCGGTAACCACTTCTTCCGCATCCACAAATCCTACATCATCCACTTCCGGCACGTGGACGTGATCGAGAAAGATCGTGTGAAAATAGGAGATGCCTGGATTCCCATCGGCGAGGCATACCGACACTCGTTCCTAAAAAGGATACATCCTTCCGAATGAGTATACATCGGACGTATTCAAAGGAGAATGAGAGTAGTAGCTTTAGCCGATTGATTGTTATGTTCGTGAGATTTTGAACGAAAGGACATGGCAGGGAAAGGGCTTCACCCCCTACACATACTCAGGGATGGATAAAACGACCGTTTCCTTTAAAACACCCAGGACAACTTGGAAAAGAAGGTTTTCTCGCTGCCTGCCACATCGGTCACCCGAGCTGTACCTTGCTGATAGGCGAGCTGCAGTGAGCCGAAGGGAGGCAGAAACCGCCAGACAAACACGAACTGGACCGTCTCCCGGGAGAGATCCAGATCCAAATCCGAGAACCGGCCTCGGACACTGTATTTAGTCTGATAGAACACTTTACAGTACATGTCTTTGTTGATATAGTACGTGGATCGAAGATAGTGAATGATGCTGTTATCGTCGGGATCAAAGGGTCGAAACCAGTATTTCTCGATGTGATACGTTAGGTTCCATCCCTCCAGTAATTTCAGATCGATACCGGCCTCGATCTGATCAAAGTCCCGATCAAAATTCTTACCCGCCCCGTAGCCGAGGGAGACGACACTCCCCTCTTTATTATCGTACTCCACGGTCGTCTCAACGACATGATTCCTGAAATCCTTCTCATACCGTTTGAATTCCTCGCAGTACTCGATTTCGACGCTCCACTTTTTCAGGAATTTTACGGACAGGCTGTTATCGACCTCCCAACTCCTCAACGTACCCCGCTGACTGTAGTAGAGGTTGTAGTTGATGCTGGGTGTGATCTCTTCCACACCCCACCGGTTGACCCAAAACTGGTTTTGTATATTGGTATCGAATTCCTTGCGGTCGTCATCGCGAATAAACCCGATGTCGTTCATGTTCTCCCTGACGTGCTCGCCCACATGGGTGTACCTCAGGTGAAAATGGCCTGTCTTGGAATCGAACGACGGTCGGAAGAAATACGTCCACGTGCCCGAGCCGTAATCGCCGTAGCTCTTGATGACTTGGGACGTCATGCCCAGTACTTTGGTGAAAAAGAGCGTTGCCACCAGACCCGCCGAGCCTCTCTGCGTGCCGTCATAACTCCGATTCGCACCGATGATACCTACCGTCGAGGCGTTCCCGATTTCCCGGTTGATGCGGAATACCGAGTACACAGCGTCCTTTCCCTCAGGAATATCAGGATCGGCTGTAGCGGGATCCGACTGCGTGGCCAGCGCGTTCACTTTCCATCGGCCCAGTTTTCCGTTCAGTTTAACACCCCAGGGAATCTCACCGATCCTACGGGAGTAAAACTGCATGATTCGCGTGGAATAGTTTTCCGATCCCTCCATGAAAAAAGGTCGTTTTTCCGGGTACGACAGCTCAAAACGTGTGAGGTTTACCTGCTCCACATCGGCTTCTACTGTCGCAAAATCCGGATTGACCGTTATGTCCAGTCCCAGATTGCTGGATAGATTCACACGAACGTCCCCCCCGACATCTCCCACGGGCTTCTTTCCCTCTTCCAACTGGGACTGCACATACGGAATGACGGTCACCGTTTTTCCGGATACATCGCGCAGGTCTAAACCGGCCAGGGCTCCAAACTCGGAAATGCGAAACCACTGGGTCAGTCCCGGTATCCAATGACTCATTTCCAGATTCCTGGGAATGTACCGAATCACGTTGAATCCCCATCGAATACGGGCTCGATCAAACTTGATCACCTTGAAAGGAATGGCGACCTCGGCCGACCAGCCGCTGTCATGAATCCTTCCGGCCGATGCCCACTCCACGTCCCATTGAATATCCCTTGTCCTGCCGTTGTCCGCCCACCGTTCGTCCTGCTGAGTGCCCAGGGCGTTGACAATGAACATGTAGGCATTGTTGTCGTCGTCGAAGGTATCCAGAATAAGAGCAACGGCATCATCCTCCCACACCTCACCATCCCGTTTTGTGACTTTAGACGAGATCCGTGACGGCTCGGGATCGTGGCAGTCGATACCGATGTGAATCCTCTGGTGGTCGTAGAGAATCCGAACCATCGTCTTCATCGAGGCCGGATCGCCATACTTGGGCTCAAACTGGGTAAAACCCGTGAGAACCCCAGCTCCCGCCCATTCGGGTTCGTCCAGACTGCCGTCGATGAGGATACCCCCTTCGATCTTCCTTGCTTCGACGACCTGTGCATTCAGTGTAGCAGAAATAAAACAAGCAACCAAAATGGCTACTTTTATATCCACTAGCCGTATCTTCTGCCTGAATGTCATGTGAGCCTAACACTCCTTTCAATGCATCATCTTCGGTCATGGCTCCAAACGATGGAATTTAATGATACATCGTATTTTCCATTTTTCCAAACCATTTTCAAGTGTGCCCGAAAAAATTCGGTTGACTGCCCTTGAACATCTTTTCAATTGTTAGTATTATGATTATTTTGCTGCTTATGGCCGGAGTCTGAGTCAGGAGGAATATAGGACTTTTCTCACCGATATCGATCGTGGTTATGTCTGATTAAAATTTCCTTGACAAAACCACGCTTTCCCATTATTTTATTCTGGATTAGCCAAACTCAGGTAATCGAAAATAGAGGGTCTCGAGAACTATAAAATCACCAGGGATGCGAATGCATTCTCTCTTAGCTCCAAACGTATAGGACTGAACCCGACTATTAAGGTCGGCCTCGAGGCTCACAAGTGTTAGACTCCCAGAGAATGGGACAACCTGCAAATGGAGGAAATGATGTTCGATCCTGAAATACAGAAACGGTTTGATGATGAATGGCGGAGAGTATCCCTCGTCTGGGCTGGTTTGTTGTGTTCACTGGGCATTTACCTCCTCGTCGGCTATTTCATCCACAGTCAGATGGAATTCCGAGAGAGGGAGCTGCCATATACGCTCATCCGTAATATCCTTTTTCTCATCGCCGCTGCCCAGTTTCTCGGAATCTTTGTACTGCGAAAATCGCTGCGCCAGATGTTCTCGAAAAACAACGGCCCGACAAGGATTCCGGCGTATAAAAAAATATCGCAGTACAAGACTGCCATCATTCTTTCGGGCGCACTGTCCGAAGGAATCGTCGTTTATGGATTCATTCTGCTGATTCTATTCCGGGACCTTCAGAACTTCTATATACTCACGGGTATATCGGCATTCGGGCTCATCCTCCACCGTCCCAAAAAGGAAGAGATGGAACGCATCATTTCTACGTCGGTATGAGTCTAAGCCGAGGACGATGAACAGGAATCATCTGGGACAAGTACATCATCTCTGAGATGAAACATTGACTCGAAAATAGGTACGCATACGACGCTTCCGTAGGGCTCGTTTGCTATTCGCATCCATGACCATGCATCCCTCTCTGGAGAAAAATTTCAGTTTGTAGAAATCAAATTTTGTGTTTCCAGGTATATTTTAATTAATACAGATACATTTGGTGGGTGGCTCAAGCAGAAAAGGCTGGAGAGGGGATTAAAGAAGAAGCAGTTGGTCGAACGGTCAGGCGTATCCGAATGTACAATATATAATTGGGAGATTGGGAGGAAAAA
>CAZTKR010000270.1:0-5436 GCA_964614115.1 uncultured bacterium | reverse complement strand
ATATACGTGTAGGCGAGCGATTCGCCCATTGGTGATGGGGATAGAATCGAGTCACATGCCAGGGCGTATCCCTTCCCAACGATTGATAAATCCATCGGGAAATTCCCTGGAGTTGCTCTTGACTGTCATTTATTCCCGGGATCACGTTGGTAATGATCTCCACGTGAATGCCCCATGTCTTCTTCGCCCTTTCCGCATTGGCCAGAATGACCGTAAAATCCTCGATCCCCGCGATGCGACGATACACATCCTTGGTGAAGCCCTTCACGTCTATCCGAACGGCGTCCATATAAGGCCCCACCTGGTCCAACGCCTCGGGTGTAAAATACCCGTTGGTGACCAGCGTCGTGTACAATCCTCTGGATTTCGACAGTTTGGCCCCGTCCAGCACATATTCCCACCACAGCGTCGGTTCGTTGTACGTCCATGACAGACCCTGACAATTCAGTTGCTGCGCTTTATCTACGGCTTCCTGGGGTGAAATAATCCGGGTTTCATCGTCGATTTCTTGGACTCTGCTGTGCGCGATCTCCCAGTTTTGACAACCAGGACAGTGGAAATTGCAGCCCAGGGAGCCCAAAGAATAGGCTTGTGTTCCAGGAAAGAAATGAAAAAATGGCTTTATTTCGATGGGGGCGATGTTTTCCGAGGAGACTCTGCCATAAATGAGGGTGTACAGCGTACCGTTTTCATTCAGCCGTGTTTGGCAGAATCCCCGCTCCCCATCGGGGATCACACAACGCCTGTAGCAGAGATGGCATTGCACTGCATTGTTCCCTAGCGGTTCGTACAGCATGGCTTCTTTTTTGGGCCGAATCCTATCTGTATCATCACTCATCATAAATCGTTTTTAGACATCTCTGTTATATATCCGTTGAATCCAATTGGACGTCTTCATGTTCCTTTTTATCGTTTTTGGGGATGTGATCGGCTCTTCAGATCTCGTGTATCCGATTTCAAACCGGAATCACCTCCACGTCTCCCGACACCACATCCCACAGCGCCACCGTACGCCGGCCCCGAAACCAGCCCCCGCATTCTCCGGGATTGATGACCAGCGTTTTTCCTTTTTGGATATCGACGTCATGCGTGTGTCCGTAGACGATGGTATCGTAATGACCGCTGGCCGAAAGAGCATCCAGATTGTCGGGCTCATGCAGAATCAGAATGTCCTTCCCCGCATGTTTCAATGCATGGGGCGCCCGGTGTATTTTACCCTGGAAGACACGGGCCAGACCCAACCGTTCGCCGTCATTGTTCCCGAACACAGCCACCAAATCCATGTCCAGTTCATTCAACGGCTTGGCAACGAAGGGAGCGATCAAATCCCCGGCATGGATCACCAGGGAGACGCCCACATCGTTAAAGAATCCCACGGCCTTGGCGATGGCCGGCATATTATCATGGCTATCCGACATGATACCGATTTTCATGTTCATTCTCCACTGTATTTATTCACGACTTTCCTTAAAAAGGTTCCGGTGTGGGATGTTTTACAACGCGCCACATTCTCCGGCGTTCCTCGGGCAACGATACGACCGCCCTCCTCTCCCCCCTCCGGCCCCAAATCAACGATCCAGTCGGCGCATTTGATCACATCCAGGTTGTGCTCAACAACCAGAACGGAATTTCCCTCATCGATGAGTCGGTCAAAGCATCGAAGCAGTGTTGAGATATCATCAAAGTGAAGTCCCGTGGTCGGCTCGTCAAAAAGGTAAAGAATGGCCTTCCCCGGTTTCTGCGCCAGATGAGCAGCCAGCTTTACCCGCTGGGCCTCTCCGCCCGATAGGGCCGGTGCCGGTTGGCCCAGCCGGAGATAACCGAGACCGACATCCTCCAACACGCGCAGCTTTCGTACAACAGCCAGTTGATCGTGAAAAAACTCCAGAGCCTGGGATACACTCATCTGAAGAACGTCGTCGATACTCTGACCCCGGTACTGAATCTCCAGCACGTCTTTCTTGAACCGTTTTCCACCACAGACGCTGCAGGGTAGAAAGATGTCGGCCAAGAACACCATTTCCAGCTTGATCTGTCCATTCCCTTCGCATTCTTCGCATCGCCCCCCCTTTACGTTGAACGAAAACATACCCGGAGAATATCCCCGTACCCTGGCTTTCCGAGTAGCCGCAAAAACCCGGCGGATTCCGTCGAATGCTTTCACATAAGTCACGGCATTGGATCGTGGCGTCTGGCCGATGGGCGACTGATCGACCAGGATGGCATCGTCGATATATTCGTCACCCTTGAGGGTATCGAACGCTCCCACCCGCTTCTTCCATGCCCCCTTCTTCAGTTTTAAGGCCGGATAAAGCACATCCTCCACCAGGCTGCTCTTACCGGAGCCAGAGACACCCGTCACGGCGACCAAACATCCCAGAGGTATCTCAACATCGATGCTCTTCAAGTTGTGCTCTCGCACCCCTTTTAAAGTAAGCAGATGCCCGTTCCCTGTTCTTCGCTGCTGGGGGAGCGATATCTTTTTTTGACCTGACACATACGCTCCCGTCAAGGAGCGACCGTTCTTCTGAAGGCCCTCGAAACGCCCCTGGTACACGACCTCGCCACCGGCCTCGCCCGCATGCGGGCCCATCTCAAGAATCTGGTCACCAGCTTCCATCATGGCCCTGTCGTGCTCCACCACGACGACCGTGTTGCCCAGATCGCGAAGCGTGTGCAGGATTCGGATGAGTTTCTCATCGTCCCGGGGATGCAGTCCTACGGTCGGTTCATCCAGTATATAGAGAGCGCCGACGAGTCGGGAGCCCAATGCTGTGGTCAGGTTGATTCTCTGGGCTTCCCCTCCCGAGAGGGTGGCCGACCGCCGATCCAGGGTGAGATACCCCAATCCCACCTCGTCCAGATAGTCCAGCCGATCCAGAAGTTCCCTGAGTATCTGTTGAGCCACGTCCGTTTGATAGGAGGTCAATTTCAGGTTCTGGAAGAAGCGTTTCGCCTCAGCCAGAGTCATCCGGGTCACATCTCCGATATGCTTCCCACCTATAAAAACCCACAGAGCTTCGGGTCTGAGGCGTGTCCCCCCGCACTCGGAACAGCGGTAATAGCCCCGGTAACGGGAGAGAAAGACACGGATGCCGATCTTGTATTTTTTCCTCTCGAGCCGGCGGAAAAATGGGTATATGCCAGGAAAACTTCCGTCTCCATGCTTCAGCAGATAAACCTGCTCATCCGTGAGATCCTGAAAAGGGGTATCCAAAGAGAGATGGTGTCTGAGTGCCTCCTTCTCAAGGCTCCGCAGGATATGTTGATGAGTGGGTGTATTCCAGGGCTCGATGGCTCCCTCCCGGATGGATTTGGTCTTGTCCGGCACGACCAGGTCCATGTCGATGCCGATGATGTCGCCAAATCCCCGGCAGGCGGGACAGGCACCGTACGGGTTGTTGAAAGAGAAGAGGCGGGGCTGGGGATCGATAAACCGGCACTGGCAGTCCGGGCAATCGAAGGATCGTGAAAAGCGAAGGGGCTCTTCTCCCTCAACGACGACCACCAACCGGTCGGTGCCGTGGGTAAAGGACGTCTCCAGAGCATCTACCAGACGTTGCCGTTCCCATGAACCGGCCTTGAAACGGGCGACCACGACAAAAACGCGATTCGCCTCCAGGTCGTTCATATCCAGCTCGTCGATGCGCAAGGTGCGATCCTTTTCCCGCAGACGAACGAAGCCCTCCGCTTTGAGCTCCTGCATACGCTCTTCCGTGCTCATGCCCTCCTGTATCAGAGGAAAACCGACGAGAAACGATTTCCCCTGCGCAATCCTGGAAACAGCATCGATCACGTCCTCGATACGATGTTTTTTAACCTCGCAGCCGCATTCGGGGCAAACGACTTGTCCGATGCGGGCAAAAAGCAGACGGAGGTAATCCAGGACTTCCGTGGCCGTGCCCACGGTAGATCGGTAGGTACGGAACGTGTTTTTCTGTTCGATGGCCATAGCCGGAGAAATACCGCGAATCTCATACACATCGGGCCGGTCCATCCGCTCCAAAAACTGCCGAGCATACGCGGAAAGGGATTCGACGTACCGCCGCTGCCCCTCGGCAAAGAGTGTATCGAAAGCCAGACTGGATTTGCCCGATCCCGACGGCCCGGTGATGACGGTCATCTTGCCCCTGGGCAGGTCCACATCGATGTTCTTCAGGTTGTGGACGCGGGCGCCTCGAATGGAAATCCATTCTTCCATAGAAACGAGTATACTAAGAAAACGGATGGGATGCAAGCTAAAACAATATTGGGATTGCAATTGTCCCATGAACACCGTATATTTTCACGATGGCGATTCTGGGAATCTCGTACGGCATTTTTGAGCTTGAGTGTCTCTTCATCCACGATCCCGATTTTAGAAAAGAGGGATTTTTAATTCATATAAGTTGATAAACCGAGTGTGAAAAATACCATTGTTTCAATGAATGGATACAGACTATGGATAAACGATCCGTCGCCCTCATCCTGCTCATCCTCTCCATCCTCACGGCAGCGACGTACACGGCGTATCACCACCCCTGGATAAAAACCTCGGACTGTCTGAAAGCCCCGGAAGCCCATGATGGACGGCTCGTCACGCGATACGAAGAACCTGTGGTGGGGCACATCTACGCCGATGGCTTCCAGCTCCTGCAAAAAAACGAACCAGCCATACGTGTTTATTCGGACACAACAGGCTTGCGCTCAGGGGAATACATAAGCCTCACGGCGACTTTTCAAAAAGAAGGATACCTAAGAGCCGTCTCGTTTCGCATCGCCAGAAATCGTCGATACAAAATTTGGCTTTCCGTTCTTCCTGTCGTGCTCGTCGGTCTGGGCTTGCTCCATTACTACCGAATCCGATGGACTCCGTTTCAAATTGAGCTGAGAAAACATGCCTGACCTGATCACACACGTGGCTCTGAGTCATCTGATCCGGCGGCCCTTTGACATGAAAAAGGCCGATCAGCCGGCCGCACCCCTTCGTTACATGTTTTATTTGGGCGCTATTCTTCCCGATATTCTCACACGACCCTGGTACATCCTTTTCCCAGCGACACATGACTGGACGGTCCTATTCCATACGCCCTTCGGTATGATCCTGACATGCGCCCTCATTTCCCTCCTCCTTGAACCAACCCTCCGAAAGCGCGTTTTTATCAACCTTTTGGCTGGGTCCTTCGGACACTTCGTCCTGGATGCCCTTCAAAAAAAAATCACGGGTAATGATTACTGGCTCTTCCCCGTGTCCTGGAAAAGTGTCGGTTACGGCCTGGCTCACGCCGATCAGTTCATGGATTTGATCCCTGTATGGTTGGCACTCGTCGCTGGATTGGAAGGTTGCCTAATCCTATGGGCTCGGTCTAAAAATAGAGATAACGGAGCATTACAATAATTAACCTGCATTATTCACAAACTGGAATTTGAAAAAAATATTTTGTTAAATATGATCTA
>CAZTKR010000269.1:0-5472 GCA_964614115.1 uncultured bacterium | reverse complement strand
GAGCGTGACCAGGACCTGTTTTTTCGGAATTTCGATATCGAGGACATGACGAATTCGCTCCGGGCGCAGCATCACTTTCCACGGTGAAATCAGACGGGGATACGCATCGGAAACGCCTTTTACGATGCTCCCTCCGGCTACCTCAGAAAGAAGTTGCGCGGCCCGGTCTGCGGCATAGACGGTACCGTTGGGATCGGCGCCCCTCTCAAAACGCTGTGAAGCCTCGGTTGAAAGACCTTGTCGTTTTGCCGTTCTTCGAATGGTCATGGGGTCAAAGTAAGCACTCTCGATGAGAATATGCTTTGTGTGCTGGGTCATTTCTGAATTCAGACCCCCCATCACACCCGCCAGAGCGACGGGTCTTTCTCCGTCACAGATAAGGAGATCGTCCGACGCTAATGTGCGGCTCACACCGTCCAGTGTGGTGAAATTCTCACCTTTCGTCGCTTTTCGAATTACAATTTTCTTGCCCTGAACCAGATCGTAGTCGAAACCATGAAGAGGCTGGCCCGTTTCCATCAAAACGAAGTTTGTCACGTCGACCACGTTGCTGATAGACCGAATACCCACGGATTCCAATCGATTCCGCAGCCAATCGGGAGAAGGCCCTACGGTCACATCATGCACGACGCGGGCAGAGTACCGGGGACATGCATCGGAATCCTGAATCTCGAGGGTTATCCAATCATCAATCGACTGTGATGTCTCTTGAATGTTGAGGTCCGGTATTTTGAACGGTTTTCCCGTGATTACTCCGATTTCTCGGGCCACTCCAAAATGGCTGAGACAGTCGGGCCGATTGGGAGTCACGTTGATGTTCAAAATAACATCGTTCTGGTCTGAATCCGGCCTGAATGGTTCGCCCACTATATACGAGGATGCATCCAGAACGAGAATCCCATCGTGGTTGTCGCTCAATCCCAACTCTCTTTCGGAACAGATCATTCCTTCCGACCGCACCCCACGGATCGATCTGGATGTGATGGCCCCTCCATCACTCAACACGGCACCCACCCTGGCCACGGGAACGATCTGGCCTTGGGCGACATTAGGCGCACCACATACGATGAAAAGCATCTCTGTTCCGGTATTCACCGTGCACAACGTCAGCTTTTTTGAAGAGGGATGATTCTCGACTTTGACGAGTTCGCCTACGACAACACCGCTAAACTTCAATCCAGCCTGGACGATGTCTTCGACCTCCAATCCCACCATGGTCAGATGCTCGGCCAGTTCCTCCGGTGAATAATCGAAGGGAACATAATCTTTTAGCCATTGTAGACTGATCTTCATCGATAATGTCCTTAGAACTGACGGAGGAATCGGACGTCGTTCTCGTAAAACAGTCGAATATCGTTGACTTCGTACATCAGCATGGTTATTCTCTCTACGCCCATGCCGAAGGCGTAGCCCGTGTACTTTTCTTCGTCGTAATCGACATACTTATAAACAGCGGGATTCACCATACCGGCACCGGAAATCTCGATCCATCCCGTGCCCTTGCAAACCCGGCACCCCTTACCACGGCACATCAGGCAGGAGAAATCGTATTCTGCGCTCGGCTCAGTAAAAGGAAAAAAGCTGGGACGGAAACGGATTTTCATGTCCGAGCCGAAAAGGCTCTGCGCAAATGTCAGTATAACACCCTTAAGGTCTGCAAAGGTGATTCCTTCATCCACGCATAGCCCTTCAACCTGATAAAAAGCAGGGGAATGCGTGGCATCCGGCGTATCCCGGCGATAACACCTGCCCGGCGAGATGATGCGCACAGGGGGCTTTTGGCTTTCCATCACCCGGACCTGTACGGGCGATGTATGCGTTCGTAAAACGATGTCATTGCCCACGAATAGTGTATCGTGCATATCGCGAGCCGGATGTCCCTTGGGAATATTCAGTGCTTCGAAGTTATAGTATTCTGTCTCTACTTCCAAACCTTCCACCACGGAAAATCCCATTTTATGAAAAATGGACTTGATTTGTCGAAGTACCGTGGTGATGGGATGATATCTGCCGATATACCCTCTGTTCCCGGGGAGGGTCGTATCGATTTTTAGTCTGGCATCTTCTCCCTCATCGAGGGTCGCTTTGCGATCCTGGATAACGGTTTGAACGTTATTCTTCAGGTCATTGATGGCTTTACCGGCACCTCGCTTCTCTTGGGGAGGAAGCATTTCCAAGCTCTTAAAAAGCTCGGATATATGTCCTCGCCTTCCTAAAAAGCGTACGCGCAGACCTTCCAGTTCGGATACGGACTTGATATCTGTCACCGAATGATCGAATGTCTCTTTCAGGCTCTGTACCTTTTTTTCGATATCGCTTATCGTTGTCATGATGGATGCAGTTACGCTTTGTTCACACTCTCTACGATCTTGGAAAAGGCCATCGGGTCCGACACAGCCAGATCGGCCAGTGCCTTTCGGTTCAGTTGAATGTTGTTCTCGTCCAGCAGATGAATAAACCGCGAATAGTTCAATCCATGCGGACGGACGGCCGCGTTGATACGTGTTATCCACAGCTTACGGAATTCTCGTTTACGGACTCTTCTGTCCCGGTAGGAGTAGAGCATCGCGCGTTCCACGCTTTCCTTGGCGGTCTTCAGGAGTTTGCTTCTTCCGCCCCAGTACCCTTTCGCGGCTTTCAATATTTTCTTTCTTCTTTTACGCGACGCTACTGTGTTTTTCGTTCTAGGCATCTGTTACACCCTCAATTTATCCAAATCATAAGACGTGGTTAGGTAGCCAGCATGCGTCTGACTCGTCTCGTCTCCGAAGCAGAGACCAAGCCTGGTTTTTTTAAATTGCGTTTTCGCTTGGACGTCTTTTTCGTGAGTATATGGTTTAAATAGGCTTTTTTGCGCTTTAGTTTTTTCTTCCCGGTTAGCTTGAAGCGTTTTACAGCGCCCCGGGTTGATCGAATTTTTGGCATAATATGTATCTCCTCAGAATTATCTGTGCACAAAATTCGCAACTATACTCCGGCCCTCCTTGACGGGATGCATTTCCATCTTCGCGATATCTTCCAGTTCCTGTTGAACCCTCTGGAGTATAGCCTCACCGAGTTCAGGATGTGTAATCTGTCTCCCCCGAAAAAGGATCCTGATCCTGAGATGATTCCCCGCTTCAATGAATTTACGCGCATGCCTCATCTTGAATTCAATATCGTGTTCGTCTATGGTCGGACGCAGCCGGATTTCTTTGATATGAATCACGTGCTGTTTTTTCTTGCTCTGCTTTTCCTTCTTACTCAGTTGATACTTATACTTGCCGTAGTTCATGACGCGGCAAACGGGCGGCGACGCATTGGGCGCAATCTCCACTAAATCGAGGTCGTAATTCTCAGCGATCTCTCGGGCTTTGGATATTCCTACGATGCCAAGCTGATTTCCATCGGGATCGATGAGTCTCACTTCCCTGGCCTTGATTCTCTCGTTTAAGCGAATATCCTCTTTTTTAATGATTAACCCTCCTTTTTATTTCATCCAACGTTTCTGATATGAACTGGGAAATCGTTCTCTCTCCTAGATCTCCTTTTTTTCTTTTACGAATCGATAACGTACCCTTGCTTGCCTCTCTTTCTCCAATCACACACATGTAGGGTATTTTTTTTGTTTCGGCATCCCGTATTTTATACCCGACTTTCTCGTTCCGATCATCCAGGTGGCACCTTATCTCGCTTTCAAATAACTGCTGATGGACCTGGCGGGCAACTTCGTGAAATTTTTCGCTGATGGGAATGACCGTGCATTGTACAGGAGCCAGCCATAATGGAAATGCACCGCCTACATGCTCGATGAGAATACCGATAAAACGCTCCACCGAACCCAGAATGGCTCTGTGTATCATCACCGGTCGGTGCTTTTCTCCATCGGAACCGATATAATCCAAGTCGAACCGTTCAGGCATCGAAAAATCCACCTGGATTGTGCCGCACTGCCACATCCGTCCCAGCGAGTCCTGGATATGATAGTCGATCTTGGGGCCGTAGAAAGCGCCTTCCCCTGGATTTATCTGATAGGATTTTTCCTTCGTGTCCAGAGCATGTTTCAATGCCGTTTCTGCCTTTTGCCACATATCAGATGTTCCGATGGATTTTTTAGGACGTGTGGAGAGTTCGATCTGGAATTGTTCGTAACCGAATGCGTGGTACACTTCATCCACCAGATCGATGAGTTTTACGACTTCGTCTTCCAGTTGATCTGACGTGCAGAATACATGTGCATCGTCTTGGGTGAACTGGCGTACACGAAACAGACCGTGCAGAACACCGGATTTTTCATGCCGATGCACCAATCCCATTTCCGATAGTTTAAGCGGGAGATCTCGGTACGAATGGGATCGACTCTTATAGACGAGCAGACCGCCGGGACAATTCATGGGTTTAACGGCAAACGATTGCTCGTCAATGGTCGTGAAATACATGTTTTCTTTATAATTGTCCCAATGACCGCTTTGATGCCACAGCTGTTCGTTCAAGATAAGCGGTGTTTTCACCTCATGATAACCGTGACGGGTCAAGACTTCCTGCATATAACGGTTGACTTCGTTGTATATAACCATGCCGTTTGGATGCCAGAAGGCGAATCCCGGTCCTTCAGGATGAAAGCTAAAAAGGTCGAGTTGCTTGCCCAGCCGGCGATGATCGCGTTTGCGGGCCTCTTCCAGAGCACGGATATGCGCTTCCAGCGTCTCTTGGTTGGGATAGGCGATCCCGTAAATCCTCTGCATCACCGGATTTCGTTCATCGCCCTTCCAGTAGGCACCTGCCAGGCTCAAGAGCTTGAAATGTTTGATGTATCCTGTTGAGGGTACGTGAGGACCGCGGCACAGATCTACGAAATGATCGTTCTGGTAAACCGTGACCTGATCGTCCGGAATTTCCTGGAGGAGTTCCAGCTTGAAGCGTTCGCCTTTCTCTTGAAAAAGACGCTGGGCCTCATCCTTGGAGAGTACCTTGCGCTCAAAGCCAATATCCGCCTCGATGATTTTCTTCATGTTAGCTTCGATTTCATCCAGGTCCGATTCTGTGATGAAATCTGTGAACTCAAAATCGTAATAGAATCCACTGGCTATGGACGGACCTATGCCCAGCTTGGCATCGGGATAAAGCGTTTTGACGGCATGCGCCATGATATGTGAGGCACTGTGCCAAAAGACCTGCAGGCCCTCAGGCTCGTTGCAGGTCAATATGTGAAGTGTACCATCCTTCTCGACGCTATAGGAAAGATCCACCGCTTCATCATCCAGGAGCCCTGCTACAGCATCGTGATAGCTCTCTGGGTACATTTTGTTGATAATTTGGCTAAGGGGACTGCCTTTGGCAAAACTCTCCTTTTTTCCGTCATCAAATGTTATAGTAATTCGATTCAAATAGGGCAAATATCCTCATTTTCAACAAAAACGCAATAAAATAAAAAAAATTTGTGGGCGATACTGGACTTGAACCAGTGACCTCTTGCATGTCAAGCAAGCACTC
>CAZTKR010000268.1:0-5476 GCA_964614115.1 uncultured bacterium | reverse complement strand
TGAAAAGGTGAATTCTCCGCATCAAGAATACATCCCGTATGTCACTCCGGACGGGATGTATTCTTGATGCGGAGAATTCACCTTTTCACCCATGTTCACGGGAGACGACCATGTGCCGTCTGCTTTCCGGAAGGTCACATAGATATCCGCCTTTCCGTATCCGCCAGGTCGGTCCGAGCAAAAGATGAGGTAGCTTTCATCCGTAGCGATATAGGGGTCTACTTCGTGATGTTCGGTGTTTACTGGAGGCCCTACATTGACAACTTCAGTATATCCATCCCTTTGTTTTATTGATTTATAGATATCACCCTGTCCAAAACCGCCGTCCCGGTTGCTGAAGAAATAGAGTGTCCCATCGTCAGCCACCGAAGGGTAGCTATCGTGCTGGCCCGAATATACAGGAGGCGGAAGCAGCCGAGGCTCCGACCAGCCTTCATCCGTTCTCTCCGATGTCCAGATCTGGTGATCCCTTGTGGGTGGTTCTCCTTTGTGCAAAGGACGAGCGGAAGCTACGAAGACGGTTTCACCATCCGGAGCGAGCATGAAGTCCCAGTCGTGCTTGCCCGCCGAAAAAGGGGCCAAACGGGGCTTGCTCCATACACCGTCGATCTGTTCCATCATCAGGATACCGTCCTGATCAGACCGGCCTCGGGCGAACAGGTAAAGCAATCCATCGGGTGAAAAAGAAGACCCCCCTTCCGATGCCTTAGTAGAGATGATCCCGGGAGCAAAGACGTCCGGCGTCATCCCCGGCGGTTCCTGCCCCAGGTAGGGGCCTTTTAACACGGGGAAATCGGATTCCTGAGCGAAGACACTCAGGGATGAAACGAAGATACTCAACCATAAAATCCAACGGATTATCGAGTTCATGGGTACATCCTCCTAATTCGATCCATTCGGTCTTAATAAGTCGATAACCTTGGCATCGACCCAGAAAATATCACCTTTTCCATTTCCGGGATTGTTCACGATGTTCATCTTTTCCTCATAAGTGATGGGACTGTCCGAAAACGTGTCTAATAAATTCCGCTCACTGTAAAAGAATATATACTTTCCGTCGGCTGTGACGGTCGGGCATAGCTCGCTTCTGCTCGAATTTATCTGCTCTCCCATGTTTATTGCATGGGTCCAAGTACCGTCCTCGTTTCGGAAGCTGATGTATAGATCACTTCGGCCGTATCCATCGGATGGCCTACTGGAGCAAAAGATCATGTATTCTTCATCCGGGTCGATATAAGCATCGAAATCGTCGAATGCTGAATTGATGGCATCGCCTAGCTTTTCCGGTTTTGTATAGTTGCCGTTCACAGTCGTCGATGTATAGATGTCCCAATTCTCGCTACGGTAGGATGCAAAATACAAGTTGCCAGCGTTTGAGAGTGATGGGAATACATCCCATTTTTCTGAATTGATAACAGGGCCGAGGTGAACCGGTTCTCCCCAACCTTTTTTCGTCCTTTCTGTGACCCACAGATCAGCATACCTCAGCGGTTTATCTATACCATCGACCGGTCTGTACGAGCAAAAAAAGAGCTTATTGCCGTCGGGTGATAGATTCGGCTCTCCGTCGTAGTATCTTCCGGAGAAAGAGGCTACCTGCGGGGATGTCCATCGGCTGTTCTCTTCTTTCATGCAGAGTATGACCCCGTAGGATACGCCATTCAGACCAAAATAAACTTCTTTCCCATCTGGAGTGAATGTGATGCCGTTATCTCGAAAACCTTTTGATACAATACCCGTGGCGAAAATCTCGGGTGTCATTCCCGGCGGCTCTTGACCCAGATAGGAACCTTTCAACACAGGAAACGGACGAACGTCTCTACCGTCCTGTCTTATGCCTGGTCTGAATTGATCAATGACTCTCGCATCGACCCAGTAGATATCACTTTCCCCGTTCCCCGGGCGGGTGAGTTCGTTTATCATTTCATGATAATTCGCTTGTCTTTTACAAAAGGATTTGTCCGTGATTTTTCTTGCGCTCGTGAATAACAGGAACTTACCGTCAGCCGTAATACTCGGACAAATCTCACGTTTACTCGTATTGATTTTTTCGCCCATATTCACGGCATCTGTCCACGTGCCGTCTTCTCTACGGAAACTGATATACAAATCAGAATCCCCGTATCCGTCAGGACGGTTGACGGAACAGAAGAGAAGATAGCTCTCATCGGGCGCAATGAAAGGATCCCATTCGGCATAAATCGAGTTTATGGCACCTCCGAGCCTCACGGGCTCACCATACGTATCCCCCGACAAGCGTGAAAAGTAAATATCAGAATCATTTTCGCCCTTATCATTATGAAAAAAGTACAACGTGCCATCATCGGTCGATGAAGGGTAGTTATCCGAACCGTCGGTATTAATCGGAGCACCCAGACTTTTTGGTGTCGACCAGCCCGTTTTTGTCTTTTCTACGACCCATAGGTTGCTATTATCCATACAGGGTCCTTTACCGGAAAACGATCTGTTGGAAGTGAAATACAGTTTCTTACCGTCGGGGGAGAAATTGAGATCCCAATCACCGTATTTACCGGAAAAAGGGGCTATCTCTGGACGAGTCCATCCCTGATCCACGAGTTTCATGAATGCAATAACCGTGAAAGGCGCTCCACTGATGGCAAAATAAAACTCCCTTCCGTCGGGTGTGAACGTAGAGCCAAACTCACCCGCATTCGTCGAAACGATACCCGGCGCAAGAATCTCTGGTGTCATCCCCGGTGGTTTCTGCCCCAGATAGGGGCCTTTTAACACGGGGAAATCGGATGTCTGAGCGAAAAGGCTCAGGGTTAAAACGCAAACACTCAGCATTAAAATCCATCGGATTATCGAGTTCATGGGTATGTCCTCCTCATTCGTTTCATCCGGTCTCAAAGCGTCGATGATCGTGGCATCGCTACCTCGGGAAATCTTAGTGACAGCATCGTTCGTCTTATGTAGTAAGTACGGCGTGGGCATCGACACGAAGGCACTCAACTGACCATCCATTCAGGGTTGGCAAAGTCTTCGATCGTGCGGTTTTGACGTGTGGCATACTTTTTCTCCCTCCACGCATCGTGTTTTTATCGAAAAGCATGTGAGAGACGTGATTGATCGGTTCCGTTATCGAGAAAGACCGTGATCCGTGGGATCAAAGACCTACGGACGCTAGCTGAAGGTTACGCACTGATGATTTCGTTGAGACGCCTGAATTGTTTACTTCAGGCTATGGAAGACGATGTCGATCCATCGGTCACAGCTGAAATGGGTTTTACCCCAGGTTTCCCAATCTCGGAGTATCTTTGATTTCTTCATTTCTTCAAGACTCGTTCCATTACGCATTTCATTCCGGACAATCTCCAGAGTCGAGAGCAGCATGTCCGCGTATGTCTCAAGCTGCTGGATGGTATAATCGTCACCGTGTCCAGCAATGATTCTCACATCGGAAGGCAGCATTCCTGCGATCTGTTTCAGATTCGACGCGAATTGGGCGACGTTTCCTCCGTTCTCGAAATCGACGGCCGGGAATCCGTCGGAAAAGAGCAGGTCAGCCAGATGGACCACGTTGGCGTTTTTAAAATAAACGATGGCGTCGCCGTCGGTATGGCCGCCGGGAAAGTGGGTGATCTCGATCTCCTCACTGTTGAAAAAAATCGTCAGCCCTTGGGAGAAGGTGACACGGGGTCTGGCGTGCTCGGGAAGGGCTTTGTATGTTTCCTGCCAGTAGGGGAGTCTCTGGTCCTCCGAGAGGAGTTTGCGCACGTTGCGGTGGGCAATGATCGTGGCCTTTTTGCCGAAGAACATGTTTCCACCCACATGATCGCTGTGCCAGTGGGTATTGATGACGATTTTGATGTCGTCACTGCCCAGCTTTTTCAATTCTGCTTTAACAACTTCTGCGGTTTCCTCGAAACCCGTATCCGACAGGAGCACGCCGTCGGGGCCTACAGAAGCAACGGCATTCACCGAACCGATGGCGATTTTATACAGATGTGTATGGAGCCGGGTGACATCGATCTGGGGAAGATCGTCCTGTGAAAACGAGAACGATGTAAAAAGTAGAATACTCACCGTCGTAATGATGATTGATTTTCTGTCCATGTTTTTACCTCATCGGTTATTCGAAGATTTTCTGAGCTCGTCGATGATTCGGGCGCTCACCCAGTAGATATCGCCGTTGCCCGTCTTTTTACTCGTGAAGAAGAAGTATTTGCCATCGGGCGAGAGCATGGGGCAGTATTCCGTGGCGCTGGAGTTGATCCGAGAGCCCATGTTCATCACTTTTGTCCACGAGCCGTCATCCTTCCGAAAGCTGATGTACAGATCGCCACCACCGTAACCATCGGGCCGCCCGCCGGTGGAGACAATGATAAAGCTTTCGTCAGGCGCGATGAGTACATCGCCTTCGTTATACTGGGAGTTGATGGCGCTTCCCAGGTTCTCGGGCTCCGTATACACACCGTTCACGAGCCGGGATCGGTATATATCCCGTCCGCCGAAGCTTTCGGGGAAGATGCCTTGAAAGTAGAGTGTACCCTCCCGGGTGATGGTGGGGTAGAGGGATCGTTTCCCGGCGTTGACAGGGGCACCCAGGTTTTTCGGTTCGTCCCATCCATCGCCCATACGTTGGACGACCCAGATCTGAAAATCACCGGGCGGCGGCCCTCCCGTTGTCAGGGGGCGGGTCGATCCAAAGAACATGTGTTTCCCGTCACAGGAAACACACATGTCCACGTCCGAATACTCGCTGTTGAACGGTGCTTTCCGGCGCGTTGTCCATCCGTCCTCTTCTTTCCGCATGAACCAGACGGCGTAGCCCTCGCCCGGCGTCTGAATCGAAAAATAGAATTCCTTGCCGTCGGGCGTGAATACTGAGTTCAGCTCCCTTTTCTCCGTGGAGACGATGCCGGGGGCGAAGATCTCTGGCGTCAAGCCCGGAGGGGGCTGCCCGAGGTAAGGACCTTTCATGTCCATAAATTGTTTATCTTGGGCGATTGGATAGGATACAAAGATGAATCCAGTCAACAAGACGATAATTGGTTTTATACGCATTGAATACATCCCTCCCGTATTCGTGGTTGATGCATGTGCTCACTTTTTCAAATTGTTATACCAAATCTCGTTTGATCCACCGCTGTAATTTGCGATGAAAAGATCACGATCGCCGTCGATATCATGTATATATACGGCGTTGCCACCAAGGCCAGTGTCTCCTAAATCCTGACCGATATCGTAGAATCGGCCACGGCCGTCATTCAGGTATATTCGACTCCGACGCTCATAACCTGCACATGTCATGAACAAGACGAGGTCCTTATCGCTGGCAAGATCACCGATATCCACGCCTTGTTTTTGACTGTCCCTCAAGTAGCGGGAGGCGCTTTGTATCCCCATGGAACAGTTGACCCGGATAGTCTTTTCTGTAACGCTTCGCCTGACGTTGAAAAGGTATTAATCATGTCTTTTTGTGTATCGTCATTCGGGATCTCCTCTGTCCTGT
>CAZTKR010000267.1:0-5508 GCA_964614115.1 uncultured bacterium | reverse complement strand
AAGCGATTCATGGGAGAGAATATCATTCACCTCCCCACTGTCAAGACCCATTACTTCACCACGACGACGGGCGCCATGAAAAACGCCTTCGGTGGTCTCTTGAATGAAAAACGGCATTGGACCCATCCCGTCATCAACGAGACCCTTGTCGATCTTTTGATGATCCAGAAGAAAATCCATTCCGGCATCTTCGCCGTGATGGACGGAACGTTCGCCGGTGATGGTCCCGGCCCGCGCTGCATGGTGCCGCACATCAAGAACGTCATCCTGGCCTCGGCCGATCAGGTGGCCATCGATGCCGTGGCAGCCAGACTCATGGGCTTCGATCCCATGAAGGACCTGAAATTCGTCCGGCTGGCCCACGAAGCCGGCCTGGGATGCGGAGATATTCGCGACATCGAAATCGTCGGCGATGAGGATGTCTTGGCCGACGACTGGCATTTTATCGGCCCTTACAAAAAGATGACCTTTGCCGCACGGATGCAGCACCGCATCTACTGGGGATGGCTCAAGAAACCCATCGAGTGGACTCTGAAAACGATACTGGCCCCGTGGTCTTACATAGCCAGTGTTGTGTACCACGACTTCTTCTGGTATCCCACACACATGAGACGTGTGAAACGCATCCTCCGAAGCGACTGGGGTAAGCTCTTCCAGAACTGGGAGAATTTGCAGCTTCCGGCCGATGATCTTAAGACGCCGGGTTTTGCCGACGTGGGCTCCGAGCCCGCCCGATTGAAGCAACAAAGCTGGAAACTCCTTTCCCGTGTCTTCGGTATCCTGTGGACGACCGTGAAAGAAGCGCCGGAATTCACGGTGCGGAAGCGGCATAAGAAATACGAACAAACAAAACATTAAGACAGCCGTTCACCCATGCGCCTATGGACCCTTCATCCAAAATATCTGGACGCCGCTGGCTTGGTGGCATTGTGGAGAGAAGGCCTGCTGGCTCAGAAAGTCCTGCAAAATAAAACCACCGGTTACAGGCATCATCCTCAGATCATACGATTCAAAGAGCAGTCCGACCCTATGGGCTGCATTTCCACATACCTCCAGGGGATATATGATGAATCCGTTAGAAGAGATTATCGCTTCGACCACCGAAAGATCGCTCCCCACAGGATAAACATCCATATCCAGGAAACCCAAGGTCAGCTCCAGTACGAATGGCACCATCTACTGAACAAGTTAAAACAGCGTCGGATGGAGCTCTACAACAAACATATCAAACTTCGGCATCCAGAACCACACCCCCTTTTCAGGATCGTCTCGGGCGACATACGCGAATGGGAAAAAGTCCCACCATCTTGAATCATCCCGATGCATGGAGGAATGAAAGAACACGCCGCATAGAACTTGGGTACAGTGACAAAGATCGCCGATAATCGTTGTCAAAGACGGCTTGAATGACACGCGAGATCAACGGTTCCCACTAATTTGATATATCCTATAAGGAGGAGGAAACGACGATGTTACTTTCTTCAATCGTATATAAAAAACGACGCATGACATCCTTTTGCTCATTGATATTCATGGCTATCGTATTCTTTTATGTAAACGCCGGACTCGCACAACAACTCGAATCCGTCTCTTACCGGATGCCGCCCCAGCCCATAGCTGACATTGCCGATGCGCTTCCGACTCCTACAGTAGACATCGATCCGACAAACCAATGGCTCCTCGTCATGGAACTCCCCGGCCTGCTACCCATTGAGGAGCTGGCTCTGCCGGAGCTCCGCCTGGCCGGCATTCGTCTGGCTCCTCGAACCAATGGGCCCAGCCGGGACCGGTATTATACCGGGCTGAAACTCGTCCATATAGCCACGGGCGAGGAATTCCCTGTCACCGATATCCCCGCAGATACAAAAATCCAGCACATCCGGTGGTCTCCCGACGGACAACATCTTGCGTTCTCAGTAACCGATAGGGATGGGATGTATGTATGGATTGCCGATACGACATCGAAGGTCGCCAAGCAGCTGATACCCGATAAGCTCAACGGAACGTACCACGCGCCCTTTCAATGGGTGTCGGACAGCCGTACTCTGCTCTGCAAGGTTGTTCCTGAAGGTCGAGGAGAGCCGCCCGAAGTACCCGACACACCGCATGCGCCCGTCATACAGGAGACGACGGGGAAAAAGGCCCCGGCCCGAACGTACCAGGATTTGCTGAAAAATCCCCACGACGAAAACCTGTTCGAGTATTATACGACATCCCAGATTCTCAAGGTCGACCTCGATGGTGCCAAGACAACGTTGGGGAAACCTGGCATTTACAGCAGTACGATGCCTTCTCCCGACGGTAAGTACATCCTGGTCCAAACGGTGCACCGACCCTTTTCGTATCTCGTGCCCGTCTATCGTTTCCCGCTTCGTGTGGAGGTGTGGGATATGGAGGGCAATCTTGTCAAACAGGTAGCCGACGTACCCCTGGCCGAAGAAGTGCCCATTGGGTTCGATGCCGTGCCCACGGGACGGCGCTCCTTTACCTGGCGAGCCGACACCCCAGCCACTCTGTGCTGGGTCGAGGCTCTAGACAACGGCGATCCGAATCAACCGGCCGAAATACGAGATAGGTTCTTCATGCTTCCTGCCCCTTTCACCGAGGAGCCCATACCTCTGGTCTCCCTAGGATTGCGATACGACGGCATCCACTGGGGTCATGGGAGACTGGCCCTGGTCGAGGAATTCTGGTGGAAAACCCGACAGACGCGAACCTGGATCGTCCAGCCCGACAAACCCAAATCGGAACCAAAGCTCCTATTCGACCGATCTTATGAGGATCGTTATTCCGATCCGGGAAATCCCGTACTCAAGTCAACACCACAGGGCACGCCGGTCCTGTATACCGTAAACAAGGGCCACTCGTTCTTCCTGATGGGATTGGGGGCATCTCCCGAAGGAAACCGCCCCTTCCTGGATCGCTTCGATGTCAACACGTTCCAGACCAAACGACTGTGGCAGTCGGAGGCGCCGTACTACGAACGCGGCGTTACGATCATCGATGAAGAAGGATTTCGATTCCTCACCCAAAGGGAGTCCGTGGCCGAACCTCCCAATTACTACACCCGGGATTGGTTGTCCGGCGACCTGAGACAGCTGACCTTCTTCCCCCACCCGACACCCCAGCTCAGGAACGCGTACAAGGAACTCCTGAAATACACGCGTGAAGACGGTGTACAGCTGACAGCTATCCTCTACCTGCCCCCGGGATACAAACCCGAATACGGCCCCCTCCCCCTGCTGATGTGGGCCTATCCCCGAGAGTACAAAAGTGCTCAGGCAGCAGGGCAGGTAAGGACGTCGCCCTACCAGTTCATCCGCGTCCGCTGGAGCGGGGCTCTCCCATGGCTGACTATGGGATTCGCCGTCCTGGATGGCCCCACCATGCCCATCATCGGCGAGGACGATCAGGAACCCAACGACACATACATCCAACAGCTCGTATCCAGTGCCAGGGCGGCTGTAGACGAGGTCGTCGGGCGCGGTGTCGCCGACTCGAACCGGATCGCCATCGCCGGACATTCCTACGGGGCGTTCATGACGGCTAACCTTCTGGCCCACTCGGACCTGTTCGCCGCGGGCATCGCCCGGAGCGGTGCTTACAACCGTACCCTGACGCCCTTCGGATTCCAGGCCGAGGAAAGGACGTTCTGGAAGGCGCCCGACGTCTATTTTGCCATGTCCCCCTTCATGCATGCGGATAAGGTGAACGAGCCCATCCTTCTTATACACGGTGAGGCCGACAACAACTCGGGCACGTTCCCCATACAGAGCCACCGCTTTTACCATGCTCTGAAGGGACATGGAGCCGATGCCCGGCTGGTCATGCTACCCTTTGAAAGCCATAGTTACCGAGCCCGTGAGTCCATCATGCACTGCCTCTGGGAGATGACCCAGTGGCTGGAAAAGCATGTGAAGAATAGAAGCGTCGAAGAGAAGAAAATTCCCATAGAGGAATAAGATTCGGTTTGCATGAAACATGCCACGTCTGCCTGCTGTGTGTGGCATGGGAATCATGACAGGATCATTTCATTCTAGCGGGGATGAAGATATCGTGGGACTTTCGGGGGATAGAAATGAATTTCACCATAAATTTCCAAATTTCCCTTGCATCTCTCGGACAAAATCGTTATTATTTAAATGCCTTTCATAGCCGCTTCTCTTATAATCCTACCTAACGAAGCCTCTTATTAGAAAGCGGCTAATCACTCGGGAGAGGCGAGAAGTCGCGAGTCGTCCCCTCAGTCGAGGGGACGACCCCTTTTGGGGGGATAATCTTATAGAAGAAATCATCGATACGCACCGGATTTAATCCTTCACAACACCCCATTATCTCGTACCATGCACATCGATGTCCCCATTCACGACTTGTAACGTGATAGCCCCTTGACCGTTCCCCAGCCGACCGGAGGTCGATCTTTCCGTCGTCACCTGATCCATCAGGACAAGACCCGTAATACGGATACGGCCGTGAGTAACCGTCGCCATAAACTCAGCCGATGTACTCACAGGGATATCCAGATCGATGCTCCCATTCACGACTCCCAACGTGCAAAGTCCGTCCAACGGCAGAGTCACTTCCCCCTGTATGCGGCCGTTGGTCACACCAGCAACTACACTGCCTCGAAAATTCATCAATAGCACATCACCATTGATCAATCCCGCGTTGACTTGTCCGACAATATTCTTCAGCACGATATCTCCGTTGGTCACATTTATATAAGCAGCTCTCTTCAGCGAATCGATCCCGATCTCTCCGTTTGTGTTCTCTGCGAACACCTGCCAAGATTCTGGGACTTTCACATGATACACGACCTCGCAATCCCGGCCTTCCGTGTTCCCGGGCTGTTCCGTCCGTACGCGCACCTCATTCTCATCGCTAGAGACCGCGACTTCCAAATACTCTAAGTACGCTTCAGCATCGGCCAGGCTATGCGATCTCACGATCTTCTCACCCCAAATCTTCACGGAAGTACCGTCTGTCCTGCCCACGATGTCCATCGGCCCGTTAATACCGCTGATCCGAAAGACTGTCCGATCTCCGATTTCGACGGTATAATCAAACACCTCTTTGATTTCTACGAGAGCGTCGTCATCGTCTATTGGATCGAGGATACAGCAGCCTAAAAAAACCAGCAGCACCCCTATCGCTAGCCTAAACGCTTTAGAGAGATTGGACAACGTCATTGCGATTCTCCTATCCTAAATTATTCCGGTTCTACTCTGATTTCCACTCCTTTATATTCGATTCATTGCTGTATAGGATTCCAAGACTTATTGAAGGACTGAACATCCGTCGAAGGCAACATGCCTTATTGTACCGCCGGCAGAATATGATTATTCATGATATCGTATAATATCAATGGGTGTTCCCAGCTATAATCCCCTTGTGTGATGACCACGACCATTTCTAATTCGGGCAAGACGATGATATACTGACCTCCCCAGCCTGCAGCGATATACCCATCGATATTCCCTGGCATGAACGTTCCGATCCACCATTGAT
>CAZTKR010000266.1:0-5520 GCA_964614115.1 uncultured bacterium | reverse complement strand
CCTTAGGGGGGTTTAAAGAAAGAGAAACCACACGAGAGGTAGAGGAATTTATCACAAACCCACCAATTTAAGGAGGAGAAAAGAGATGAAGTCGTTACAGCCTACCCTAATAGCGCTCATTTTTGCCATTGTATTCAGCGCGGGTGCATTTGCTCAAGGATTCGATAACCTGGAACTCGAAGGACGCTGGGCATACGGTCCGGTTCGTGCTGTTACGGGAAACGTTAATTATCTGTATCTTGGTAATGGCGGTTATTTTGAAATCCTCGAGCGAACGACTCTGAATCAAGAGGGAAAATGGGCCCTGCCTAAGCCCGCGAAGGCTATCTTTGTTTCGGGCAGCTATGCCTACGTAGCCGATGCGGACAGTGGCCTGCGGATCATCAATATATCGGATGAGAACAATCCCACGGAGGTCGGTTCTTATCTTGAGGGCGCCACGGGTGCTGCTTGGGACGTGGTCGTGAATGGGAATTATGCCTATGTGGCGTTCGGGGATTCCGGCTTGGTGATCGTGAACGTGACCGATAAGGCCAATCCGTTCCGGGAGAGTTCTTACCCCACGGGTAGTGTGGCGTGTGGAATTGCTTACAATTCCAATCATGTGTATGTCACCTATAAAGATGGGAATGTACGCTCGTTTAATGTTGCGAATCCTGCGAGTATTTCCATGAGAGACGTCTATACCACCCCGGGCAGTGCCGAAGATATCGTCATCTCGGGCAATTATGCCTATGTCGCCGATGGCACCCACGGCCTCTACGTCATCAACATCGCAGACCCAACGGACTTAACGCTGCAGGGGAAACAAAATACGAGCGGTACGGCCTATGCCGTCGCATTTAATAATAACATGGCCTATATGGCCGATGATGCCAACGGACTGGTCGCTATTCAAGTGAATCTGATACCGTTTTTCCTGACGCCTAAAGATTCTGTAGATACGGATGGAAATGCTATGGACGTTTGGGTATACAACGACGGTATCGGAAACATCACGGCATTTGTCGGGGACACGTACCGTGGACTTCGTGAAATCGATGCATCGAATCCAGCCGCTTTAGCGGAAACCGGCTCTTATGATATCGGTGGACATACGGTGGATGTAGACGTCCTGGGAAATTATGCTTACATTGCCGATTCCGAGAAAGGTTTCCGAGTCGTCAACATCACGAACAAGCAGAATCCGGTAAAGAGTGGGAATAACTTTACCGAACAGCTGGATGGAACGGAATACGGTGTCGATGTTTCGGGCACCCATGCGTATGTCGCAGCAGGGACAAAAGGACTTCACGTGGTCGATATTTCGGATCCCACAAATCCCGATCTGGATGGATCGTATGATACGGGCGATGTGGCCAGAGCGGTGGTTGTTTCCGGTAATTACGCGTATGTGGCCGACGGGGACGACGGCCTTGCTGTTATTAACGTCACCAATCCCACCACGCCTACGTTGGTCAAGTATGTGAATACGGCCGGTCTGGCATACGATGTAGCCGTGCTGGGCAATTATGCCTATGTCGCCGATGACAACGATGGGGTGACCGACGGAGGACTTCGCATCATCGATATCACAAATCCCCTGAATCCCACGATGGTGGGTAGCTGGCCTTATACAGGAGGCGACCTGTACGCGGTAGCTGTTTCCAACAACTATGCGTACCTGGCCGCCGGGAATCAGGGGTTGTACGTCATCGATGTATCGACACCGGGCGGGCCGTCCCAGCACGGGCATTACGATACACCCGGACGGGCCGTGGACGTGGACGTTTCCGGGGATTTTGCCTATGTGGCCGATGGATCGGGGGGTGTGGTACTCCTGGATGTATCGATTCCCAGCAATATCAAACTGTCGGGTTATTACCATACCGGTGATGTGGCCCAGGGTATCTGTGTGACCGGCTTCTATGCATACGTGGCCGATGGTGATGACGGCCTCTACATCCTGGATAATATCCTGGATCATCTCAACCATTTTGTGCCTACTGCTGCTACGGGTAAGTCCGATATCATCATCGTCGATAATGCGACTATCAATGGCTTTCGCATCGAGACGGGCGATGAAATCGGTATCTTCTACACGACCAATTGCGTCGGCGGCGGTACGTACAGGGGCACTTTCGGAACCACGCCGTTGATATTCCCGGCCTGGCTGGAGATTCCCGATCCCAACAATCCCTCGGGAGCGCCGCTGGTGTTCGGTGCACGAATACCCGATCGGATGATCTTTAAGATTTGGGACAAGAGTGCCAACGTGGAGCGGGGTGCGTATCCCAGAGGAATCAGTATCGGAGACTCTTCGTTCGGCGGCGATATGTTTACACAGTTCGATCATCTCGAGGCGCCGGCGTTGCTACATTTTTCGCCCGTCGACCCGACGGGGAATCTGCAGCTGGTCATCGTCGAGAATGCCACGATCGATGGTGAAGCGTTTGCCCAGAACGACGAGATCGGTGTCTTTGACGGAGCGACATGCGTGGGTGCCGTGCAGTACCAGGCGGCCACGTTTCCCGACACTATCCCAGTATGGCTCACGCAAACATTCTCAGATCCGGCGAGTACTGTACTGAACGGAGCCACAGTCGGCAATACACTGGATTTCAAGATTTGGGATGCCAGCGAGGCCAAAGAAACCATTCATGTCGATACGACTTATACGACACATAGCGATAACAACGGCGAATTCGGCGATCCTGTGACGACCGTGGAATTGGAAGGTTTCACGGAACGTCAGAACATCGCATGTGCGCCGGCTAAACTCAACATGATTTCCTTCAACCGATGGCCACCTACACCGGCGAACCGGGATATCTCGGTGATGGTGGATGATGTGAACAACCTCGTGTTGGTACAGGACGATCAGGCCAATGTCTATATACCGCCATCACCTCCGGGTCCGAACACCATCGGAGAAGTCAATTTCAGAGACGGGTACCAGCTTTATCACTGCAACGGTGCGTCTCAGACGGCACAAGTCGAAGGTTATACGATTCAACCAGATACAATGTCTCAGGAACTGGATGATGGACAGCTTTATATGATCGCCTATCCCTACCAGGATGCCTATTCCGTTACCCAGGTTTTTCAGAGCATCCAATCCTCGGTGGAAATCATACAGGATGATAACGGCCAGTTCTGGATCCCCCAGTTTAACGTGAATACCATCGGCGATATGCAACCTGGCAAGGGGTATCAGATCTTCGTCGACGAAGAGTTAACATACGATTATCCCGACCCGGCCGGTCTGACGAAACCCAGCCCCATAGCTCAGAGGGATGCCCAGACCAAGGAAACAGAAGCTCCCAGCCACTTTGTTTTCTATGAAACGGGAAAAGCCTACGCCGTGGTCGTGACCGGCTCGCAGGCATTTTTGAAAACCGGTGACGAGATCGGTGTCTTCGACGGTGAGCTGTGCGTGGGAGCCGTTGTTTACGATGGTGAGTTTCCCTTGGCCATCGCGGCTTGGGAGGCCATCGATCTGGAAGGATTGCAGGCACCCGGATTTCGGGCAGGGCAACCCCTTTCTATCCGTGTCTGGAATTCTGCCGATGGAAACGAATACGCCGCACCCATCGTTTGCCAGAATCAGACGAATGCTCTGTTCGCCAGTGGTGCGATGGCCGTGCTGGAAATTGGCCACGTGGAAGGTTTGAATGCACTGCCCGAAACGTTCGCGTTGGGCAAGAATTACCCCAATCCGTTCAATCCCGTGACCATGATTCCGTATCAGCTTCCCGAAGAATCACACGTACATTTGGTCATCTACAATGCCAGGGGCCAGCTTATTCGAACCCTGATAGACGGTATGAAGCAGGCAGGACGGTATACCGTCAAGTGGAATGGCCGCGACGACAACGGAACGCGGGTCAGCTCGGGTGTCTATTTTGTACGAATGCAGGCGGGCAGCTTCAAACAGAATCAGAAGATGGTTTTTATACAATAGTGGAGTTCATATAGTCTTTTGGGGAATTAGCCGAAGGGGGGCTATTCGATGAAGGTTACAAAATCGTTTGGCTTCGCAGTCATTAGCATGTTCATCATGGGTGTTGTTGGGCTGGTGAAGGCCCAACAACACTTCCAGCCCGTGGACAATACGGGGAATCTCTGTGCCATTGTTGTTCTGGATGTTACCATCGATGATCTATCGCTTCAGGTCGGAGACGAGATTGGTGTTTTCGATGGCACTCTTTGTGTGGGAGCTGGCGTGTATGAGGGATTATATCCTGTCAGCTTTTCTGCCGTCATGGAGTTTCTCCTTCCATTGGGCGGCAGGCTCGAAGGAGCCAAGGCAGGCAATCCCATGCTGTTCAAGATTTGGCGGAGTACTCCAGATTTGGAGGCGGATGCTCTACCTACGTATCAGAGTGGCGGGAGTTTTGGGGATGTGCTCACAGTCGTCGATCCTTTGACGGTAGAGTTCACTGTGATTGATCGCCGCTTCAGCGGAATTCCGGCACACTTTTATCTCAATCAGAACACACCCAATCCATTCAATCCCGAAACAACCATCGGCTATCAACTTCCCGCGGCTACAGAGACACGGATCGTCATATACGATGTAACGGGTCGAAAGATAAAAACACTAATCGACGCAATGGAACCGGCAGGCTTCCATACCGTCACCTGGGCTGGACATGACGACAGAGGATTACGCGTCGGTTCGGGTGTCTACGTGATGAGAATGGAAGCGGGGAGTTTTCAACAGACTCGGAAAATGAATGTTGTCAAGTGATCGGATGACGCGAAGCAAGTTCCTTGGCGAGTTGGAACGTGAAATTCATGTAACGACGAGGTCGAGTTTATTTTGAGTAAACAGCACAGAAACATATCGTACGTATTCCTCTGCTTTTTACTGGGCGTGCTTCTCAGCGGAACGGCTTACGGGCAGGGCGATCTCGAGCATTTTACACCGGTAGACAATACAGGGGATGCTCGTTATATGCAGGTCAACAATGCCCTTATTAACGGCAGCATGCTCGTGAGTGGGGATGAGATCGCTGTTTTTGACGGTGCATTGTGTGTCGGCGCGGTGAAGGTCGATACGTTTTACGTCCATTTCTCTACAATACTAAGAGTCGTATTGCCCACGAAGACGTTGCCGGGTGCCGTACAGGGCAATCCCATGATCTTCAAGATCTGGGATAAGGATCAGGATATTGAAGTCGTGGCAAACGCGACGGCGTATGTGGCGGGCAGCGGTATTTTCGGGGAATTCTACACCATCGTCGATACCCTGGAAGCCACGACGAGCACACTGACCATCAATACCAGCCCGCCGGGACTCTCGTATTCGATAAACGGTCAGCCGCACACGGGAGAAACGACGATTTTCACCAATATCGGCAGTAATTACTTGCTGTCCGCACAGGACATCGTACAAGGCGAGATGCGGTATAAGTTCGACTCGTGGAGGCAGGATATTTCGGTTTTGTCCACGGATTATGATTATATCTATACAGCCGGGGCTTCTTCCGATACGATAACCGTCCATTTCGACAGACAGTATTTACTCTCCGTCAA
>CAZTKR010000265.1:0-5525 GCA_964614115.1 uncultured bacterium | reverse complement strand
TCTTTCTTATTCCGTCCGATTTGAATGGGCTATACCTGAAAAATATTTCAATCTGTTTTTGGTTTCCTCTCCTATATTAGTAGGGCTTTCTCTTTTTATGTTTATTTTTCTGGGGGCTTACTCGGAGTACTGGGTGTACTGGAGTGTTAGAGATTTGCAACGTTTATTCATCGTGCATTCCTCGGCCGTATTGTTGTTGTTTCTCGTGGATGGCGTGACGAAAGTATTATTGATCCCTCGATCCATCTTTGTGATCTATTGGTTTTTTACCATTTTGCTTTTAGGTGCAGTGCGCATGGTTTCACGGACCATCCTGGAAATACAGGGTTTGGGGGGGAGTAGTGGTAAACGGAAGAGAATACTCATTGTTGGTGCTGGGCGGTCCGGCGAGATGTTGATTCGACAAATGCTGTCCGATCCGTTGTTGCAATACGATGTGGTAGGGTTGATTGATGACGATCCGGTTAAAATCAATCGCTCCATACACGGTATTCGGGTTATGGGTAATCGCTCCCATATTCCCAGAATCGTCAGGTCGGAAAACATCGATGAGATCATTATTGCCGTCCCTTCTGCGAAATCATCTGATATGCAGAAGATCGTCGAGTTGTGCGGGAAGAGTGGAGCCGCTTTTCGTACCGTTCCCGGTTCCAGGGAGCTCGTCGATGGAAAGATTGCGTTCGACCGAGTCCGTAAAGTGCGGATTGAGGACCTCCTGGGTCGGGAACAGAGTTCGCTGGATTTTCAGCGGGTGAGTCAGCTTATTGAAGGCAACGCCGTTCTTGTTACGGGAGCAGCGGGATCCATCGGTTCCGAGTTATGCCGGCAGATTCACGTCTACAAGCCCTCAAAACTGGTTGCCGTGGATCGAGACGAAAACAGTCTCTTCTATCTGACACAGGAACTCAAAGACCGTTGTCCCATCGATGGTATCGTGACTCAGGTATCGCACAGGAAGAAAATGGAATCCCTGATAAACATCCACAAACCCAAAGTCATTTTTCATGCCGCGGCTTACAAGCATGTTCCTTGCATGGAATTATTCCCCGATGAAGCAATTCTCAATAATCTGGGTGCCACGATGGTATTGGCTCAAGTAGTCCTGGAAGCCGAGGTTGAAAAATTCGTGCAGGTCTCTACAGACAAGGCTGTATACCCAACGAGCATCATGGGGGCTTCCAAGAGGTTGTGCGAGCTCTACGTCCAGTATCTATCCCGTAATAGCGAATGTGACTTTTTCTCAGTGAGGTTCGGGAATGTCATTGGCAGCAAAGGCAGCGTATTTACGATTTTTGAGAGACAGATCAAGGATGGTGGTCCGGTTACCATAACGGACCCGAGTATGGAACGGTATTTTATGTCCATCGACGAAGCATGCAAGCTGGTTCTTGAGGCTGCAGCCATGGGAGAGAGAGGACAGAATTTTGTACTCGATATGGGCGATCCTATTAAAATCATCGATCTGGCGAGACACATGATCAGCCTGGCTGGTTTTATGCCCGGAGAGGATATTGCCATAAAAACCGTCGGAACCAGACCCGGTGAAAAAATCAAGGAAGCGCTTTGGTATCCACATGAAAATCCCGTTCGTACAGCCAATCCTAAGATTTATGTGGCCACAGATGATCGGGAGAAGCCCGAACAGTTTGATGATAAAGTAGAAGAGATTTTACGCTTAGCAGAGGAGATGAATACGTCGGCCATGCTGAAGAAGATCGTCGAACTGGTACCGGAATACAAACCCAATCCGTCGATGTCTAAACGATGAGCATTTTATAATGAGAGAAAATCATTCAGAAAGCATACATGAAACGAGGATTACTCATTCTGATATTAATCTAACATGAAAGGATACAAATGACTGTAGATGATATCTGCTACTTTTTCAATACCTTCGTTAGAGTAATGGATGTGATCAAAGTAATATCTTGAACTTCCTGGCATTTCTCTTGCCAAATCGATAATCAGCATGTCCTCTTCGTTGCCTACCTTTCGCGTTATCCCATTGTAAAATTTTAATATTCCCCACCCCAATTTACCACTTGTCTGACCGACCTTAATTTTTCCAAATTTGCTTAGGTGATACTGTCTATGCCCTTACCATAAAGAGCAGGTTGAGTGATGAACACCGGCTCTATTCCCTTGTTTTTTAATAGACGGATTCGTTCCTTTAACCGAAGCTCATATTCCTTTAAATAATTACGTTCATATTCTCTTTTCATCCTCATCTGTTCTTCTTGAGGCATGTCCACGTATTCAGAATTTCGTAAGGATGCAGAGCTTGCTATGTCGAGTGTTGCTTTATGGACATGATGCCTGAATCCTCTCGATCGCGTCTTGGTATACCGATACATGCTGAGTCAGATGGCGAGGACGTCACTTACATAGGACGTGGTGAAAAAAGTTTTTTAGTGAGTTGAATTGAATCTGAAGGAATGCCTCATTTTAAGAGATTGTTTTTCCTAATCGGTTGGAATGTTTACACCGACATCGTTCATGCCGATCAAATCATCTTACCGCATCCTTTTATCTGTTATACATTAGACTCTCATGAACTCGTCTCAGATTGGGATGTTAAATCCCGGAACATATCGATGATATTATGAATGCCGCCGATGACAACGATGAGGGTGAGGAGTGAATAGCCGGCGAGGGTTAGAATCAGAAGAAACTTCCACAAAAGCTTCCAATCCATTTTCAAGCCTCCGTTTCTCTGTTTTTATCGGGAAAGAGAAGCGATCCGACGACCATTCCCAGAAAGGCAACGATAAAGGTCATGACGCCTATGAATTTATCCGTCAGATACCAGCTCACATGGTCACCCTTGGTCCATGGGCCGATCCCCAGGATCGCCAGGAGTCCGGCGAAGAGAGCGATGAGTGCACCGGCTTTACTCGCTTTTTTCCAGTAAAGACCAGCCCCAACGACTGTAAAAGCACCTGCCAGATAGATGGTACCTGTGACGGCCATGTAATTCCAGAGGGAGACGGGTGCTTCGAACCACAATCCCCAGATGAGAAGGAACAGACCGATAACAACGATACAGATTCTTGTCGATAAAAGGCGCGTTCTATCCGATAAACGGTTCCTTTTTATGGGAGCGATGATATCCTGTGTGATGACAGAACTCCAGCTCAGAAGATAACTATCGTGGGTAGACATGAAAGCTGCCAGCATACCGGCCGTCAGGATACCGAGGAAACCACTGGGCAGGACCTTTGCGAGGAAGAGAGGCATTCCGAACTGGGAGTTCAGGGAGTCGGGTCCTGTAAATGCAGCTATAAATTTAGGGGTCTGAGAGAAGAAAATGAATGCGCCGATGCCCCACAGCATGGGGATGACGCGCCTGGCCATGTATGAGACAGTACTCCACAGGTAGAGCCGTTTCGCGGTTTTCGGTGTTTTAGCGGCGAGGGCTCTTAGGGTTCCAGACTGCCATAACGTTGCCGCAGACAGTGTGAGGATGACCATAAAAATCACATAGATCGATCCGAAGCCTGATCCTTCGGCAACCGGATTGAGCCATGCATCGGCGTTTACAGATTGAGGAATTTCAAACAGGGTTTTCCAGCCGATACTTTTCAGGATGAAGAAACTGCCGATGAGCATTCCCACGGATAACACTGTGAATTGCACAAAATCGTTTATTACTACTGAGACCATGCCGCCCAGTACGGTGTATACCAAAACCATGATCAGCATGACGGACATGAAAATTTTTAATCCGGCCGGGTTGCTGTAACCCGTCACGCCCATCATGAATCGTGCACCTGCTTGTAAAAAAAGCCCCATGTTAAGAATGCCCCCCAACGACAGAATAGTCCCCCCGATGATCCGTACATCCCTTCCGAAGCGTTTTTCGTAGAATTCAGGAATGGTCATGATTCTCAGTTGCCGCAGTTTGTATACGATAAAGCCGGTGAGGCCCACGGCCAGGACACAGAGGGCCTCGATGAGGGCCACATGAAAAGCGGAAAGCCCGTACTTGAATCCCAGTTCCGCGTTGTACATCACGGTCACCAAACCCAACTCTGTACCGGTGAGCGTGGCGATGGCGATGAAGAGTCGAAGCGACCGGCCTGCTACGATAAAGTCACTCAACTGTTTGACGTATTTCCTGACGAGGACACCGATGACGACCGGAATACAGATGTAGGTCATGACGATGACCCAATCGACGGTGTTGAAATTCGTTGAAAAAATAGTCATGTGCCCAGGCCTCCTGCATCCAATCCGTGTATGAACCGTCGCGATGCGATCATAAGAATCATGTTCAAATTGTTCAAAGATACATAAATCTGGGAATTAAATCAACTACGAAAGGGAATGGATGGCGTTCTGATTGGCTCACGGTTTAATCGCTAGCTTATGCGCAAACCGTACCAACGATTCTTACGAAGCTGTAATGAACCTATCATTTTTAAAAATAGGGAGAGAATCCACAATCCAGCGACTATTTACCTCATTAAAATCATCCGCCGTACTTTTTGCCAGGACCCGGCCTGGATTCGATAGAAGTAAATACCGGAAGGCATATCCGATGCATCCCAGCGAACCTCGTACATCCCGCCTGTTTTTTCTTCATCCACTAGCACAGAAATTTCCTGGCCCAGCATGTTAAAAACACTGAGAGTCACGTGAGAGGTGCGGGGTATTCCGTACCGGATCGTGGTCGCAGGATTAAACGGGTTAGGATAGTTAGCGTATATGACGAAATCATCGGGTACGACGGAAACAGGACTCTCGTCTACATCGGTGATGAGAAAGTGCACCGTTAACGTGTCCGAGACTGATGCACTCTGAGGATCTGTCACGGTGAAGGCAATACGCAATGTGCCCTGCATACCTATCCCAAAAAGAGAAGCAACGTGAGTCGCCTCGTCGATAGATACGGTCACATCGTGGTCACCCAGTACATCGTACGTCCAGGAGAGCTCACTGTCTGGGTGGTCGGGATCGGAAGCATAATCGTCCAGGTCTAATTCCAAGTCCAGCGTATCGATATCATAAAAACGCGGTTCTGGAAAGGCATAATCGAAGAAAGGCGCATCGTTGACGGGTATGACGGTCACTTCAACGACCAGTGTATCGGTTGCGTAAAGGTCTGATGCAACGATGGTGAATGTCGTATCGAGACGTCCTTCTGTGGGTGTTCCGCTTATTTCGGAACCCGATGGAGACAGCCATGACGGATAGTCGATAAATCGAATGGAGAGACTGGGGCCATCTACATCGATAGCCGTGACCCTGTACACAAACTGACTGTCCTCTTTTGCAACGGCCGAACTGGGTGACGTGATGACAGGAGGATCGTTCACCGATATGATGACGACCGAAACCTTCAGGGTATCGTTCAACGATCCATCACTGGCGATGACGACGAACGACGTATCCTGAATACCCTCATCGGGCATCCCTTCGATTCGATTTTCAGAAGGAGTCAACCAGGCTGGATAATCCTGGAATGAAAAACTCAGATCATCCTCTTCAGGATCGACGGCGGCTGCCGTGTATGAAAAAGGCAG
>CAZTKR010000264.1:0-5532 GCA_964614115.1 uncultured bacterium | reverse complement strand
TATATAATAATCATAACTATCTATTTAATATATACATAAATTATCCATGTAATCAAAAAATCTATTTATACACATCTCTACTACAACAACTATTCTTCTTGAATATTTAATAAAAAGTTAGTATACTATTTATTGTTGGGCTGTGATTTAAATCCCAGGAGGAAACAAAATGAAATTCTCTATTCTGCAAAGCCAGTTGTTAGAAGTGCTCCAAATCATATCTGGCGTCGTCCCGGCAAGGTCCACAACCCCGATTCTGGAGAATATTCTCTTTGATCTGGAGGGTGAAAAACTGAAACTCACGGGTACGGATCTTGAGGTGTCCATAACCACGGAAGTACAGCCTCAGCAGGTCGACAAGCCAGGCGCCATTGCACTTCCGGCAAAAGTCATCACGGAAACGATACGGTCCTTGCCGGATATCCCCATCCATTTTGAATTGGATGATAACAACCGGATGAAGATCACCACGGATCAGGGACTCTATCAAGTGGCAGGGCTGTCCAAGGACAACTTCCCGGATATGCCGACGTTATCAGAAGAACGGACCATCGAGATTCAAAACAGCATGCTGAGCAGGATGTTCAGTAAAACAATTTTTGCCGTATCCACGGAGGAGCTTCGTCCTGCGCTGATGGGCGTTTTCATGCAGATCATGGCCGACGAGTTGAGGATGGTGGCAACGGATGGGCATCGCCTTTCCAAGATCGTGGACAAGAGTTTCAGGTACGATGACAAACCCGTCCGCATGATCATCCCGCCAAAGGCTGTGCAGATTGCCCTGAAAAACATAGATGAGGAGGGTACCACGAAGCTCATCATCGAGGAAAGCGGGCTCTGCTTCCTTTTTGATAAGACCATCCTGTATACGCGACTGGTGGAAGGCGAGTATCCGGATTACGAACGCGTCATACCCAGAGACAACGATAAAAAGTTAACGGTCGACAAAAACCTCCTTCTGGCTTCTGTGAAAAGAGTCTCTCTGTTCTCCAGTGCGTTGACGCATCAGATACGTTTCTCAATATCTCCTGGACAACTGGTGGTTTGTTCCGAGGATGTTGATGTGGGTGGTGAAGCCCAGGAGAAATTGGCCGTTGAATACGACGACGAGGCCATGGAAGTCGGATACAACGCTCAGTATACCATGGATATCATCCGCCATATCGATACGGATGACGTTTTATTCATGGTGAAGAGCCCGGTTCATGCAGCCATCGTAACTCCGGCCCAACAAAACGATGACGAGTCCTTTCTAATGCTCCTGATGCCCATCAAGCTGAGCACATGATGAATGGAGACAATAGGGCATATACTGAATAAATGCCTCAACGATCTGGGGATACAAAAATCTGTCAAGAGATACAGGGCACTTCAAATTTGGCACGATGTTGTAGGAGAGAGAATTTCAAAAGTCACAGAACCCGTGAGAATGTCCGATGCAAAACTGTTCGTGAAGGTTCAGAACGATGCGTGGCGCAATGAGATTGTATTCTATAAAAAGGAGATTATCAGCAACATCAACAAAGCGTTAGGGTCTGCTGTCATCGAAGATATTATATTTCTTTGACAAAATGATAAGAAACGAGTGTTGTGAGGAAGAATGCCAGATAAATACGATGCAAAAAAGATAGTGGTTCTTAAGGGGCTGGAAGGTGTCCGCAAGCGACCCTCAATGTACATCGGCGATACGTCCGTTCGAGGACTCCATCACATCGTCTACGAGGTTATCGATAACAGCGTGGATGAGTGTCTGGCCGGATACTGTACCAAAATAGACGTGGTCCTTCATAAAGACGGAAGCATCACAATTTCTGACGACGGTAGAGGCATCCCGGTGGATGAACATCCCGTTCAACACAGGCCCGCCCTTGAGGTCGTGATGACCATGCTCCATGCGGGAGGTAAGTTCGACAAGGATTCGTACAAGGTATCGGGTGGACTTCATGGTGTCGGCGTCTCGGTCACCAATGCTTTGTCCAGTCACTGTAAGGTTCGAGTGTTTCGGGACGGAAAAGTGTATCAGCAGGAATATAAGCGGGGCGAACCTTGTTATGATATGAAGATCGTGGGCAAGGCTAAGAATAAAACCGGAACAGAGACCCAGTTCACGCCCGATCCGCAGATATTCAAGAAGACGCCGTTCAAGTTCGATATTCTGAGTCAGCGTTTGATGGAACTGGCATTCCTGAACAAGGGACTGCGAATATCGCTGAAAGAAGAAGATACAGAGAAGGAAAAGACGTTCCATGCCAAGGGCGGGTTGAAGGAATTTGTTGCCTACATCGATTCCAGCCGAAATACGATTCACCGAAAACCCATCGTTGTGGAGAGCGTTCGTGATTCTGTGGACATAGAGGTGGCTTTCCAATACAACGATTCGTACCAAGAAAACATATTTAGTTTTGTCAATAATATACCCACGACAGAGGGCGGCACACACCTGGTGGGATTCAAAACGGCCCTGACCCGGACACTCAACTTCTACGCGCAAAAGAATAATTTAATTAAAAATGGGACTGTGGCTCTCACAGGCGAGGACGTCCGGGAGGGGCTCACGGCCGTCATTAGCGTGAAAGTACCCGATCCGCAATTCGAAGGACAAACCAAGACCAAGCTGGGCAATAGCGAAGTTCGAGGCATCGTAGAGTCCGTCGTTGGGGAGGGTCTCTCGGATTTCCTGGAACAGAATCCTGCCGTGGCAAAGAAGATCGTCCAAAAAGGCATCAGTGCGGCCAGGTCCCGCGAGGCGGCCAGAAAGGCCAGAGAGCTTACGCGGCGTAAATCGGCACTGGAGACCGACACCCTTCCCGGCAAGCTGTCCGATTGTTCGATCAAAGATCCCGAGCATTGTGAGATCTACCTGGTAGAGGGGGATTCGGCTGGAGGTTCTGCGAAACAGGGCCGGGATCGTCAATTTCAGGCGATACTGCCCCTCAGAGGAAAAATCCTCAACGTCGAGAAGGCCAGCCTGGAGAAAATATTGAACAACCAGGAAATAAAGACGATCGTTGCAGCCCTGGGCACGAGTATCGGTTCGGACGATTTTAATATTTCCAGGCTCAGATATGGTAAAATCATCATCATGACGGATGCCGATGTCGATGGGTCCCATATCCGCACCCTTTTATTGACGTTTTTCTTCCGGTACCTCAGGGAACTTATCGAACAAGGGCATGTGTATATCGCCCAGCCACCCCTGTACCGACTCAAGAAGGGCAGCATTGAGGTATACGCATTCAACGACGAGGAGAGGGAGGAATTGCTGGCAAAGATAGCAAAAGACGGCGTATCGGTTCAGCGGTACAAGGGACTGGGGGAGATGAATCCAGAGCAGCTGTGGAAAACGACGATGGACCCAGAGACGAGAACCATCCTGCGGGTCACCATCGACGATGCCATAGAAGCCGATCATATCTTCTCTGTTTTAATGGGCGAAAAGGTGGAACCCAGGAGAGAATTCATCGAGAACAATGCAGAAATGGTGCGAAACCTGGATGTTTAACCAGGATGCATGGAAAGACCTCCCCATGTTTCGGAGCGACCCAAAAAACACGGGTGAGACACTAATAGGGAAAACATTTTAAAAGAGTAAATGCCCCAAAGAGACGGAAACGGTGAAATGAGAAAAGAGAATTATGGCTGAAAAGAGAGATCGTATTGTACCTGTATACATCGAAGAGGAAATGCAAAATTCCTACATCGATTATTCGATGTCCGTGATCGTGGCAAGGGCGCTTCCCGACGTACGCGACGGATTTAAGCCTGTCCATCGGCGCATTCTTTATGGCATGTACGAGCTGGGGCTGCATCCCAACCGCCCCTACAGGAAATCGGCGCGCATCGTAGGCGATGTTCTGGGGAAATACCACCCCCACGGCGATGCAGCTGTGTATGAGTCGATGGTACGCATGGTTCAGGAGTTTTCTCTCCGGTATCCAATGGTTGACGGACAGGGGAACTTTGGATCGGTGGATGGCGATGCGGCAGCAGCCATGAGGTATACGGAGGCCAGGCTCACGCCCATTGCCGAGGAAATGATCCGGGACATCGAGAAAGAAACAGTCGATTTTGGGCCGAATTTCGATGAGTCCCTACAAGAACCCCTGGTAATGCCTTCCATTTTTCCCAATCTCATAGTCAACGGCGCTTCGGGCATTGCCGTGGGTATGGCCACCAATATTCCTCCCCATAACTTAAGCGAGGTCATCGATGCGTTGGTTGTGCTGATTGATAAGCCCGACATTCCAAACGACAGCCTGATGAATTATATCCAGGGGCCGGATTTTCCTACGGGAGGCATTATATATGGCAATGCGGGCATTGCCGAAGCCTACAGAACGGGCCGGGGCAAGATCGCTCTCCGGGCTCGCGCCAGCCTGGAAAAGGGAAAGGGAGGACGCGATGCCATCGTCATAACCGAAATCCCTTACCAGTTGAACAAATCCAACCTTATCACAACCATCGCAAAACTGGTCAAGGACAAGAAGCTCGAGGGCATCTCCGACCTTCGGGACGAATCCGACCGTGACGGCATGCGCATTGTCGTGGAACTGAAACGAGACGCCCAGCCACAAATCGTCCTGAATCAGCTGTACGTGCATACACAGATGCAGAGTACCTTCGGGATCATTCTTCTGGCCTTGGTGGATGGCAGGCCGAAAATCCTCATGCTTAAAGAAGTGCTACAGCATTTCATCGATCATCGACACGATGTGATCATTAAAAGAACCCGGTTTGATTTGGATAAGGCCGGAAAGCGTGCCCATATACTGGAAGGCCTTAAGATTGCCCTGGATCATATCGATGAGATCGTTCAGCTCATCAAGAAATCCAGGAATCCAGAGACGGCGAAAAAGGGACTGATGAAGCGGTTCGGTCTGTCGGAGATTCAGGCCAAGGCCATTCTGGATATGCGTCTCCAGCGACTGACGGGTCTTGAGCGCAAGAAGATCGAGGAAGAGTACCTTGCCCTCATCAAAGAGATCGAACGGCTTAAGCTCATTCTCTCCAGTAAAGACAAACAAATGGCGCTCATCAAGGATGAGCTGAAGGATATAAAAGAAAAATACGGTGACGAACGACGGACAGAGATCATCGCCAAGACGGAGGAATTCTCCGTCGAGGATATCATTGCCGAGGAAGACATGGTCATCACCATCTCCCTATCCGGGTTCATCAAAAGGTTTCCGGTTTCGGGATACAGGCGTCAGCTTCGGGGTGGAAGGGGAGTCGTTGGTGCCGACACGAGCCGAGAGGATTCGGTTCAGCATCTTTTTATCGCTTCCACGCATCACTATATTCTGTTCTTCACCGACAAGGGTAAGTGTTATTGGCTGAAGGTTCATGAAATTCCTCAGATAGGACGCGGATCACGGGGTAGGGCTATCGTGAATCTGATTTCAGTAGAGAAGGGGGAACGGGTGGCAGCCGTTGTCCCGGTCAAGTCCTTCGATGAGGATAAGTTCCTGTTCATGTCCACCAAGCATGGATTGGTAAAGAAAACAGAATTGGTGGCTTTTGGAAATCCCAGAA
>CAZTKR010000263.1:0-5544 GCA_964614115.1 uncultured bacterium | reverse complement strand
GACTTGCATTATTCACGAGAATATCGTATTATTTATAGATTTTAGTCAATGTCATATTATTCTAAAGAATCCTTTCATAAATATGATGTGAATTGTTCACCGATGGGAGATAGGTGAATAGTTGTCTCTATATCATCTTCACACGGAATCGATGGCTACCGTGTAGGAATGATGATATACAACCATGGATCGATTGGGAAGGAGGTTAAAAATGAAAAAATGGCTCGTCTTTTTAATCATCGCATTGTGTCCTCGTATTTGGGCGCAGTCTTATCATCTTCATCTGAATTTTAAAAATGGGACCGCCGCTTCTTATTCGGTATCTGACATCCAGCAGATCACATTCAGCGGAGTGACGAACATCAGCCCGGAGGATGCGGAGAAAATCAAACAGATCGTGGAGACGTTTCGGTTGTTCCAGAATCATCCGAATCCGTTTAATATCTCGACGACGATTGAGTACGAGATACCTAAATCCGGGCGAGTAGAGATCAAGCTATATGACATCAGCGGACGCTTGGTGAAGCAGGTCACACATGAATTCCAAGAGGCCGGGATTCATAGAACAGTTTGGGATGGTAAAAACGAATATGGGCAGTCCGTCTCCAGTGGGATATACTTGTATCACGTTGAGTTTGAGAATGCCGTTCTATTGAAAAAGATGATGCTCGTTAAATAAGCACCGGCCGTCTGTTGAAGAGAAGAATAAGCCAAAAACATTAAAACACACGGAGGTTGTATCATGAAAAGGGGACTTTTAGTTAATACCGTTTTGTCGATTGTTTTCATTCCATGCATCCTGATGGGTCAGACGATAAATATCCACACGCAGAGCGGCGTTCATCAATTTAACCTTTCAGAGATTGACCGAATCACATTTTCTGTTGATGGTCCAGCGCCTTTGTCGGGCGATTTCCTGTCCTGGACAGACAGCAGCGATCCGGATCATTATTTTACCCTCGTCCGCGTGGATGGCACGGATGGAACGGTGACGACTATCGGCGGTTTTGATTTCTTTCCGGCCATGGCATATGCGAATGACGGAACTCTGTATGGAATATCCGATGAGTTGCGTATTATCGACGCCACCGACGGTTCCACAGTCAACAGGGGAACATTCCAGTATCTGGGCAATGACGACATACTCATGTGCGGAGCCGCCTTTTCACCCGGCGGGGTATTATACGTTGTGGAAAGTGCGTTGCCTCACAGGACTTTTACCGTCGACTTAACAGATGCAGATTTAACGTATGTGGGTACACCCACAGCGTTGATATGGGGAATCGTATTTGCTCCCAACGGAACGCTGTACGCCGTATTTGCCGATCTGTTCACCCTGGATCCGTCGGACATGTCCACATTGACGACCGTCGGCAGCACCGGGGATTATCTGAGTCCACTCACGTTTAATGAACAGGGCGTGTTGTTCAGCATGGACATTTATCCCTCGACGGCGATCTTTTCCGTGAACATGAATACGGGTGCGGCCACTCCGGTGATTTCTGTAGGAAGCGATGGACTCCAATCCCTCGTTTGCGAGCGTCAGGCCACACCCCTGGCCATCGACCGTATGGACAAGGCTGTCGGCACACAAGGATTGGCTCCCCGGCCTTCGGAGGAACGTCTATTGGCGCTGGAGGCAGCGGTGAAAGCGGCTAGAGCGTCACACAGAGATCGATGAAACCAGGGTATCATCGTCTTAAAAATAGGAGTGCACCGGTCTCGAAATCGTAATGTCTATACCAAATGTATAAATTTTTATGAAATCAGTCAGATACGCCAGAAGTCATCCCAAATAGTAAACAATAGGTTGATTGTCGATCATCCGAATTCTACTGAACGAAAGGAGAACAGTAATGAGAAAAGACGTCCTGTTGCTGGGTCTGTGCATGGTTTTAATGGCACTGCCTGTTCATGCATCGTCTAAATTGAAACTGTCGATTGCACCGAGTCTCATCCTTCCCATGGGTGATTTTGGGGATTCCGATAGCTTCGAGGACGGATTGGCAAAAACCGGTTTTGGAATCGGAATCGAAAAATATTTTCCGTTAAAGTCCAATAATGTGAGTATCGTTGTCAACTGTCATTATATACGGAACGGTGTGGATACCGGTGAACTTGAAGATGAATTTTTAAGTGAATTATTGGCGTTAGGTGATGACCCAGACGTTACAGTCAATCCCGATGTCGATATGGACTTCGGTTCATGGATAAATATCCCTTTTTTGGGCGGCATCAAATATGAGACACCGATTTCCCCTTCAACCAATCTTTATTTTATCGGATTGGCCGGGATGAATTATTCGCGGATGGGTTCGAGAATTGTCGAGTACAGTGGTGAGGGAGTGGTAGGCAGTGGCTATCATTCGGCTGATTTTCATTTTGATGGTCGTATCGAATCAGAATATGACACGAATACATCTTTCGGATTCTGTCTCGGTATGGGCATTATGTTGGAAAGATTCAATGTCAGTGTGCGTTATTACAATTTTGGGAAATCTGATTTCGACGGAGAATACTCATCGAGATTCTACTGGTACGATGAATTAACGGGTTCCGAAACGTCCACGGATAGAGGGGACGAGGAATTGGAGATACCCGTTTCTTTTCTGCAATTTCAAGTGGGTATCAATCTCTAGATACTATTTTCAAAAGCCTTGGGGACGGCTGAATAATAGGCAGAGCACTCGTTACTCTGCCATCGAACCGATGATCCTATAATCATCCTCTAGAACATCTCTCCATTATGCCGCCAATGCAAGAGGGGTGAAGTACGTTCAGAGCATACGTCATCTTATGTCCCCAATCCCGCATCCGTCATTTTTTGACTTGCTTTAATCTCCAGAATACCGTAAGATGAACGTGTTGTCCGTCGCCATCCGCAACACGGATGAATATGGAGCCCATCATCATCCCATGAAAAAAATCGAATACTCATCCGTCGTCGCGTTGATCGTCGTCAACGTGTTCCCTGTATTCGGCGTGTTCTACTGGGGATGGGACGTGTTTCCCATCATGCTGCTGTTCTGGTCGGAGAACGTCATCGTCGGGTTCTACAACGTCCTGCGGATGATGGCATGCAGACCCCAAGAGACAGCGTCGTGGGTCCAGAAGGTGTTCCTAATTCCCTTTTTTATAATACACTACGGCGGCTTTGCGGCAGTCCACGGCGTGTTTGTGGTGGTTCTCTTCGGACAATCGGCCTTCCAGAGCACGTCCGGTCCGCGGCTGGATATGCTTCTTCAGATCGTCTTGGAGAACAACCTGCTGCTGGCCGTACTGGCCCTCTTTGCCAGTCACGGGTACTCCTTTATCACCAACTACCTGCGCAGGGGTGAATACAAACGCACAACTCTTAACGGCCTGATGTCCCAGCCGTACGGCCGCGTGGTCGTGCTCCATCTGGCTCTGATCTTCGGTGGGATGTTGATCGCCTTTCTCAAGTCGCCCGCCTTCGGACTGGTGCTGTTCATCGTCCTGAAGATCGTCCTGGACCTGGCCACCCATGTGAGGGAGCATCGCAGACTCGGGAAGACATCCAGATAGCCGGTCATCCAATCAAGGTATCCCCACGCAAAAAAGATCGTTTTTTCGTCCGCCAGAGAAACAAACGCCTTGGGAAACCGTACCATGATACAATCGGACCCACATCCGCAGGCTAAACCGAAGAATCAGCATGGGAGGGTATGATGCGCGATAGCAAAGGGATGGACAGGCGCCGTTTTCTGCAGACATCCGTGACGGGCGTGGCCGGTGCGGGTATGCTGGGCACATCCGATTTTTACAGAAAATATCCAGACCCCCAGGAGGAGAAACCGAGAATCCGGGAATACCGGACGCTGGGGCGTACGGGTTTCAAGGTATCGGACATCGGGTGCGGCGCATCCTACCTGAGCAATACCAACGTGCTGGAAGTGGCCCTGGACATGGGCATCAATTACATCGATACAGGGGAGCACTACGGGAACGGCCTGTCGGAGCGCACCATCGGAGAAGTCATCAAGAACCGGGATCGCAAGTCTGTCTTCATCACGACCAAGCTGAACCTGACGTTCGTGAAGGCCACGACCACGGAGGACATCAAGGAGCGCTTCCGGAAATGTTTGGAAAGGCTGCAGACCGATTACGTGGACTGTCTGATGATCCACATGGCAGCAACCCCGGAGCAGGTGAAGCACGAGGATTTTCACCAGGCAGCCGAGGCGCTGAAAGCCGAAGGCCGGGTGCGATTTCTGGGGCTTTCCAATCACGGCGTGGAGCATAGGATTTACGGCCAGCAGGACGAGCCCATGGAGAAGGTGATCCTGGCCGCTGCGGAGGACGGACGCTTCGACGTGGTGCTGATGGTGTACAATTTTCTCCAGAAGGATCAGGGGGAGAAGGTCATCGACGCCTGCCGGAAGAAGGACATGGGCATCACCCTGATGAAGACGAATCCGGTGAGTGAGTATTCGCGGCGGAAGGGCGAGCTGGAAGAGCGCGTGAAGCAGGGCCGGCAGATACCGGAACGGTATGCCAGGCTGATGGACGAGTTCAAGACATGGGTCGATGGGGCGGACGCATTCAAGAAAAAATACGGACTCAAGAGCGATGCCCAGGTGCGCGATGCAGCCATCACGTTCTGCCTGAGCCATCCGGGTGTTCACTCGGTATGCCCCAGTATGAACAGTTTTGACGAGCTGGAAACGTTCGTGGCCCTGTCGGGCAAGAAGCTGGAGTCGTCCGACCAGTCGATGCTGGACGATTACGGATCGACCCTGGGGCATTTTTACTGCCGTCATGGTTGCAGTGTCTGTGAACCGGCCTGTCCCCACGGCGTGCCAGTGAACACGATTATGCGGTACAACCATTATTTTCATGCTCAGGGACGGGAGAAGTATGCCATGGGCAAGTATGCCGGCCTGCCGGATCAGAACGCCAGCCCGTGCCAGGATTGCTCCGGGCCGTGCGTTAGTGCCTGCCCGTACGGCGTGCCCATACAGGGTCTGCTGATGCTGGCGCATCAAAATTTGGCGTGGGTGTGAGATTAATAAAGACGGAATCAGGAATCGGTCGGATTGGTTAAAACGTATTTTTAGTGATGAGAGGATCGTTCTTCGATGTCCGATAGAGCAATTGAATGATAAAAATGAACACTATGGTTGTTTGCTGGATTTCAGATTTGATTTTAATGGGTATTCATGTTTTCGGGAAGTCGGATAATTAATAATTTTTTTACTTGATTTATTCACGAAAATAATGTATAATCAACGTAATCCTAAGAAATCGGATAATCAAGAGAATACATTACTTATAGAATACGGGTCGTTCATTTCAAACAGTAGGTGAATCAAAAAGCGGGTCTGGACGATTCCATACAATACCGGAATGTAGTAATTAAGTCAGGAAGGTATCGTAGCACAAATAAAAAAGTACCCGATTTTATTTGAACAAACCAGGAGATTATCACGTATACCTATTATCACGAACGTCCTTTTTTGGGAAAAGGGATGCACACCTTGTATGAAGTTACTTCAAACTTTTTACATCATTTGAACAGGAGGA
>CAZTKR010000262.1:0-5547 GCA_964614115.1 uncultured bacterium | reverse complement strand
CTGACCGCCGTTGTTGGCCGGGTTGCACCAAATGAATCTCTGCGTATCGAAGTGAAAAGGGCTCTGACTACGCTTTCTTCCAGAGAAGCCGAAGTAATTAAACTTTACTTTGGATTGGACAGGGAACATCCCCTTACTTTAGAGGAAATCGGCGAGAGATTTAGCCTCACACGGGAAAGGGTTAGGCAAATTAAGGAAAAGGCTATCCGACGATTGCGTCATACTTCGCGAAGCAGAATGCTGAGAAGTTATTTAGGATAATAGAGATTTAATGATAATATTTACTAACCGTTAAAGTGCCACAGTACTCACAAAATTTATTAAAAATCGACCATTTTTCCCTTGACTTATTATTGTATTTTTATTAATTTGGATGAAAATATAGTCTCAGACTGCCCACCTTTGTAACCTACGAAACAAGGGAGAGAGGATGCTAGAGGAAAGATTTCGTTTGGTGTACGTGTCGAAGGAGTCGACACACATCAAACAGATCAGCTTAACTTGGAAAAAATTTTGTGCTGTTGCCGCACTCGCTACTGTCACTGTGGTGGTTTTAACGATACTGGCCATCGGTGCTTTTACCCATCTTTACCATAATTACCGTATCGCTTCGCTTAAAAACGACAGGGAACATCTCCAAAGGGAACTCCTGACCATAAAGGAAAGAGTTTCCATACTCAGCCATCGCTTAGCCCAAGTGGAAACCACGGGAGATGAACTCAGGAACGTTGCCAACCTCGATCCTATTGACAGTGATACTCGACAAGTGGGTATCGGTGGCCCCGCACTCTACGAATCACTGGATGCAGCCTACTATCCCGATGAAATCAGCAGGACGGCTACCGAGGTCAAGCTCGATTTAGACAAACTCGAAAGGGCTATTCTCCTGGAAAAAAGCAGTATGGCAGAAATCAATGCCAAACTGAAGGCCATGCAGCAATCCACGGATCACTTTCCATCGATATGTCCCGTTCTGGGAGGACGCATCACCAGTCGTTTTGGACGTCGCATCGATCCGTTTACCAACAGGATTGCCATGCACGAAGGTGTGGATATACCCATGCGTATAGGAACATCGGTTCTATCATCGGCCGCCGGGGTAATTATAAAGGTAAAGAATACGTACACGCCGCATAAAAATTACGGCAAAGAAATCGTCATCGACCATGGAAACGGATATCAAACCAGGTATGCTCATCTATCAAAGATACATATCCGGAGAGGCCAGCGCGTTAAACGATGGGACGTCATCGGAGAAGTGGGTGATACGGGGAGGGCGCAAGGTCCTCACTTGCACTATGAAGTAATGTACAACGGGGACCGCCAGAATCCGGAGCACTTCATCTATAATTAAGAACGAATAAAAAGATCATCGATAAAAACCACTAAGAAATCCTTAGTGGTTTTTTTTATACCCCAGGGTTTGGACACATGCATCGCCGGCCTTTATACTTTAATGGGGAATACGATTATTTATGTGCAGAGGAAGAGAGCAGGTAATCGATGAATAGGAATAATCCTTCAAGACGGTCAGGAAACGAACCACCGGGATCTCCGTTGTATTCGACGTTATAGAACCGATGACCGGTGGGTTTCATGAACCCGATACGTACAGGAGGATGGAGCGTGCGGCAGAGATAGGCTCCGAGGGACGAAAAGTTGGGGTTTAAGTCCAGTAATACGTCGTATGACTCGTCACGCATCTTTTTAAGAAGCTCCGACCTCATCAAATACCATAGATGAGGTCGTTTTAATTCCATCGTTACGATGGAAACGTTTTGTTCCTTTTTTACCTTTTTCCCCTTCGTACTCCTCTCATCGTCATCAGAAATAAGTATCGTACGTGAAGCCTTGGGAAAAAGAAGGGTGAACGCTTTAATAATGCTGCGGTGTGCTTTAAACGTTTTTCCTGAAAAACCCAATAACAATACCTGTTTTGCGTCCTTGAGATGTGCCTTAAAATTGACCGTCTCATCCTTTATAAGGGGATGTATGAAGAATCGAATCAACGTTTGTTCAATCGTATCCAGCTTCGTCATGTCTTACCCATTCCATTGATTTAAATAAAAATATACGCATTCAAATAATCAGAATCAACAGTAACTTTTAACGTCGGTTCAAACAACCGCACCGTGTTTCCTGGCATTTCGGTGGACTTTCCTGCGGAGCGGCTCTGTGCCCAGCTTTAGAAGTGAGTTAATGATGGCCTTGATGATGATGTTGTTATCCCGTCCGTAATTCGCCCATAATGCCGGAAACCAGTCCAGGTTGTGATCCCAGCAAGCGGTGAGGAGTTCGTAATGCTTGGGAGTCAGATGCTCCTTGAGAAAAGGTCTTGCATATTCCAGTCGTGTCGTTTCCATGGGTGTGAAAAGCAGGGGAACGATGATGCTCTGATAAGGGCGGAGTGATTGAACGAGGTCAATCGTCTGCTGGATGTCGTCCTGAACCTCGCCGGGAAGGCCCATGATGATGGTCGAACAACAGACAATGTGATTCTCGTGAAAAAGCTTGAACCCTTCCTCAACCACCCGGGGCCATTCCTCAGGCTTGAATGGATACGCCTTGCCCTTCATGTGCTTTCGGATCAATTCGGGACTTCCGGTCTCGATGCCAACTTGAAAAGCCTTGGTGGGATGCTTTTCCGTACCCAGCTCTAGGGTTTGAGAAATATTTTTAACCGTCTTGGGTGAGCTTACCGCCGATGAAAGAGACGCATGACTGGCAGACACCCATTGAACACCGGGAATGTGATAAACCTTTTCGAAGAGTTCGACGACGGCAGTGGAATTCACTTTGAGTCCGTCGGACTGGTAAAGCAGGATATCCTCTCCGTGCAGGATGACACCTCGATTACCAGCTTCCACGTTCACCCTCACTTCATGCACAATATTCTCCAGGGGCCGGGAACGTACTTTTTTCAGAGACGGCACACAGAAGGCACAGCTTCGCGCACATCCCCGTGTTGCTTCGATGATTCCACAGATCGTACCACCCACGATATCGGCAATATCCTCATCCTGGGCCACCTCGCCCTGTACGACTTCCTCAAGCTTTCCATGACCGTCTAACACCTGCGAAAATAGCTTCGGTGCCGTCACCTCCCCCTCACCCACCACCACACAATTGACGCCCAACTCTCTTCGTTTTTCAGGATGCACGGCGAGCTGCCAAGCCCCCGGCCCACCCAGGAAGACGACAGGTTTATGCGTCTGGACGGCCGGATGCCGGAGCAACTCTTTCAGCTTCACGGCCATACGACCCTCTCCACCCCAGAGCTGCACAAACGTGGATGTGGCAGGCCCCATGCCCAGGGGATCGTTGGAACTGATAGATAAAATTTTTGTGTCTTCTGTGATTACTTTGTCCAGGTGCTCAGGATGGGCAACGATGACGTCCTCGCGACGGAATCCCTTGGCAAGGAGCGCCGCCTCTATCTTACGCATGCCGTAATTCGAACGGAGCAAGGCACCCCTTTTGTCGGCAGGTCCGCTGGGACAGAAAACCGGATAATAAAACCAATCGGGAAGCACTCCGGCCGGTAGGCAGGCACTAAACCCGAAAAACATGTTCCCGTGATAATTACTGGCCATCGTCCGGTCGCATGTCAGAACGACCTTATAACCCATACCCTATTCTCTCATTCTATGGAACATGAATACGACAGTAAAAACGGATTGAGTAATAATCATCATCAACTTGATTCTGGATTTACTAACTTTCATGTTATCCGTTCTCTCAGCACTTACCTCATCCCCGTAACGCTCTCACCTTTTTGATATTCTGTGCGAGCTCTTTCACCGACCGCGGATGCACCAACAAGTATCGCTGGGAATAGCACGTTGTCCAGCATCCGCTGCAGGATCGGTAGGCATCGATTCGATGTTGATATTCCGCACTCCTAAAGATGGCATCCATCGAATCCTGGAATACATTCCCGATAGGCGGCCCCCAGCAGAGATGCACATCTCCGTCTTCCATGATGGTCGTGCGCGTCGCCAAGACAGGGGCATCCACGAAGGCACAGAATCCGGCGGGTGTCCCGGAGACAAAATCACCGATTCCCTCTATGTATGCATTCAGATTCAGAATATCCGGGTTCCCGTGCAGGTATTCCAGGAGTGCATCCAGCCGCTTACCCGGCCTTAGTCTGAGCTCGTCGTCTTCACGCGTGGTCGATGTCAGCGTATGGTACATCCCAATGGTCGTTTTCCAGCCGACGTCGTGAGCCCTTCGTATCAGTTCGGGCACCTGCTCCAGGTTCCGATCGTTGATGACGATATTGGCATAGAGCAGGGATTTTGAGCCGTTTTTGTTTTGTGCAAGCCATTCCATGTGATTGAGGATGGTGGGCGCAAAATCCTTCACACCCCGAAGATCATCGCCCAGCCCGCCCAGACCGTCGAGGGATGTCTGGATATGAATATCGTTCTCCAGGGCCACACGACCGAGTTTTTTTATCGTCTCGAACCGGTTGTACAGGCCGGTGACCAGGGTGGTGGAAAGCAGAAAGGTTTTCTTGGCCTCCACAAGAATTTTATCCAGATGAGGGACTAATGTGGCTTCTCCCCCAGAAATAAATCCGATGTACGCGCCGTACGTCCTCAACTTCTCGGCCAGGATTTGAAAATCCCTCCAACCCATCGTAGGGGGTTCCGTAGACCGTTCGTACACCCTGCACTGACGACAGCGTTGCGTGCACAACCGCGTCAGCCTGATTTCCGTGCTGGAGTTTAGAGGCTGTCGAGTAATACTTCTCTGAATCAGCTTGGGTATGATGCGCGGCCACGTACGTCCCATTATCCCATTCTCCCACCCGTCATATGATTCCGTTTTTTCCATGTAAAACCACCCAGCGTACCGAGAATACCCACAAACACTACGTAGGGTATTTGGAGTATAAACCATAGCGGGAATACCCTCAGTAGATCGAAACGCCGGTACGCCTGACAGCCCTTGACGAAGATCAATCCTTCGACGACACATTTCGCACACAGACAGAACAGAGGATACACCATACTTACCGAAGAGAAGGCAGACACGGGTAGCGCAATCAGCAGGGAGAGATTGACGAGAAACGTGATGACAACATACAGAAAAAAGACCTTGTTCAGGATGAACTGATAGGCTCCATTCGAGGCCCAGCGCTTCCTTTGGTTCAAAAAACCGGATACCGTCGGTTCGGGTGCGGACGTGTTAAAACACGATATGGAAGGGGCGAACCGGATCTTCCAATCCGTCATGCGATGGATGAGCTGGAGCAGCAGGACGTCGTCTCCCGAGACACGATGGCCGATACGGAAAAATCCACCCACCTCTTGGAAAGCTTCCCGGCGATAGGCCAGGTTCTGACCCGAGGCAGCCAGCGGCCACTGAATATTCAAGGCGCCTTGTGCCGCCGACATCAACGACAGAAAGTCGGCGGCCTGCAGCCGTTCAAACAGGTTCCGTCTCTCCTTCGGTTGACCCAGTTGAGAAAATCCGACCACCATACCTACATCCGGATCGAAGTACGAAACCATCGATTCGATCCATGTAGGAAGCACC
>CAZTKR010000261.1:0-5553 GCA_964614115.1 uncultured bacterium | reverse complement strand
GAACGGAGGAACACCATGGATTTAACGAATTATTTCATCGAGGACATCCCCCGCCGGGACTTCCTCAAGACCACACTCAAGGGCGGTCTCGTCGTAGCAGCGACACCCACGTTAATGTCGAGTCTGCTGTCGTGTGCCGGTTCGCCCAAACCCAGTGCGAAAGTCGAGATAGATCCCCAGTGGCTGACCTGGACGATACGGCGGGCGCTGGAGAAAGGCGGGGACTTTGCCGAGGTCTACGTGGAAAACCGAATATCTCGCCGTATTGTTATGGAGGAGTCAAAGTTCAAGAGCGGCGTGTTCGGTATCAGCCAGGGAGCCGGTGTACGTGTACTCTCGGGCGATAAAACCGGGTATGCCTACACCGACGAGCTGACCGAGGAGAAACTCCTGAAGGCGGCCGAAGTGGCCTCCACCATCGCTCGGGGCACGAAGGCTGCCAAACCTGTGGATATTCAGGAAGGGACCAGGGATTCGTTTATCACCGTGAAGCTCCCCCTGGAGGATGTGGCCGACCATAAAAGGCTGGATGTGATGAAACGGGCCGATCAGGCGGCCCTGGATTTTGATCCCAAGATCGAGATGACGTCCATCTCGTATTACGATGAAATCCGCGGACGGATGATTGCCAACAGCGAAGGTCTGCTGCTGAGTGACGAGCTGCCGCTCCTGTTCTTCATCGTCCAGGCCCTGGGCGTCGGCGAAAACACCCGCCATATGAGTCGGGAACGGCTGAGCCGGCACTCCGGCTTTGAGATGTTCGACGAAGTAACTCCCGAAGAAGTCGCCCGTACCGCCGCCCGCGAGGCCATCACCATGCTGGATGCCAAGGAGTGCCCCGCCGGAAAGATGGATGTTATCATGGAAAACGGCTGGGGCGGTGTTCTGGTTCACGAAGCCGTGGGCCATCCCTTGGAGGCCGACAACATCGCCAGAGAAGTCGGCGCCTTCACAGGCAAACTGGGTCAGAAAGTGGCCAGCGATCTCTTCACCATGGTAGACGACGGATCCCTGCCCAACATGCGGGGCACGATCAACTTTGACGATGAAGGCACCCAGGCAAAGCGGAATGTCCTCATCGATAAGGGTGTCCTGGTCAAGTATATGACGGACATCCTCTCGGCCAAGCAGCTTGAGATGGAACGCACGGGCAACGGCCGAAGAGAAAGCTTCCGATACATACCCATCCCACGAATGACCAATACGTTCATCGAAAACGGAGAGGACAGCCCGGAAGACATCGTCGCGTCCACGAAAAGCGGACTGTATGTCAAGAGTCTCTCCGGCGGAAGCGTCAATCCCATCACCGGCGTTTTCAACTTTACGTGCCGTGAGGCCTACCTCGTCGAGGATGGCAAGCGGACCACGCCCGTTCGGGGTGCCACGCTCATCGGAAGCTGTATGGATATCATTTCCAATGTCGATGCCGTGGGAAACGACCTGGCCTTCGGCCCGGGCATCTGCGGTAAGGGACAGGCAGCCGAAGTCTCGGCCGGACAACCGACGGTACGCATCCGCGGGATCAATGTCGGTGGAAGCAAAGCGAGGGCCTAAGGATCAGAAATAAAGGAGAACATCATGGACTATAGAGGATTAGCCGAAAACCTGGTAAAACGATGCTTGCAGCGGGGCGCCGATGCCGCGGAAATCTACATCGAATCAGGACGCCAGCTCCAAATCGAAGTCCGCAACAAGGATGTCGAAACCGTGCAAGAGTCTTCCGCCCACGGCATTGGATTCCGGGTTATCGTGAAGGGTAAAATGGGATTTTCCCACTGCAACGATTTTAAGGACACGTCCCTGGAGAGCACCATCGGAAGCGCCATCGATTTTGCAAAACGCACCACGGCCGATGAAAACAACGTACTGCCCGATGATACGGGCATGACCGACGTGGAAGGACTCTACGATCCCCAAATCGGACAGAAGGCCATGGACGAGAAGATCGCCCTGGCCAAGACGGTGGAAGAGCTGGCCATGAAGGACCGCCGCATCACCAAGAGTGCCGGATCGGCTTACTTCGAAGGCGAAGAGGAAATCTTCCTGGCCAACTCCAACGGTCTGCTCAAGAGTTACAAAACATCCACATGCGGGTTCGGAGCATCGGTCGTGGCGGAGAAGGGTGACCAGAAATCCTCCGGTGGGGAGTACTGCACCCGGCATTTCTGGGCTGACCTCAAACCGCCCGAAGAAGTGGCAAAAAAAGCGGCACGGGATGCCTACTCCATGCTCGATCCCCGTATGGTCAAGACCCAGAAGGCGGCCGTGATCTTCGATCCCGATGTAGGCCGGGCTATACTGGGCGGTATTCTGGCCGCCGTGAACGGCGAGCGTGTGCTCCAGGGGGCCAGCTTCCTGCGGGAGAAGCTGAACGAAACCGTCGGAACGACCCTTTTGAGCATTATCGATGACGGGACGCGGCCCAAGGGCCTGGCCAGCCGGCCCTTCGACGGCGAAGGCGTGCCCACGCAGAAACGCCTCATCGTCGAGAAGGGCATCCTGAAAGGTTTCATGTATAACACCATCGTGGGAAAGCGGGCCGGTACTCAGAGCACGGGCAACGCCTCCCGTGATGGATTCACAAGCCTGCCGGACATCGGATCTCACAACTTCTACATGGATGCCGGTGAAAGTGATCCCCAGGATATCCTCCGGGCCACAAAAACCGGCCTGCTCCTCAAGGGTGTCACCGGCTACGGCATCAATCCCGTCAACGGTAACTTCAGCGGCGGGGCCTCGGGATTCTGGATTTCCGGCGGACGCATCGCCTTCCCCGTGAAAGGCCTGACCATCGCTAGCACGGCCGATGAGATGCTGAACGGAATCGATGGGATAGGCACCGATCTCGACCTGAACCGGCGATTCGCAGCACCCACGTTTCGGATTAAGGAAATGCAGATCGGCGGGGAGTGAGAAAGACGAAGTGCGACGCAATTCAAAAGTGCGTCGCAGAAGAAACCGAGAGGACGCGATTTTCCTCATCAATACGACATGCGATACATTCAAAAATTCTTGAGATACATTTCATAATGGTGGCAGGTTCCGAATTCTCTTCGGAACCTGCTCCCCCACCCTCGACACCCACCTCTCCCTGAATGAGGACAAAATCGGCGGAATGTATAATCCTGCAGGCGTTGGACAATGTTGGTATGACGGTTATCCTATTCAACGGATAAGCGATCTCCGAGAGCAAAAGACCACCTTCAATCGTGATTCAAATGCCCATTTTTTTCTTGCATCTCATGCTGACAATGCTTACTATTTTCCTGGCATTAAATAATCGCAGATTTCGAATCGGCTTATCCATAACCGAAAGCTGCTGTTCGTTACGACATGGATAGACCGTTTTCTTTTTTAGAATGATGTAAAAAGGATACCGGAGGATTTCTCGTGATCGTTCGACTGTTGGTAATCATAGGCTTATGTGCCTGGCATTCCACTGACGCTCAAGAAACGGGCTCCGTGATCGTAAAAGACGATACGGTTCGGATAGAAAATGAAGGCGTCGCCTTTTTAGGTTCCGGCATCACGGAACACGAAGCGAAAGTCTTGGCTATAACCGATGCCAAAAGGCAGGCCTTGGAGAGCGCTGGAACATACCTGGAATCCCATTCTACCGTACTCAATCAGATGCTTGTGAAGGATGAGATTGTAACATTCAGCGGTAGCCTACTCCAGGTCAACATCCTGGAGGAGAAGAAAGAGATCATCGACAACCATTTTGCTCTGAAGGTAAATATCGAGGCTCTCATCGATGTGGGCTTATTGAACAAACGGATTTCCGACGTCCGGCAAAATAACGATTTGCTGGCACAGCTCGAAGCGGAAAGAGAACGCAATAAAATACTCGAATCGAAATTGCTCTCCTTACAGGAGTCTTTGGGCGAAGGCAAATCGACCAGCGCGAAACAACTCGTGAATCAGATAACCGCAACAGACTTCTTTAATCAGGCCTACAGCGAGGGGGATAATCAGAAAAAAATCGAATACTATTCCAGGGCCATCGAACTCGACCCCGAATACACGTTGGCATACGTGAATCGCGCGACCATCCATATCTATATGGGGAATTATCAAGATGCTTTGCAGGATTATTCGAAAGCCATCGATATCCAACCCGATCATGCCATGGCCCTGTGCAACAGGGGATATTTGTTTGCACGATTGGACATGGTCGATAAGGCCATGGATGATTTCATCGGTGCCGTATTGATCGATCCCGATAATCCGATGGTCTATTACAACCTCTCCTGCATTTATGCCCTGCGGAACGATGTGCCTCGATCTATAAAATATCTCGAAAAGGCCTTAAACGAGGGCTTTACCAATTTTCATTGGATCAATAGCGATACGGACCTCGAAGCTGTCAGAGAAACCGATGCATTCCAAGGGTTGGCAGATAAATACAAGTTTTAATCGCCTGATTTTGATATCCCACTGACGTCAGTTTATAACGCACTATCTGAGAGACATTCCATCATTTCATGGCGTTGAATGCATCCATCACCTTAAGCAAATCCGAGCTCGTATAGGTGAACTCTCCCGGTCCGGTCTTCTCGGCACCGGAATAAAGCTCCCTCTCCTCCTTGACCTTGAGCACCATGCGGTAGGGAGGCTGCAGTTTGTAGGGATGAAAACTATCCAGGCGGCCCAGCGCTGAGGCGACTTTCGACCGGATTAACTGCCGTACGGCTTTGGGATGCAGCCCCATAGCCGCCGAACCCATGCCCACCTTCGTCTCCACCGTGACCACCTCTCCGAAGAGTTCTTTCACCTGAGAGCAAATCCAATTGTCTCCGACAACCAGGACCACAGGCACCTCGTAAAGGCCTGCGATCAGGGCGTTATACCCCGCTTCGGGCTGTGAGACGCCGTTAATGGAGAGGTCGACGACATTTCCACTGGAAGTGTGGGCGATGACACCTTGCTCCGTCCCGGCCTTGGCATGGTAGCCGATAAAAAATACGGCATCGAAAGACGCATCAATCCCCAGCATCATGTTCTCAGGACGTTCGGTGACACCGCGCAGGAGTCTTGTTCTTTCATGCAAAAGCTCGGGCAGAATATTGGTTTTAGCACCGTGCCCGTCGCGGACCACGATCTCTGTCGCGCCCGCCTCCAGGGCAGCCTCCACAGCGGCGTTTATCTCAAGCGTCATCAGTCTGCGAAAATAATCGTAGTCGGTACCCGAGGAACTGCATTCCCTTCCCGACACCACACCGGCAACTCCCTCCATATCAACGGAAATAAAGACCTTCAGGTCCTTTCTGGACTGCGGCTTGAACGCCAGTGAAACCATCACAAGAAGAACGAACAGAGGAATCAGAATCTTTTTCATCGTCGACCTCCTTTCAGCTCAAAGGATTCAAAACACGTTATCGTAAAATACGAAAGCTTGATACAATCTCAAACGACTATCGTGGACGATGTAGCCGGTGTAAGCGGAAACGAAAATAGTCACCGAAAAGAAACGGCTGTATCCGCCTTGAATAGCAGGTTATGTGGATAGCGTAAGACGATCATTCTATTCTACGAGTAGATGCCGATTAAATG
>CAZTKR010000260.1:0-5595 GCA_964614115.1 uncultured bacterium | reverse complement strand
CCCGAAATATATAACGATCACGTCGGGATCGTACTCGACGATCTCATCGAAGATACGTTTCACGCGAACGGACCCGAATCCGCGTCGTGCACAGTTGACGATCCGGTATTGCCTGTCTGGATCTATCGCGTTCAAGCGCAACGCCAGCCAGTAAGAGAAGGAACCCTCCGGACCGAAAGGTTCCCCATAAGCCGCAGAACCACCCAGCGTGAAAATACGAAACTCGTCTTCATCCTTCGCGCAGGGGAAAGAGGTCTCTTCTATATCTTTGTCCGGGTTGGTTCGATAGATGGTGTGATTGTCCGGGGTCTTGGTCTCCAGGAAGTAAGGAGGACACCCGTTAAATCCAAAAAAGTACGTCTCATCCTGAATGGCATCAATACGTAGAAGACGCACGAGTATTTCGGCTAAAAGGAGAAATGTAAGAATGGGTATCAACAGAAATAGTGTGTGTTTAAAACGTGGGTTCAAGATATCGCCTTTATCGGTTCATACCTGTTCCGATGATTTTCATTATGAATTTAAGAAATCGCATGTAAAAGTCAATGCCAGATTTTTCAGGTCGTATGATTGTATTTACTAGAACCTATTACAAGATGAATGAAAGTTTCAGTCCTCCGCCGTTTTTTTATCCATTCTGATGAGACTGGAACAGACTACGGAATTGTAAAACTACATGAAATAAACCCATCATCATGTCTTGGATAAATTAGAAAAGAGTCCCGATACTTCCTTTTACCCAGGACTCTTTAACGGTGTTGCTGATTCGTATTCTTAGTTCGGATTAATTTTTTGTTTTTTTAGGCAACTCGTCGATCCACTCAAAGATATCGTCATACGTTGATTTGGCGATCTTATAGACGAGACCGTCGTACTGGACGTTGAAGTAATACCCCTTATCCTTCTCGTACTCTTTTCCGAATAGGACGTTCTGCTGAGGTGCGTCGGGTTTTTTAAACATGATGTAGTGTGTCGGACGGCGGAATCCATACCTTGAGCTCTTATTCATGTCCTGGAATGAATTCCCGATGTGGTCAACGACTTCCTGTGCTCGGATTTTTGTGACGTCTCGGAAAAAATTGTCGACTTCATTCTGCTTGAGGTCTATTTCACGATCGCCCTTGACGAGCACCCATTCCATTTCGATCTTTGTGGCCTTGCTTGAATCCTCAGCGATAAACTCGACCTCTTTCTCGACTTTCTTTATGATCACCTCTTTTCCTTGGGCAGAGATTCCGACCATCTCCAAGTCGTCTTTGTTTTGATCCACGGCCTGAAGCTCCACAAAGTTTTTCTGCTGGAATTGAGATAGGGTGTCGATGTCCCCGTAAATATTGAGATCCGAAAGGATATTCTTATCGATAGAATATACTTTTTCTTTTCCGGCAAAACGGACAAAACCCGTGTTGTAATCATCGGCCTTTTTACCGATAATGAGATTAGCCAACGTCTTATTTGCCTCGTCTTTCAGAAGAAGATGAATGCCCTGTTCGTCGGAAATATTATATGTTTCGAAATGCTTCGGATCGGAGGACCGGACGTTTCCCGTCATTTCCAGTAAATCATCCAGCAGACGATCCATATGGCTTGTCTGGGCCTTGGCGTTAAAATGGGTGGATATGACCCATCGGCCATCCATATGATTAAAGACCATCTGAACGGGTTGCTCCGAAGCGGTTTCCTTGTACACTTCCACTGTCTTGATATCGTTTTTAGAGACACCGATAATGATGGATTGGACAAATTCGTCTATATTCACTCCGGTATGTCTCGGTTTTGTTGCAAAATAGACGATGCATAAAAGGATAAATACACCCGCTAGTATCTTCAGATGTTTCTCTTCCATCGGTTTTTCCTCATTGCCTATAAGAGTTCAAACGGATACGTACATCCTATTTCATCTTCCTACGTATCGTCAAATAGATGCCTGTTGCTACAAAAACCAGGGGCGAGAACCAGATCACAAAGGTCTTGGATGCTGCTTTCCCCACACTGCTGATATTTTTAATCCGTCGTGCGGCGATGTTCTTGGAGCGGATGTTGATGAGTTCATCACCCAGGGTCAGGGCATCCACACAGTTGAGCAGAAATGCCCTGTGGCTCACCACCGATTGAAGAATGTCGCTCTTGAACATGTTGGTGCATCCGATGGCGATGATTTTGGTTTCTTCAGATTCCTCGACGAGTTCCGGTAGTGAATCGTCCTCTTCCTCTATGTCTTCCCCTGTTTCTTCACCCGTCTCTTCGGGCCATTCGGGTACACTCTCGTCGATGTATTTCGGTTTGAATCGTCCTTCCAGCAGGGTACCCAGGGGCTGCTTTTTTAATATATTCTCAGAGGAAGGTGGGTTCTCGTTGACAGCTCCATATCCGTAACCCATTCTTGTCCAACTAAAGTCGCTGGAGGTGAACAAGGTGCGTACTCGGATGTCGTTTTCATCGGTTAGATCGTCGTTTATCTTTAACCGGCCGCCGTACATATAGAAGAGTCCAGAGATTTTATTCGATATGGACAGGTTTGTGTTAATGTTTTCGGCATCGACTCGAATGATGACTGGTTTTGTGACAGGTTCCATCCGTTGTTGCTGAACCTGAAACATGCCCATTTGACGGGTCTGATAGACGGGAACCTGGATGTATGCGGTATTCCTGTCCATGAACATCTGATCGTCGAATGTGAATCCATAGTCAGCCGATAGATCGTTGATGTTCAGATTGCTAGGCATGCCTCGGAGTTCGAACTCACCGGGTCGGCCCCGGGCAGGAGCTATTTGATAATTGTACTGCTGAGCTGCTATGAGGATCCGTATTCCCTTGTTTATCAGTTTATCGATTTCGTACATCTGACGTTCGTTCAAGGGCTGGTCGATCATCAGGATCATCGTTTGAATGTCATCGGGAATCGGATCGATTTTCTTGATGTTGGTACGGGTTACATCGTACCCCGACTCCCGGAACAGCTGGGCAGTAAACTCGTACATGTCAGGCGGTGGTCCCTGCCTGTAGTACTGGCGATACTGGGGAGGTATCTCGGGCTGGCTGGGGTAAAATCCGATACGGGGACGCTTGTTGGAAATCAGTTTATAAATACGGGACAGTATGTCATACTCGAGATTCCCGAAATTTTCGGGTCGTAATTCCTGGATAACATCCTCTTTCCGATCCAGGTAGGACAGGACGATAGAAGAGTATACCCGTTTAACGGCAAATTCATCCCTTTCCGTGCTTTGTACGCCAAAAGGAATGACGCCTTTTTCATAGAGGCGCTCGGCTATCTTTTTCCGCGTTATCTTTGTGGGCTCTCTCTCGATGATGTTCTTATCGTCGTCGGATTCTTCTTGCTTGGCTTCTTCGTAGGCCTCCCTCTCCTCCTCAGCGGAGGGGTCGAAAACCGTATAGTCCAGCATACCGCCCGAGGACAGTTTCAGTTCCTTGAGCTTGTCGATGACGTCACGCTCAAGATTTTTCCACTGGGTTGGCATTTTTTCTGAAGAAGAGACGTAGTAAGTCACGTCGATGGGTGCTTCGAGTTGAGAGAGTATCTTCTTCACAGAGGGTGAGAGTTTATACACCTGGTCTGCCGTGAGATCGAATCGGCCGATGTTGATGTTGTAGAAGATCATATTCACCAGAACGACAATACCCGCGAGGAGCGCTGCTCCGATGATGAAAGTCGTCAGAAAATGCTTTTTCAAATCTTTCATATTAGTATTTCCTCCTTTCCAATGCTTTCGCGTTTAAAAAGAGGAATAGACATGTGAAGGACAGAAAATAGATGATATTTCTAATGTCGACGACACCTCGTTCGATATCGTTGAAATGCCGGGTGACGCCGATATAGTTGTACAGGAATTCTCCCAATCCAGGGATCCAGCCGTCCACGACCATAGGCACGTACTGCCATCCGATGAGCACCAAGAATCCACACACCAGGCTGGTGATGATCAGAGAGACGATCTGGTCGGAGAAGAATCCAGAGATGAATATGCCGATGGCCAGGAAGAAGGCACCCAGCAGCATGGCACCGAAGTATCCTCCGACGATGGGACCAAAATCGGGTTTGCCCAGAATGATGAGGATGATGGGAATCGTCAATGTTCCGGCCAAAGCGATGAGATAGAACAAAAAGCTGGCCAGGAATTTGCCCAGGACGATGAGCTCTGTCCTTATCGGCAGAGTCAGAAGTAATTCGATGGTGCCTAGTTTGTTTTCCTCTGACCAAAGCCGCATGGAAATGGCAGGTATAAAAATGAGGCCGATGACCAGGGGCAGGGTCGAGAAAAAGCTGCGCATATCGGCGTTGCCAAAGAAGAAAAAATGAAACATATAGATACTGGCGTTGAGGACGATAAAGATGACACTGAAAACATAGGCGATGGGAGAGTAAAAATAGGCACGAAATTCCCTCTTGAAGATGATGGCGATGTCGTTCATGCGGCACCTCCTTCCTCATCCGGGGACGGTTCCGTGTTGGCCGTATCTTCACCGGTCTCGTTTCCCCGCGATTTGGTGAGCCGAATGAAGGAGTCTTCAAGAGAAAGTTTTTCACGCTGGAATTCCACAATATCCCAGGACCGTTCACGAACGATCTGATTGATTTGTGGAAGCAGGTCCGTTTTCGACGCAAAGTATACATGGCATCCCACGACGCCCTTGGGTGTTTCGTCGTTGAAGACGACTTCCTCCACGTCGGAGATCGATTGTACGGCCGACTGGAGGTCCTTTTTGGACGTTCGGACTTCAAGATAAATGGAGTTGCGGTCAGTTACTTGTTGGACGAGATCGTCGAAAGACCCGTCTGCCACGATACGGCCTTCGTTGACGACCAGAATGCGATCGGCAATGGTGGATACTTCGGGCAGGATGTGTGTGCTCAGGATAATCGTTTTATCGTGGGCTAGTTCCCGGACCAGATTTCGGATGCCGATAATCTGGAGCGGGTCCAGTCCTGAAGTGGGCTCGTCGAGAATCAGGACGTCGGGATCGTGGATCAGCGCTTGGGCTAAGCAGGTCCGTTGTTTAAATCCCTTGGAGAGCACCCCAATCTTTCGTTTCAGTACCGGCTGAAGACCGCAGGCCTCCACGACCCAGTCGTAACGCTGCTTGAACTGTCCGTTGAGATGTCGCGCTGCGCCGATGAATTCCATGTACTCGTTCACCAGCATATCGGAGTAGAGGGGCACGGTCTCCGGCAAATACCCGATGAGTTTTCTGACTTCCAGAGGATTTCCAAGAACATCGTACCCTCCGATGGTGGCCGTGCCGGACGTGGGTGCCGTGTACGTCGTGATGATCTTCATGGCCGTCGACTTTCCGGCTCCGTTGGGCCCCACGAATCCAATGATTTCTCCCTTTTCAATCGAGAAACTGACATCGATCAGGGCTTTGGTGAGTCCATAGTTTTTGTACACGTTTTGTAGTTCGATCATAGTGCTTTCCTCATAAAAAATTCAGTCAACATAGTACCATGTACACAATTTAAAAGGGGGATTTGGTAGAGAACATCGTTTTTCAAATCGGTTCTCTACCGAGGCTTTTAATATAATAAATTCTGTTTTTTAAATCAATTACAAAAAGTCATTCCCACAAAACTCA
>CAZTKR010000259.1:0-5599 GCA_964614115.1 uncultured bacterium | reverse complement strand
AGGGATAATCTTCCACTTCCCCATTCGGCGCAGGCCCGTCGAAACTCAATCCCTGCAGCGTACTGATACGAAATCGAGCAGTACTTCGAAATGATTTTTCCAGTGAGGGTTTAATTGGGATAAAAAATTGCAGAGGATTAGGATTGAAATGATTACATAAGTCTACACAAATATGCTCATCAGGTTCATCCCAATCCCCGTCGGCATTAAGATCCACCCATGCATTATAGCATGGTTCACCTATATGTGCATCACTCCACGTTGTCATAATGACATGACATACTCTCCCAGCAATTACTCCGTTCAATTCAGTGGCATTAAATATTAAATCGTACTGAATGTCGACACCGTCCTCATCGTCAATCCCCGTATAATCGTCACCATCTGCCCAAGTGACAGAAATAAACGAATTGCCGTCGAGCTCATCATCCCTCAGTTCGCCTAAAATAGGGCCGGGTACGATACGATGGCGGGCGCCGTTGTTGACCAGAGTGGTAGGAAAATAATATGTCTTATACAAATAGTAACCTTCCGGCGCATCGCCGTAGTCATAAGTCGTTAAGACGAAGTCGATGTAATAATCCTCGACCTCGCCGATTGAGGCTTCGCCCCAGTAGTTCGGGATCCGTTCAGAGCCGTATCGAAACCGGGCGAACGATTTGGGGGTGTCGACATACGGTGGTATGGATATCGTCATGGTATGCGTGCCCTGAGTCAAAGGGGTATCGATGACCATTTCATTTTCATCGTCCCAATCGCCGTCTTTGTTAAAATCTATCCATGCACTCAAGAAACCGTCCCCGACTACGGTGATCTCGATGTCCGCCGGCTCCCCCGGATATAAGAGAGGAAATGTCACGCCATCATCATAGTCATCGCCGTCGGCTCTTACGCTCTGATGGCCATCGCTCTCAGCGTTCACCCCGGCGCCTAGATAGATATGAACACTCACCCTGTGACGGGCACCATCAGTAGCATCCATGGTACGGTAGTGATAAGTCTCGTCATCGGGAGCATCACCAAAATCCATGTCGGGCTCAAGGACGGTGATAGATTTAGTTTTGCTGTCAGAGCCGATGCCAGGAAGCGAAACTTCCAAAGTGACATTGTAAGTTCCGGCAAAGTAATATTGAACATAATGTGGCCCTCGCGTATTAGCCCAGGGGGGATTTCCCCCTTCGAACGTCCAATACCAAGTACCGGCATTGGTGGATTTATCGGTAAACCATATACCTTGTCCGACATAAATAGTCGTTTTATCGGCATCGAAGTCGGCCGTTACTTGTGACCAAACCTGATTCGTGAGAGCTAGCGATAAAAATAGCACCCCTATCATACTGTTATGATTCACTAACCGAAGTTTATCCTTAACCATGGCAAACACCTCCACTATTTGTATTCATGAATTCTTTAAAAAATTGTTATTAACCGATATACCCCATATCAATTCTCTAAAAAAGTTTGACATGGATTTAGGGGAAAATGACAATCAGATCCTGCAGAATCCATTTTTCGCCGTATCCCGCCCATTCTTTGAAAAAGGTAAACCCAACAGTCAGGATAAGCCCTGAGGCGGTACACATCCCAGACACTGCTCCATCTGGTGCTTTCATATCCCCTCCATTTTATGCACCTAACCATAGTTTATTCGACACTCCCCCTCAGAATTTTATCTTGCATTTTTCGCAATATAACATTCCACTGTATTACCTGAATGATACTCATGGCAAGATCCCCCTACTCCTAACAACCATTTCGCCTCTCACCAGAGGAAAAGTTTGTGTTTCAGAGCCCCCTGTAATTTAGCTCTCGAAATCTTGAGATTTTCGGTATGTTACTATCGGAGTATAATATATTTTACAGGTAAAATCAAGGAAAAACTATTTTGAGTACAAAATTTACACAAAAAGTACATGTCGTTCTGGGATATCCGGCGCACGGCATCTTGCTGTTCTTTTTTGGAGGGCAAAGGCATGGTCGCCTCTCTCCTGACGGTTGCGGCAAAGTACTCTGAATTTAGTGATAAAGTCAAGAGAGGCGGGCTGTATCTGGAAGACTTGTTATTCAGATTCCAGATATGGTGTTTTTTTCGAAAATTATACCTTGACAACCAACGATTTTTATGAAAAATTATCCAAGTACACTAAATTATTATTGACTTTTTAAATTGCTTTTTATACTATACGAATATTCAAATCATCTCCGATTCTTCATCTCCATCTAATGCAGTTCACCCGGGCTTACAAAGGAAAAAGCTAATAGAAAGTGTTGTGGTATTGTTCCTTACATGAGGAACATGATTTGGGTTTGGTTTTGGTAAATAAACTAATGTCAGGTTTTATCTTGAGTAAACCAATTTCAATTAATTTAGGAGGTGCACCATGAAAAAGGCCATTTACGCCTTGCTTGCGAGTATCATTCTTATACTCGCACTGAGTTGCGATCAGCATCAGCTTAACAATAACATGCTGCCCGTAACCACAAAATCAGATTCTGCTGCTGTTCACTATTTTAACGCCTCTAACATCTTCCACTATGAAGGATTCCCAGGTATGTTTGAATCTTTAGAAAAAGCCGTTGAAAAAGACCCCAATTTTTTTATGGCATACTCATTAAAAGCTGCTATCTATGATGTTCGCGGGAATGCCGAACAATTCGAAAAAACAGCAAAACAGGCGTTAGACTGTGACATCAGGTTAAACAAGGCAGAAAAAGTCTGGAAAGAAATACTTGAAGCCAAATTGGCTGATTCTGAATCCGATGTCACTTCGATTACTCAGAAATTTATCGAATTATACCCGGATGTTCCCGAAGCCTATGTGATGCTAGGTTTTTATTATTCTCAAGCTGGTGATAATGATAAAGCAGTGGAAACCTATAAAAAGGCCGTTGAATTGGCCGAGGATTTTCCCGGTATTTACAATAATTTAGGTTACGCGTTAATGGGTGCAGAACGCTATGAGGAAGCCGGTGAAGTATTGGATAAATATCTGGAAATGATGCCCGATGCGCCAAATGCTCACGATTCCAAGGGCGATTATTACATGGCTATCGGTGATTACAAATCGGCCTACGAAAGTTACATGAAAGCCCATGAACTCGGATGGGGTGATAGAAAAGCCCAAGAGGCCAAAGAAAAAATGGAGGAAGCTGCACGCTAAAAGTAAGATGCAGAACGAAAGATCCCTCTTTTTCACTGGTTCCAGACTCCTGTTTGGGAACCAGATTATTTATTCCTTGTATGAAGAACATGATTTTTCTATATCAACTAAGGTTAGGCATTCTAAAATGAACAAAATATCAATGATAATCTTATAGTTTTCTAAACTTCAAATTTTACTTTTAAAAGAAGAAAGCAGCCCAAATCATTTCAACATGGAGGAAAGGAATCATGGCAACCTATTTTACACTTCACACGCTCAAGAAAAGCGCCGATGAGGTCATGAAGGCTCTGGGAGAAGGCGCCCCAGAGATGGCAAAGTCCATGGCCGAGGGCCAAACGCCCGCCAAATGCATCAAAACTTGGAATCCTCTCCCTCACGGACGGTACAACTATATGTTCTGCCTGTGGGAGGCTGACAATGCTGAGGATGTGGAAACCACCATCCAGTCGGTGGGATTCGCGGAGTATATCACAAACGATATCATGCAGGTGGACGAGATCGACTGGGGCGAGGTGGCCAAGGGCGGCGGTTGAAATAGGTATAAAATCTATGCCTTCAATCTTCTGCTTGGCATCGTGGATATCAATTATATGTTTGAAGGCTGAAGGCATAGTCGTTGGGCCGTGAGTGTTCGGTGATTGTTAGCATCATCGAACACTATTTTTAATTTTGACTGCAACAGCGCGTTGCGAATCCAATCATATAAACTCACGCAACAAGTTTATTTTATTTTGAAAAATTTGGAGCGCATATTCCAACAAGTGATTATTTTGCTACCTCCATCCCCCCAACTCCGCATAATGCTCCGTATCCTCCCGCTCCGTCGTGTTCCATCTCCGGCCGCAGTTCTGGCACTCGTATTTTCTAATCTGAAATAGATTCCACCTTTCATTCATACCGCAAGCTGTCTACAGGATTGGATAACGCCGCTCTGATTGCCCGGTAACCGACAGTAAGAAGGGCTATAGTTAGGGCCATCAGTCCTGCTACGATGAAAGTCGCCATGTGAATATCTGTTCGGTAAGGAAATCCCTCAAGCCACTTCTTCATCGTGAAAAAAGCAATTGGCCAGGCGATCACGTTGGCCATAACCACCAGCAGTACAAATTCCCGGCAGAGGAGGACAATGATGGAACCCGAAGAAGAACCGAGCACTTTACGGATTCCAATCTCCTTCGTGCGTTGTTCCGCTGCGAACGAAGCAAGGCTGAAAAGGCCCAAACATCCGATGAGTATCGCAAACAGTGTAAAGACCCTAAAAATCCGACCAAGTCTTTCCTCGCTCCGATAAAGGCCATCATAATAATCATCCAGAAAAAAATAATCAAAGGGATAATTAGGGTCTAAGGCACTCCACTTCTTCTCAATTAATTTCATAGTTTGAGAAATATTCTCCGAATTCAATTTTAATGTGATCTTTCTCGCATAGCCAGGTGAATAGGTAATGAGTGTCGGCTCTACGGCATGATGAACGGAACGGTGATGGATGTCCTGTATAACTCCGATTACTGTGAACGTGATGCGCTGTGACAAATCCTGCGCATCCGTAAGACTGTGTATCTTCTTTCCTACTGGATCTGTCCATCCCAGTTTCCTTGCAGCAGTTACGTTGATCAGGACAGCACTTTTCTGGTCCGTAAACATCTCTCTTGAGAATCCTCTACCTGCCACGAGTTCGATACCGTAGGTTCTCAGAAAATCATCGTCTACGTAAAAACCTTGCATCATAAAGCCTTGATCACTGCTCCAACCTTCAGGGAAATAGGGATTCACGTTGAACGCATCTTCACCGGGTATCATCCTGGAGCCGGATGCACTCACGACCCCTTCGAGACTCTGCATTTCTTTTTTTATAAGTTCGAATCTTTGCCGGATCTCGTTGCCCCTTAAGGGAATGATCATCCGCTGATCCTTATGAAATCCCAGTCGCTTGTTTCGCATGAAACGAATCTGATTAAAAACAATGCCCGTGACCACGATAAGCGTGATGGATATGGCAAACTGGAACACGACGAGTATCCTTCGGAATTGAGAGTGCCTGGATCCTTTTTGCAGTTTCCCTGTCAAAACACTTGCGGGTCTGAATGCAGAAAGGAAAAAGGCCGGATAACTCCCGGCAACAAGTCCTACAAAGAGTACGATGAGAAGGAATCCAACGATAATCCAGGGATTACAGATTATATTGATGCCTATTTCCCGACCCGTCAAATTATTGAAATACGGTTGTACGATCTGTACGAGGATCAGCGCTAACACCATGGATATCATGGCCAGAAGCAGCGATTCGCTCAGGAATTGGTTGATCAGCATACCCCTTTCTGCACCCACGACTTTTCTGAGACCGACTTCCCTTGCCCGGTTTGCAGAACGCGCTGTCGAAAGATTAATGAAATTGATACAGGCAATTATCAGGATGAAAACACCGATAGCGGCAA
>CAZTKR010000258.1:0-5634 GCA_964614115.1 uncultured bacterium | reverse complement strand
TTTTTTTTAAAGCCTTAGGGGTAAGGAACATGAGTGACGATCTGGATAAAAAATTCGAGGATTTTAATCACTTTTTATCCACAATATCCAAACATGACATTCAGTCGTATAAAAAAGTATTATACAAAAAAGTCGACGAAATAGCGGAAGTCATAGAGAAGGCGCCCAACAAAGAAGAACTCAAGGAACGATTCTTCCAGATTTGCGACAAGTTTGCTACCGGACGCCTGCACAGACGGGCCAGAAACAAACCTCTGGGTTACGCCGGCGACTTCCTGATGATCGACTGGATTTACACCGAAAAATCTGTATCGAATGGGCTGGGCAAGTACTTCGATGAACTCTTCTTGAATTACGAAGCTGCCCAGGCTGTAAAAAACCGCAAACAATACTTTGTAGATAAGTGCATCGAACTGTCCCATCAAAACAACGGACGGATCGATATTCTTGACATTGCCTGCGGTCCGTGCCGCGACGTTCTCGAAACATTCCAAAAATCAGACAACGGTACAAACCTCCATTTTCACTGCATCGATAGCGAGCCCAAAGCCATCGAGTATGCCAGAAGGCTGCTGGCCCATACCGAAGCCCAGAATAACATCCGTTTAGATAATACGAATGTATTTAAGCTGCGGACATCCGAGAAGTACAATTTGATTTGGATCGCAGGCCTTTTCGACTACCTCGACGACCGCATCGTAAAAATCCTGTTGAAAAAACTCTGGCGTTATCTCAAGGATGGAGGGCAAATTATTTTCGGTAACTTCAGTCCCGACAATCCCACTCGCAAAGGTATGGAACTGGTTGCCCGATGGAATCTTATCCATCGAAGTGCGGATGAACTCATCAAGCTCTGCACCGATGCTGGATTGCCTTTTTCAGAGATCGAGGTGGAGCATGAGCCTCTGGGTGTCAACCTCTTTTGCGTGATTAAAAAATAGAAACATGGACGGCCGCAATAAAAAGGCCGGGAATGTTGAATCACCCGGCCTTTTTATTGTGTCGTTAGACGAATTTCCGGTTCGCCAAACTCTCTTTTAAACAACAACTGCCGTTCCCGCCGCTGTGACCATCAACATGCCTTCGCGGACAACTTCATAATCGATATCCACACCCACCACCGCATTGGCACCCAATTCCTCGGCATGCTGAACCATCTCTTGGATGGAGATTTTCCGGGCTTGAATGAGCTTTTCCTCGTAGGCACCGGACCGCCCGCCCACGATATCGGTGATGGACGCGAACAGATCCCTAACGAGATTGGCTCCCATGATCGCCTCGCCGGCGACAATCCCCTTGTATTCTTTTATAGTTTTCCCCTCGATGGTTGGTGTTGTAGTCACTGTCATGTGGAGTCCCTCCCTGTGTGAATAATGATCGAATCAGGATGACGCCTTCTCATATAAAAATGAATCCGACGATAAGATAGAGCACGACTGCGACGCAGCCTGCCAGTAGTGCATACGGCAGCTGGGTTCGCACGTGGTCGATGTGATCCGTGGCCGATGCCATGGATGCGATGATCGTCGTATCCGAGATGGGCGAACAATGGTCGCCGAATACCCCACCCCCCAAGACAGCCCCGACGATACTGCCTGGATGAAGCCCCATCATGGAAATCATCGGTATACCGATGGGGATCATGATGGCAAACGTCCCCCATGACGACCCGATGGAGAAAGCAATAAAGCTGGAGACGAGAAAAAGAAGGGCTGGTATGATCTGAGGAGGTAGCGTGGCCTTCACCACCGTGGACACGTATATGCCTGTCCCCAATGCCGTACACGTATCCCCAATGGCAAAAGCGAACATCATTAAAACGGCAAGGGGAATGAGTCCGCCCACGCCCTTCATAAAAAGATCCATGATTTCTCGAAGAGTCATGATCTTCTGAATCCGGTAGGCAATCCCACCCAGAGTGATTCCCATCAGCACGGCCCAAAAAACGGATGTCGAGCCCGATCCCTCCATCATGTTCCCTTTTCCCGTAATCATCAGACCCACGGGCATCATCACCACCATGGCCAGCACGGGAAGCAGCATATTGAAGGCCCGAGGGGGCACACCCTCTTTTGCCTGGATGGACGTCACTTCCGTCGAGACCAGGGGTTCCGCCCCATCCCTGAGAAGCTTCCCCTCCTCCCGAACCCGGCGTTCGGCCTTGCGCATGGGTCCGATGTCCTTTTCCAAAAGTATGACTACCAGTACGAGGGAGATGGCAAGAATCGCGTAAAAGTTAAAAGGCATGGACGAGAGCATGGTTCGCACCGGATTCTCGATACCCTGCTGAGAAAGCAGGCCGATGATGAAGGCACCCCATGCGTTCAGCGGAATGAGCACGCATTTCGGAGCCGATGTCGAATCGGCAATATAGGCCAATTTTTCCCGGGATATCTTGAAGCGGTCGAACAGGGGACGAGACACGGCTCCGGTGATGAGAACGCAAATACTCGACTCCACGAATATCACCATCCCGACGATCCATGCCAGGAATCCTGCCTGTTTCTTTTTTCGAACCAGCCCCTTGCCCACGATCCAGTTGACGAATCCGTCCATGCCTCCCGAATACTGTGTGAAGGCGATCAAAGCACCCACGAGTGCACTGAAGATGATGACCTTGGTATCATCCGGATTCTTGAACACATCCACGCATACATCCAGCGTCTTGACGAGCCCGCTAACGGGATTTCCACCCGACAGGATAGCCCAGCCCAGCCAGATGCCAAAAAAAAGGGAAATGTAAACCTGTTTGGTCTTGATCGCCAATACGATGGCGAGGACAGGGGGAAGAATCGATAACCAGCCGAATGTTTCCATGCGCCCACCCGTTTATTTAATGACACTCATTCCGATGTATTCTCTCAACACTTCCGGGACGATCACCGTACCTTCATCGGTCTGGTAGTTCTCTACGATGGCGATCACCGTCCTGGGAAGTGCCAAGCCCGATCCGTTCAACGTGTGGACGAATTCCAGTTTCGCTCCTTTCTCCCTGCGAAACCGGATGTTCATCCTTCGGGCCTGGAAATCCTCGTAGTTGGAACAGGAGGACACTTCCAACCACCGGTCGATTCCCGTGGCATAGACCTCCAGATCGTAACATTTGGCGGCCGCAAACGAGAGGTCTCCCGTAGCCAGCGTGACAACACGATAGGGCAGCTCCAGGAGCTGAAGTACCTCTTCGGCGTTCTTAACCAGGGCTTCCAATTCGTCGTAGGAGGTTTCTGGTTTGACGAACTTCACCATTTCCACCTTATCGAACTGATGTATGCGCATCAGGCCCCGGGTGTCCGCACCGTAGGAGCCCGCCTCACGCCGAAAACAGGGTGTGTATGCCGCGTAGTAAAGGGGTAGATCGTCTCCCTTGATGATCTCTTCGCGATGCAGGTTTGTTACCGGCACTTCTGCCGTCGGGATCAGGAAAAGGTCGTCCTTTTCCACCAGGTACATGTCCTCTTCCAGTTTGGGCAACTGTCCCGTTCCGAACATCATGTCCCGCTTAACGATAAACGGCACCGAGACTTCTTTGTATCCGTGCTTCTGAACATGAAGGTTGATCATGAAATTGATGAGGGCCCGTTCCAGTCTCGCGCCCACACCCGTATACGAAACAAAATGCGCACCAGACAGTCGGCTCCCCCGCTCGAAATCCAGGAGGCCCAATGCCGACCCGATTTCCCAATGGGGTTTGGCTTCAAAGTCGAGCTGAGGTTTGGTGCCCCACTCCCTCACAAGCTCGTTATAACTGGGATCAGGCCCCCTGGGAACAGACGGATGGGGAACCATGGGAATATGAATGTGGATCTCTTCGATTTGACTTTCGACCTCTCGAATACTCTCGTCCAATGCCTTTATCTCTTGAGACACCTGCCGCATCTCTGTGATGGCATCCGAGGCATCTGTTCCTTCTTTTTTCTTGGCAGCGATTTCTTCGGAAACCCGGTTCCGTGTTTCTTTCAGCTTATCCGCTTTCTGGATGGATTCCCGTCGTTCCTTGTCGAGCTCAATCAGTCGGTCCAAGTCGACTCTGGCACCCTTGTCCTTAATCGCCTCACGCACACGCTCCGTGTTTTCACGAATAAATCGAAGGTCTAACATGACTCAAATCTCCATACTGAAACGTATCGTCAAAATCAATTCTGTGAAAAATCATGTCGAATATACCGACTTTATCGTCCCCCGATGAATCAGACGACGGAGGATGAGCGCCATCGTAGTTCCTCTACTGCCCTAGGAATGAGAGGCCACAAAAAACGCCGAACCGGATTTTTCACATTCGTTCGATGATTTTTCAATCCACCTCGATTGTAAAATGCGATGCAATCCACACACTTCTCAATGCCCTTTGCCTCTTAGCATCACGTAAAGCGTATTCAGAATAATCTTCAGGTCCATCCTCAGAGACATGTTTTCCAGATAGAACAGGTCGTATTCCAGTTTCTTTTTGACATGCTCCAGGGATTGGTCGTACTGACCTTTCACCTGGGCCCATCCCGTGATACCCGGCCTGATTCGGAGTCTCCGTGTGTAGAGGGGCAATGCCCTCTTCAATCTTTCTACAAAATAGGGACGCTCTGGACGGGGCCCCACCAGGGACATGTCGCCATACAGAACGTTGATCAATTGAGGAATCTCATCCAGCCGCAGACGTCGAAGGAACCGGCCGACCCGGGTCACCCGGGGATCGTTGCTCGACGCCCAAACGGGTCCTGTCATTTTTTCGGCACCCACGACCATCGACCGGAACTTGATCATCGTATAGGTCTTGCCGTCCTTCCCCACTCGCTTTTGCGTGTAGAAGATCGATCCCCTGGAATCGATGTGGATGATGATGGCGAGTATCAACCAGACCGGTAAAAATCCCAAGAGGATGACCAGGGAGACCATGAAATCGATCATCCTCTTGGCCACCCGCTCCCATGGCGGCATGAGTTCCGGGAGAATTTCGATCAGAGGAAATCCGTAGATTTGATTCGTTCTCACCTGACCGATGATCACATCGTACAGGTCCGGGACGATTTTCATTCCCACGGGTGTTCCATCACACTGGCGGATGACCTCCTCCAGATGGCTCTCCGAACGCCGGGGAAGTGCGATGAGCACCTCCTTCACCGCTTTCTTTCGAATGAGCCGATGAAGCGAATCGAGCTGCCCCAGCATGGGTATTTTTTTATACGTCCTCTCCCGGGTCGCTCGACCGTGGGTCACAAACCCGACGATCTCGTATCCCAGTGCCGGTGCCTCAGCCACACGGTCGAACAGCTCCCAGGCCTTTCTTCCCCATCCCACGATCAGGGTTCTTTTTCTGCCGATTCCGACTTCCAGCAGCCTACGATGGATCGTCCTCAGGATAATCCGACCCGAACCGACCAGGATGACCATCAAACCCCAGTACGAAACGATCATCACACGGCTCAACGTGATGGGCCGATCGACGTCTTTTTCGATATCGAACGTGACGAGAAAAATCAGGAAAACACCGATGGTAACGGTCTTGGCAACGGAGATGAATTCATCGGTTCGAGATCGTGTAAACCAGGTACGGTAGTGGCCAAAAAACACGAACAGGAAAAACCAGAATGCATAAATGAAGATGGAAATGTGAAACATGCCCCAGAATGAACTCTGGGAGAA
>CAZTKR010000257.1:0-5643 GCA_964614115.1 uncultured bacterium | reverse complement strand
GCATAGTAGCTCGAATGGTTCCCCGAATTGCACCAATCCCAAAGGCCACGTTTCGCGTCGTAAAGTCGGACATCCATAAACAATGTGGGCAATCCTCCGGAAATATATTTCATGATCTGCATGGTGAGTCCAGCAAAGGCATCGGCTTCTGTGGCGCAGACCACCGACTCCTTAGGACCCCGCCAGTCGTATGGATCGTTCATCATCATTTCGGCTACATCTCCCAGGCAAACATGCTCCGTGAGTTCCCGCTGTCCTTTGAGACCGCAAAGGTCGAATCCTTTATCCTTATTGACCAATTCCATGGCCAGATAAAGCCGGATCTGTGTCTTCAGCGTATCCGGCGTTAGCATCTTCCCATCGTATTTGAGCCGGTTCCCCAACAGTTTCTCGATCCAGGTCAATCCTTTCTCTACTTCACTTTCCTCGACGTCGTTTTCCATGACCTTTAAAAGCCAGAGCTGGTCGATCTGCCGACCTGTAGTTCCCAGAAATTTTATTGTTGGCACAAGATGGTAATAGCCTGTTTCCATCCCCATGGAATGCCCGCCATAGATGCCGAACACCTCATTCCGCATGGTGACATTGGCCTCTGCCGCCCTCAGCCAGGCCGTTACCCTTCGAATCACCTCGGGATCATCCATATCTCCCACGATTCGGTGTGTACGCAGACCTACCTGCCTCAATGCACCATCCGTGGCCAAAAGCCCCACATTGCCCGGATACTTGCCATTGTTGTTGGAAAGACTGAGAACCGGTTTGTCTCGTCCCAGGGTGTTTAAAAATGGCCATACAAGGAAGGGGAAATTCCAGACATTGTAGCACAGAATAATAATTTTACAACCGGCCCGAACGAGCTCTTCCCCAACTTTTTGGGCCGCCCGCGTGGACGTGATAATCTCCGAACCCGCAATGATTTCCGGAGACGTTCCATCGGTATGAACAAGGTTTTTCTTGATGAGTTCAACCCATTGATGAACGACTTTCACATTCTCAGGATTGTTCTTCTCCCACACATGCTTTCTCTCATCGTTTAACATGACGATGCCAATAGGAACACTTTTCATTTCCCATTCCTCCTGTCTGCTTGATTTTCTGTCTAATGATATGGATTCATAGGACGTTGCAGGCGATTATTTTAAGAACGCATCGACATTCTCTTGGGTAATCGTCGATGTGGGAAGGGTAATCGTTTCACCGGGCAGGACGGCTTTTCTTTCTTCCAGTATATCCAGGGCAACGTTGAGTCCGGCTTCACCGGGTGTCGGATAAAGAAACGTAGCCGTTAAAATTCCATTCTTCACCCAAACGCACCCTTCATTTGGAAGACCATCGATGCCTAAAAATTTGATATGTTCATGCATTCCGAGTTCTCTGGCCGCCTGGTAAGCGCCATAGGCCATGGGATCGTTGTGAGCATAAACGATGTCGATGTCTTTATGTACCTGAAACGCGTCCTGGGCTATGGCTTTACCCCGATCCAGTTTCCAGTCTCCGTCCAACCCGCCAAGGATTGTGATTCCCGGTTCCTGTTCCACGATTTCATGGAACCCATCCCGTCGCTCCTGTGCCGGTGTCGAAGCTAGGGAACCGCAGATTTCGTAAATTTTTCCTTTCGCTTTTCCAGGCCCACCCAACAATTCCACCGCATAGGCGCCTGCAGCCTTTCCAATAACTTTGTTATCTGCCCCGACAAAGGCCGCGTACCCTTTGTATGTGGTGTTGCGGTCGAGGACAATCACGGATATGCCCGCTTCCGTGGCTTCCTGTATGGCTTTCGAGCATCCCGATGCTTCTTTGGGAGATATGAGAATGGCATCCACACCCTTGGAGATGAATGTCCGGATGTGTTCCACCTGATTCTCAGTTTTGTCATCAGCATCCAGGATGATGAGGTCTACTTTATCGGCCATCAAATCAGCCCGAGCTTTGAGATTTTCGTTAAATACAACCCGCCAGGGTTCCTTGACCGTGACTTGAGAGAAACCGATGATCCACTTACCATCTTTTGACGTCTTCTGACATCCTATCACAAAACCGACCACGAGGAAAATAATCCATACCCGTTTATTAAAAATTTTACTGTTCATAAACACCTCCCCAAATCGATCATCTTTTCAGACGCCGCATCCATCGGACGACCGCTCCCTCTTGCAGAAGCACGGCACCAATAATAATAATCCCCTTCAGAATATCCTGCACCTCGCTGGGCACCTCCTGCAGGTTCAGTATATTGCTGAGATACCCTAAAATCAAGACTCCCACCATGGTTCCGACGACCGTACCGCGACCACCCATCAGACTTGTCCCGCCGATGACCACAGCGGCAATGGCATCCAGTTCCCATGTTGCGCCTGCATCCGGTTTGCCCTGGGTATACGATGCGCAGTACAACACGCCTGCCAACGCCGAAAGCCCTCCGGATATCCCGTACACGAGGATCTTTACGCGCTCGACACGAACACCCGAAAGCTTCGCCGTCAACTCGTTACCACCGATGGCGTAAATGTGGCGGCCCAGTCTTAATCGCGTCAGAATAAAATGGACAATCAAGACAGCAGCAAGGAAGAACAATCCGGTGATGGGAAACAGGTCCATTCCGAACAGAGCGATTTTCCCGCTGAGCATATCGAAGCTCTGGGGTGCCACATGGGCCGTTCCTTCGGCCGTGTACCCCGTGGCCTGATAGTAAATGGGATGTATCTGTCCGCCTTTTCCGGCAATGAATTTGGCCAATCCGACCGCAACACTCATCATCCCCAGGGTCACGATAAAAGGCTGTATTTTCCCTTTGGCGATAACAGTACCGGTTAAGGTGCCCAATCCCAATCCCAGAACCGGGACGACCAGCAGTACCGTCAGAGTGGTAAATCCGGTGGTAACTTGGCGGCTCATCAACAGGAACACCATGAATCCGAAACTCGATCCCACAATAAGACTGACCAAAGAAACCATCTGATTATTCGAGACGTGTCGTCGTAGGAATCCTTTGGTGAGATTAAAAGCAATGACAAGACACAGGAGCACGAAAGCGGGAACGGCTATGGACGTGGCCTTGGTCCAGGTTCGCTCCATCAGCAGCATGGCGCAGACTACGGAACTCAAGGAGACCATGCTTCCCACGGAAAGGTCGATCCCGGCCGTCAAGATGACCAGCGTCATGCCAACAGATGGCAGGGCGATGATGGATATACGGCCCAGAACGTTTAATTGATTGTAGAGATTTAAAAAAGTTGAACCGTTCAGAAAAACGCCCGCCGCAAATATGGCAATCAATCCCACAAAAGGTCCAAGACGGCGGAACAGCAGTTTTATGTTCGATGCATAGACCACATTCATCCTCGTCTTTATCCCACGGGGGCGGCCGCTTCCATGATCTTTTCCTGTGTGGCTTCATCCCGAGAGAAAATGGCCGATAGCTTTCCCTCTCTCAATACCATGATCCGGTCACACAGAGATAGCAGCTCTGGTAATTCACTGGAAACGATCACGATGGATATTCCCTGTTTGACAAGTTTCGAAAGCAATTGATATATCTCATGCTTGGCACCCACATCGATACCCCGGGTGGGCTCATCCAACAATAATATCTTAGGATGAATCGCCAGCCACTTGGCCAGGAGTACTTTTTGTTGGTTACCTCCAGACAATGTATCGATAGGATTGTCCAGATCGGGGACATTGATGGAAAGCCGGTTCATATAGGCTTTGGACAGATTTCTCTCCTTTTTTCTGGATATAAAAATGAATGTGAGAATCGCCTTCAATGCCGCCAATGTCATATTGTGTTCCACACTCATGCTCAGCACGAGGCCGCTTCCTTTTCGGTCCTCGGTTATCAAACCCATTCCCGCATCCATAGCGTGTTGAGGATGGGAAAAATGAACCGGTTTCCCCTCGATTTCAACAGCCCCCGTTGTGCTCTCCGAATCCACGCCAAACAAGGCCTCCAACAATTCCGTTCGTCCGGCGCCCAGGAGGCCCGCAATGCCCAGTTGTTCACCACGTTTCAGTTCGAACGAGACATCTTCGATGAGGGGTTTCCCCTGGCGATTGGGCCGGGTTCGAGTAAGATGCCCAACACGCATAACCACATCGTCTTCCGGATGGCCTTCTTTCACAAAAAATTGGTCGAATCGGCGTCCCACCATCATGCCGATTAAATCTTGACGGTTGAGATCCCCAACATGCTTAATGCCGACCGTTCGGCCGTCGCGCAGCACTGTCACACGATCCGCAATCCTAAACACCTCTGCGATGCGATGGGAGATGTAGATAACAGACACATTCCGGGATTTTAATTTTTCAATAACGGAAAATAGGGTCTCGATTTCCCTTTTTGAAAGAGCCGACGTAGGCTCATCCATGATAACCACACGGGCATTCAGGGAAAGGGCCTTTCCTATCTCCACAAGCTGTTGAAGGCCTACGCGCAGTTGCGAGACCGGAGTCGTGACCGGTACCGTAAAATGCAAATCGGCAAGAATCGATTCAGCCATTCGGTTCATTTGGAAATAATCAACACGGCCACCCAATTTGCATGGTTCGCGACCGAGAAAGATATTTTCGGCAACCGTGAGTTCAGGCACCATGTTAATTTCCTGGTACATGATGGCGATACCCGCTTTTTCCGCTTCACGGGTGTCAGCGAATCTCCTCTCTGTCTCGTCAACGGAAATACGACCTTCCCAATCGTCGTAAACGCCAACGAGGATTTTCATTAGCGTCGATTTCCCTGCGCCGTTTTCACCCATGAGCGCCATGATTTCGCCACGTCGAACCTCGAAATCAACACCGTGCAATACGCGAACGCCGGAAAAGGCTTTGACGATGGATTTCATCCGAACAAGGGATTCGGATCCAGCTTGAGAATGATTAAGCTTCCTTTGCATAGATAGAGACATTATGAGATTTGTAACGACTTAATCTTCTTCATTTCCCCACAATTTTCCCTGGCCGTTGGCTTTTCGCCAGGCATCCCGCCATCGATGTATCTCCACCGTATCTATGACAGGCATGTTCTGACGTTTTTCTTTTGAACGCATAGCCGGAAAAGGTTTATGCGGCTCGACCTGATACCAGTAGGCCACTGTACAGAGATCCAGTGTGAGACAATTGTTGTGTCCGTGCTCGATAGTCGCTCTCAACGATTTTTGAAAGGCCACGGGCGACTCCAGAAAAAAATGGTAACAATGGGTTCGGCCCAGCCAGCCGATATTGTCGTTCACTCGGGCGTACCCAAAATAGGGATGCATGTATATTTCTTTGGGACACCAGGATGAGTTGAAGAAGTCCTCGGTTCCCGTGCCATGAAGCGACGAAGGCCAGGATTCGCCATCGATGAAGAACATGTCATCGCCTTCGCCATACCACATCGGGCCGGGCGAGTCTACGTAGTAATTGACACCCACAAAATGCCCGTGGCCCTCGATATCGGCAAACAGATAATTACCCGAACCGTCTGTGTTCGCCTGCTGATCTCCCAGAACGGACCATTCGTTTTCACCGTCCGGTAAAGGCTCGGTCAGCTCGCGGTTCCACCATGCATGAAACCTTCCCACATCTTCGGGCATGGATTCATGCGCCTCGTAATCGATGTAGTAATAAAATGACCGGATGGGCTCGTCGGACTGGTTCTCCACG
>CAZTKR010000256.1:0-5663 GCA_964614115.1 uncultured bacterium | reverse complement strand
ACGTTCGCTCTGCTGAGTGTTTTGATACTCGTTACATCGGTTGGTGCCTTTGATAACGGGTTGGATTCCGGCCTGCCCCAACACATCCTTCGGGATCAGGGTGTGTTTGTCTTCAGGCAAGGACCAAACGGAGAATTTATCTGTGAACAAGCCAAAGCCGAAGACATCCGTGCTCTCTCGAAACGTTCCGACACACACGTCCATCTTACTCCCCTTCCCTCGTTGAATGCGCCCCAGGATCTCACAGGACTTCGTATTATCCTACGAGCAACCGACCAACTGCTGACAAATCCAGATGCCACCATGGCTTTCCGCAGGGCTGCCGCTCGGTGGGAGCGGGTGATCAAGACGCCCGTTACCGTTGTCATCGATGTCGATTTTGGTCCTTTACGTTTTGGAATACCGTATCCCAGCCAGAATATTCTGGGCAGTGCGTCCTCTGCCGTTCAAGTTGCCCTCCGGCCAGGCACGCAGGATTATGCCGATGTAAACGACATCGTCCAGGTATTGAAGAACAACCATTCCGACGACGCCCAATTGCAGTCACTCTATGATGCCATACCCATTCCCACCCCAACTACGGCGTTCCAGATCGTGGGTAATGACACGCTTCCGGCCAATCTCGTCACGGCCATCGGAGGCATGACCGTCCTTCAGATGCAGGGATTCCTGCCCGCAAACACGGATCCGGACCCTGATGTCAATCCATTCGGGTACGTGCCCAATATCGGCTTCAATACCAATTTCGATTTCGATTTCGATCCGACAAACGGCATCGACTTTGACGCCATGGATTTTGACGGCATCGTTGTCCATGAAATCGGCCACAATCTTGGATTTCTTTCGGTAGCAGAAGGTTTGGGTGGCCCGCCGGATAATCTTTTTTACGTATGGGACCTTTTCCGCGTCAGGCCCGATTCGGTTGTAACCGGAGAACTCACGGGTTTCAGCAAAACCCGGCGGGTGGTGACACCCGGCCCGCCCGACTCGGACACACTGGTCGTCGAGAACAATGTGGTTTATTACAAAGCAACCCAGGGTTTTTTCGAGGGATTCCAACTGTTAGAGCTTTCCACGGGATCGGATGGGGGCGATGGCTCACAGGCCAGCCATTGGCGCGACGATGCGTTGCGACCGCCGTCCCTGGGCGATGCACGCTGGATCGGAATCATGGATCCCAACATAGGATACGGCACGCGTATGGAATACACGGAAAACGATCTTCGCATGCTGGAAGTCATCGGATGGGACATCGACTATGCACCGGAATACGCGACGATTAGGGTCACATTGGGCCAGGATACACTGGATATCACCAGTGTCGTGGATAGCGTGGATTTTGGAGATCTTGGCCTGGGTGTCACTTCGGACACGACGTTTACTCTGACCAATCTCAGTCTGGTCAACATGCTGGAGTTTGAGGCCCAGGTCATCATGAGCACGCTACAGCCCGAGGAAGCCACGGCACAGGCGACTATCGATGTATCGGACGGCTCGTTAACGAGTGGAGCGAACATCGATATCATGCTGGACGTAGGCAATGCCCCTCAGCGGGGATTGTTCGATGGCACCCTTCGAATTATGACTAACGATAACGATCACCTCGTCATCGATATCCCCTTCAAGTTCTCTGTGGGGGGTGCCATACGGCCGCAGATCGTCGTCACGCCCCAGGATCTGGGCGACTTTGGTGACTTGGTGGACGATGCTTCCACCATGAGAACCATCACCCTGTTCAACAGAGGCAACGTGGATTTGGAGTACCGCATATCAACCTCCATCTCGACGCGCGCCATTCCCTTCGACACATCACCCGATGCACTACCGAAACAGGGTTCCACAAAAACAAAGGAACCATACGAAGCTGGATTCCACCCGTTCTTCACTGCCGATGCTGCCACACGTAATACCGTCCTGCTGGAGACCGACTTTGAGACGGACTTCGGCGGGTTCACGCCGTCTGGTATTTTATCGGAAGACTGGCAACGCATCACCATCGGCAGGGCGGAACTCGATGACCACTCAAAGCCGACGGCTGCTTATTACGGACATGTGTATGAAACGGATGGAACCGTGGATTCGCTACGCTACCAGAACGATGCGAGTACCATGCTGGTGAGTCCCGCCCTGGATCTCAGCGCCGTGGCCCCCACCGATATGGTTGTTCTGACATTCAATTACTTTCTGCTGGCCGAAGAGGGCTATGATTTTGCATCCGTCGTCTACTCCCTCGACGGCGGTGAAACGTACGAAGAAGCCGCCACATCGAACAATGGCATCCTCCAAAACGTGTCGGCCTGGCAATCGGCCATGGTCGAAATGCCCGTTTTATCCGGCAACTCGGATGTGAGAATTGCGTTTAAATTCACCAGCGATACGTATGTCATTGACGAGGGATGGTACATCGACGATGTTCAGCTTGCCGTGATCGAAGGACAGAATCCCATCTTCACAACACCCCGAAGCGGAATCATTCCGGATCAAGATTCATTCGCCGACGTTATCATCACCGTGAATTCGGCACCCCTTATTATGGGTTTCTATGAGGGGATCGTACACATCCGGAGTAACGACCGATTCAATCCCCAGGTCAATCTGCCCCTCACCTTTACCGTCGACACGCCCGAATATCCCGCTTTGAACGCGGCAGAAATTCCCATCACGTTCTCGATTCCTGAGGGAAACTTTCAGGAGAAGGATGTTGTGGTTACCAATGCCGGATATGCGCCCCTGACCTTTGTGCGTCTTTCAAAGCCGGCTCTCGACAGTTTCGATGAAATATCCACACAAAACCTGTTCGACGACGCGGAAAATCGTTTACTAAACAGCCATGCGGAGATGCCGGCAGATATCAGAATCGAAGCGGCCCTCAGCGACCGTACAGAAAAAAGGACCGACTCCACCACGTTTCCGATGGATGACGGAGATTCCCTGTTCTCGGCAGAATTGCCCGGTGCCGACCTGTGCATTGGCATCACCCAAGTCCCCGACGGCCGTGTGCTGGTCACCGATGCCAATGTCAATGGTCAAATATTCCTCCTCACAGAAACGCTGGATCTGTTGGCAACGATTCCCGGTATCCTTCCAGACAACCTTCAAATGGCCGGTGCAGCCTACAACAAAAACACGCAATCTCTTTGGTTCATCGTACTCCAAACAGGAGAAGTGTTTGAACAGGTACTAAACGGTAATCAGCTCATCCAGACAGGGCGAAATTTTTATCTTACCTTCCCTCCGGCCGACATCGCATACAGCGATGAACTCGATGCCCTTTTTATCGTCGACTTTTTCTCGCTTCTTACGTATGCCATGGATACAGATGGCAATGTACTTCCAGGCTACCCCATCGACTGTCCCATCACCACGAATGTTCCCAGTGTGACCATAACCGGTGGCGTCGTGGAGATCAGTCGCGGATATCATAGCTTCCAACAGGTGGACCAATTCGGACGCGAGTATGATGGAAGCGTTGTGATAAACGTCGATCCGAGAGTGGTGGCCGGATCCAGTAGGATCGACGGCCTGTTCCGCAGCCGGAAGGACCCCAACGGCATCTTCTATTATGTGGCCGATCCCGTGGATGACGTCGTCCGAGTCGTGGCCGTGGATCCCGTCGATCTGCCATCGGATGTCATCTCCGTGGTAAAGGCAGGAGGACCGCTTTGGGCAGAGGATGTGTCCCCCAACGACGGATTGACTCTGTCACTCAAAATCGATGCCGCGGACGTACCGCAAGGAGCCCTTTCGGACACGGTTTCATTCATCCAGAACAACCCGAACCTGAGAGTCGTTCGCCTTCCGGTGGAAATCGTCATCAACACGGTTATGGATGAAAAACCCGTGGTACCCCAGACGTTTGTCCTGAGGCCCAACTACCCCAATCCGTTCAATCCCAGCACGACGTTGAACTTTTCATTGCCAGAGAAGCGCCGAATCACACTGAAAGTGTTCAACGACCTGGGGCAGGTGGTAGCGGTCTTGCTGGACAAACAGGATATGTCCCCCGGCATACACCATGTGACGTTCAATGCGGATGGATTGTCCAGCGGCATGTACCTGGTACGTCTGGAAGCAGGAGATAAAGTATTTTCACAGCGCATTGTTCTGTTAAAATAAAGTATGCATAAAAAAACGCTGGATGAATCCTGTATAAAAAGATCATTCTGTTAAAACGATTCAGGCGATGGTCTGGGGTGACCACCGCCTTTCGTCTGCTCCAGAAGGAGTGACCTTGCATGCATGGCTTGTACAGATGGCTACCCGTGTTCGTGTTAAGCGGACTCATGGCGTGTGCACCAACGGTAACACATCAACATGTGAATCCGGAGGAAAGCGCGCAGGAGGTCTCGCCTTATCCGGCCCCGGCGGCCACGACGATTTTGCATACCGATCATGTGATCATGAATCTCACATTCCGCAGCGAATCGGGTGTGCCCATCAGCAATACAGAACCCATGGTCTTACAGATCGCGGATGAGGAATACCGCTGCGAGTTATCCGGCCATCCGGGACGCAGTATAGAACCGGATAGAGCGGTGGTCGATCGAGCCGCGTATCGTCTGCCCATGCCCATATACCGGCGTCTGATACGCGTATCACAAGATTCCGTGACGGTCAACGTGCACGACAGTCATCGCTACTGGGTGTATCCCTACCGCAGCGCGGATTTCATCGAATAGCAATCACCTCACGACAAGGGATTGAGACGGAAACCACCATCGAATGTTGGGGATAGGACATACTTTTATCTTGCGTTTTAAAGGAAAACTTGTTATCATTTTTCGGACATCCGTTGCGGTTCATTGTAGATGACAACCTAAGACTGAGAACGCGTTTTTCCTTTTGACCATATCCCATTGGATGACGGGACAAGGTTAGAATGACTGATACCATCATACATCCCATCAATCGTCGTACATTCTTAAAGCAAACATTCCAGACGGCCGCATCGCTCACGTTGCTGGGGAACCATTCCCCATCCATGCTTTGGGGGGAAGAGGATACGCCCTCCCTGGATGTGATGGTCGGACAGATGCTACTGGTCGGTTTTCGTGGAACTGAAGTCGACGAGGATCATTCCATCATGAAGGCCATCGAACAGAATCACCTGGGCGGCGTCGTTCTATTCGACTACGATGCGGCGACGAAATCGTTCGACCGGAACATTCGATCCCCGGATCAGGTGAAGCAACTGACGGACGATCTTCAAGAAGCATCATCGACACCCCTGCTCATCGCCATCGACCAAGAGGGCGGCACGGTCTGCAGGCTCAAGGAAGCATACGGCTTCCCTGCCACGGAATCGGCTGCTTACCTGGGAACAAAGGACGATCCTGCTCTCACGCGTCAGCATGCCTTCTCCATGTCGAAGACGCTATCCGAAATCGGCATCAATCTCAACCTGGCACCCGTCGTGGACCTGAACATCAATCCCGACAATCCCATCATCGGCCAGCGTCATCGGAGTTTTTCAGACAATGCCGAGATCGTTACCAAGCATGCCCTGGCGTTCATCCAGGCCCATCAGGAAAACGACATCCTCTGTACCCTCAAGCACTTTCCGGGTCATGGTAGCTCCGTGGGTGATACCCACCATGGGTTGACCGACGTCACGGAGACCTGGTCGGATTCCGAACTGGAGCCCTATGCCGGCATTATCCGGG
>CAZTKR010000255.1:0-5719 GCA_964614115.1 uncultured bacterium | reverse complement strand
GGCAGCTTGCAGATGGCTCAAATATATTCTGGCAAGGCCCAGGTATGCGCGACTTTCTGAGGGTGAGAGTTGTATTGTTGCATTAAACATTTCGATGGCCTCGTTGAATCGCTTTTGTATGCTGTAAATGGCACCTAGATTAAGATACGTTCGAATATTCGATCTGTTCAATCGGTTGCTCTCTAAGACATGGTGTTCGGCCTTTTCAAAATTCCTGAGTTTTAACCAGTTGATTCCCAACAGCAGATGGGCACGGTGGTGTATCGGACAAATGTGAACGGCTTTTTCCAGGTATTTAGCCGCAATTTTATATTTTTTCAGTTCATAATGCACTAAACCAAGCTTGTATAAATAATCCACGTCCTGATTATTTAACGAGTATGCTTTTTCCCAATACTGTATGGCCCTGTCCGTCTGATTCTTCTTCACGAGTTGTACAGCATTGCGGTGCAATTCCTCTGCTTTATCATCCACGTTGTTTGGATACCATTGGATGATAAAACGTTCACCGTCGATGAAACATTCCAGGATACCCGTGTCGGTGTGATATTTTTTGATCAGAGCATCGCGTATGACATTCGTGTCTTGAGACTCGTTGGGAATATCGAAAAAGTGGGCGTCTTTTTTAATTTCTTGAAGGAGTAAGGAGACGGTAATGATTTTAGATTTTGGAGCGTTGTCCACCATCTTTCATCCTTCCTGTACTTATGCTATAAACGTTTCAGTTTCGTGTTAATCGTGTCAATCAGGTTCTCGAAGGAAGAGAACGTAATGTTTCCTGTTTTTCGTTCCTTTATCTCAAATTTACGTGTCTTAGACCACTTGTCACCAATAATGATTTGTATAGGCATACCCAATAAGTCTGCATCGTTGAATCGTACTCCAGGAGTAGCTCCCACCCTATCGTCTATAAGTGTATCGATTTTGTTATCGTTGAGGAGTTGGTATATTTGGTTTGCTGCGTCAAGGATGCTTTTATCTTCTAAATTGATAGGAACGATATGCACAAGATGAGGAGCTAAAACCGTGTTCCAGACAATACCCCTTTCATCATAATTCTGTTCGATAACTGCGGCGATGATTCGTTCAACGCCAATCCCGTAGCTCCCCATGAGTATGGGTTTCTCTGCGCCCGTTTTGTCGAGATACCGGGCGTTCATACTATCCGAATACTTAATACCGAGTTTAAATATATGACCGAGTTCAATGGCCTGTACTACTTTCAGGAGTCCACCGCAGACACTGCACGATTCACCGGGTACGACATTTCGTACGTCTATCCATTCTGTAATTTCGATATCCCTATCGAGCTCGATGCCTGTGATATGATAATCGGTTTTATTCGCACCCGTCGTCAGGTTATGATGCTCTTTTAGCGCATTGTCTGCATAAATGGAGATTTTCTTTTGAAGTTTGATAGGGCCAACGAAACCGGCTTCGGCACCGCATACTTCCTGAACTTCGTCAGCCGTGGACTGACGAATGGTACTGCCAAAATGTGTCAGGAGTTTTGACTCGTTGGCTTCGTGATCTCCCCTGATCAAGATCATGATGGGTGTCTTCTCATCCTTGATGAAGAGCAAAGACTTCATCAACTGGTTGGCATCTTTATGCAAGAACTTAGTTACTTCGGCTATCGTGCGTGTTCCGGGCGTGTGTACCTCGGTCAGTTTACTCTTTTCCGAGGATGGGATGTGAGGAACCGAGGTTGCGACTTCCAGATTATCGGCATAATCACAGGAGTCGCAATATACCAAGGTGTCCTCGCCATGCTCAGATGCAAACATGAATTCCTGAGACCCACTTCCCCCCATCAGACCCGAAGAAGCACCGACCACGTGAAAACGCAATCCACAACGGGAAAAGATATTTCTGTATGCTTTCTCGTGAAGATCGTATCCCTTATCGAGTCCCTCCTGATCGATGTCCAGCGTATATGAGTCTTTCATGATAAACTGGCGGGTTCTCAAAACACCAGACCGGGGCCTGGGCTCATCCCTGAATTTTGTCTGTATCTGATACCATATTTGAGGAAGGTCTTTATACGACCGGATATGCTTCCGAGCCAAATCACAGATCACTTCTTCGTGGGTGGGCGCTAAACAGAGCACACGATTTTTTCGATCTTTCAACCGAAACATGATTTCGCCAAAATCGGTACTGCGACTTGTTTCGTCCCAGATCTCTATGGGATTCAGGGCCGGAAGTTGAACTTCCTGACCACCGATGGCATCCATCTCTTCCCGGATGATTTGCATGGCCTTCTTCATGGCTTTCCAGCCAAGAGGAAGATAGGAGTAAATACCCGAAAAAAGAGGCCGGATAAGCCCTGCTCTGAGCATGAGTTGATGACTGGCAATTACCGCATCGGCGGGAATTTCTTTCTGAGTTGGTATATACGCTTGGGATAATCTCACAGAGAACGGCTCCTTTATGTTTGTCTTCACATGCGTGCTTTAAGACGATTGGAGATCATGTGCTCCGGTCATGGGCTTCTGTTGATCATTAATAAATATAACGATTTCCCTTTTGAGTTCAACTGCTTACACTTTTCGAAACGTTTCCTGCTCGGATATCTGAAATCGTGAGATAGATATCGATTTTCCCGATTGCTTATCGATAGACACGATGACACCACAACATTTTGTGTCTCCCTGCCCCATCTTGTAATGAGACGGCAACTGAGAGATAAAACGGTGGACAGCCACATCCTTATCCATGCCTATGACCGAATGGAAAGGGCCGGTCATACCGGCATCGGTGATGTAGGCCGTGCCCTCGGGTAGGATATGTTCATCGGCTGTCTGAACGTGAGTATGCGAGCCGATGACGGCGCTCACCCGACCGTCAAGGTACCATCCCATGGCCACTTTTTCGGCTGTGGCTTCGGCGTGGAAGTCGATGATCAGATGTTGAACATGCTCGTTCTTAAGTCTACTGATCTCGTTATCTGCGCAACGGAAAGGACAATCGATGGGATACATGAAGCTCCGTCCTTGCAGGTTGATGACGCCCACGCGCTCTCCCTCTACATCAGCAACATAGGACCCATGCCCCGGACAAACGGGTGGATAATTCAGGGGCCTGAGTACACGTGGATTCTCCTCCAAGACAGCGTTAAACTTCTGTTTATCCCAGATATGGTTTCCGCTGGTAATCACATCGATCCCGATATCAAAGAATGCATGCGCAATTCGGGCCGTCATCCCCTTGCCAGAAGCGCTGTTCTCACCGTTGGCGATGGTCAAATGGATATGGTTTTTTTGTTTAATATCCTGGATGAGGGAAGATGTAATCTCGTACCCCTCATTCCCGATGATATCGGCGATGTACAGTATGTGTATCGTGTCGGAAGACAATAGATTCAACCTCAATCGAACATTATTTTGCGTAGTCTACGGCGCGGTATTCTCGAATGACTGTCACCTTGATCTGGCCCGGGTATTCCATTTCGCTTTGAATCCTTTCGGCTATATCCGCAGCCAATTGTTCGGATACGGCATCGGATATTTTGTCTGGCTGAACCAGAACGCGAATTTCGCGGCCTGCCTGTATGGCGTATGTTTTGGACACACCCTGGAATGACTCCGCGATTCCTTCGAGTTTTTCCAATCGCTTGATATAACCCTCGAGGGTTTCTCTGCGAGCACCCGGACGTGATCCGGAAATGGCGTCGGCTGCCTGAACCAGTGCAGAGATGGGCGATGTCATTTCCACTTCATCGTGATGCGATGCGATGGCGTTCTCGACGATAGGCCCTTCACCGAATTTCTTGGCGAGTTCGGCTCCGATCTGGAAATGGGTGCCCTCGGTGTCTTTGTCCACGGCCTTACCGATATCATGGAGGAGTCCCGCCCGTTTGGCTACGACGGTATCCAACCGGAGTTCGGCGGCCATCAGGCCTGCAAGGTGAGACACTTCGACGGCATGCTGGAGTACATTTTGACCGTAACTCGTACGGTAGTTCAGCTTACCCAACAGTTTTACCAATTCGGGATGGAGCCCGTGAACGCCCGTGTCCAGCATCGCTTGCTCACCCAGTTGCTGAATATGCTCTTCCATATCCTTACGCGTTTTTTCTAGGATATCTTCGATGCGTCCGGGATGAATGCGTCCATCGGAGATCAGTTGCTCGAGAGCCCGCTTGGCGATCTCACGACGGTAAGGATCAAATCCGGATAGAATCACGGCTTCCGGCGTATCGTCAACGATGACGTCGATACCCGTGGCATTCTCGAAGGAGCGAATATTTCGTCCTTCCCTACCGATGATTCTTCCCTTCATTTCATCGTTGGGCAGGTGAACAACCGACACCGTCGTTTCAGCCGAGTGATCGGCCGCTGTTCGCTGAATAGCCGAAATAATAATCTCCTGTGCCTCGCGATTGGCCGTGAGTCTTGACTGATCCTTAATGTCTTTTACCATCTGTGCGGCCTCCTGCTTCGCCTTGGTCAGGAGATTTTCTTTCAGTTCTTTCAGTGCTTCTTCATTGGACATGCCGGATATTTTTTCCAGCCGTTGGTTCTGTGTTTCGATGATCTTGTCCAAGTCCTCGTGTTTTCGGTCTAGGAGGTTGGTTTTATCCTTATACTTCTGTTCCAACGATTTCAGTTCTTTTTCTTTCTGGTTCAAATGATCGAGTCTCCGGTCCGTCTCGGTCTCCCGTTGTTGGAGTTTATTCTTTTTCCGCTCCAAATCCTGCCTCTGATGACGGGTTTCCTTCTCAAAATTTTGTTTCTGCTTATACCATTCATCTTTGGCTTCGAGGATTTTTTGATTCTTAAGAGCAGCTGCTTCTTTTTCAGCCTCGGATACGATTTTTTCGGCCAATTTTTCGGCGCTTGCAACCTTTCCTTGTCCGATGCGGTTGCTCAGGATCCAACCGAGTAAGAACACGACGATACTCGATGTTGCCAGAATGATGACAAATAGTAATGTATCCATAAAAGATCTCCCATCTATAAAAAACCCCGCGATGTGATAGCGTCCACCCGGTTGAAGGCGTCAACGTATCCTGCGGGGATAGAATCCAATGATTTATCGGAATCGATCGAACGTGTTATTCGGATTTTTCTGAAATCTGTCGATCGAGAAGTTCGTTCAATGCTTTTACTTTGTCCTCAAGACGTCCTTTTTCTTTCCGCTCTTTGAATAATTCATCCGCTATGTTTAACGAAGCCAGTATAGCAACCTTTAGCGAAGAATCGACACGGACATTCTTGTCTATTTCACGCATCTTGCTGTCCAAATATTCTGCTACGGCCTTGATATAATTGGCATCGGCATGACCGCGTATCGAATACTCGGCGCCATATATTCTTACTTTGAGGACATTTTCATCCGAACACATCGGAAAGGTCCTGCAGGGTTATTCATCGATTACGGTTATTAGAACACCTTCAGCGATTTTCGAGTAGAGCGCTTACTACCTACTTACTTTATGTTTTCAAACTCCTTCAATTTTTCAAGCAATGTTTCAACTTTGGCTCGAATATGGTCTTGACTTTCCTTGTACGTATCAACCTCTGATTTCATCGATCGTAATCGTTCTATCTCGGCCTTACACTTTTGAACGGTTTCCTCTTTCTCGTCGATGAGGCTTTTAAGTTTCTGGTTCTCCTGCCTGAGCTGTTCATTTTCCCGTTTCAAACGACTCATCAGAGAAAGCATTTGATTAATTTTTTGTTCCAGAACCTCGAAGGCCTGGTCTTTCATGTTG
>CAZTKR010000254.1:0-5747 GCA_964614115.1 uncultured bacterium | reverse complement strand
AATCAATAAATTTTTTCTCATGCGTAATCCATTTCTGCCCTTCAATTTTTCCATTTAATACATTGTCCTTCCCTAAGAACTCTCTTAATTTTAAAACAACTTCCCTTAATTTCTCGAATCCCTTTTGAGCTCCATCCAGGGCCTGGTCAGAAAAATCCTGGGGTGAACGGTAATGACCCTGGAGCACAAAAAATCGCACAACCATGGGATCGTACTTATCGAACAATTCAGAAAGCGTGATGTGATTGCCCAAGGACTTGCTCATCTTCTGACCGTTCACAGTGACCATGTTGTTGTGCATCCAGTATTTCACGAAGGGTTTTCCCGTGGCCGCCTCGCTCTGGGCGATCTCGCATTCGTGATGGGGAAACTGATTGTCGATCCCTCCACCGTGTATGTCGATGGATTCTCCCAAGTACTTCATGGCCATCACCGAACATTCCAGATGCCATCCTGGGAATCCCCTGCCCCAGGGAGAATTCCACTGCATCAAATGCTGGGGATCGCCCTTTTTCCACAGGGCAAAATCGGCGGCATGTTTCTTACCCTCAGCCACCTTCACCCGGACGCCCTCCTTCAGGTCCTCCACACGCCTGCCCGACAGCTTTCCGTAGTCCTTGAATTTTGAGACGTCGAAATAAACATTTCCATCGACTTCGTAGCCGACATCCTTGTCCAGGAGCCTCTTTACCAATGCGATCATCTCAGGAATATGGCCGGTAGCGCGGCAAGAAATGTCGGGACGCAGACAGTTCAGCCTGTCCATATCACGGAAATAATGTGTCTCGTATTTCTGGGCAATCTCGACCGGCTCCAGTTTCTCGAGTCTCGCCCTCTTGAGAACCCTGTCTTCCCCTTCCTGATCATCGCCCAACAGATGGCCCACATCCGTGATATTCTGGACGTATCTCACTTTATACTGCTGATAGCGGAGAAACCGGACGATCACATCAAACGCCACGTACGCCTTGGCGTGACCCAGATGCGGATCGTCGTACACCGTGGGTCCACAGACGTATATCCCGACGAACCGGGGATGAAGCGGCTGAAACGCTTCTTTCTTCTTGGTCAGCGTGTTGTAAACTTTCAGCATTTTTCGTCCTTATCCGATGGTCTGGCTTCCCTCGAAAAAATCTTGATTAATTCTCTGCCTTTTGTTATTTTCATGGTAATGCCTTCGCGTGATACAAATCGTTATATCCCATGGCTTATCTTCATCGTGGGCCTAACCTCCATCACCACTCAGGTGCTTCTGATGCGGGAGCTCGTTGTGGTTTTCTACGGGAACGAGCTCTCCGCCGGTGTGATGCTTGGGATCTGGCTCTTCTGGACAGCACTAGGCAGCAGCCTTCTTCCACGCATCATCCGAGTATCGCACCATCGCAGACGCTCCATCGCTCTGCTCCAAATAGTGATTGCCTTCTTCCTCCCCTTCATACTGATTCTTGTACGTTCCAGCCGGCAAATCCTGGGTATTACCCTGGGGGAGATGATTGGCTTCGTCCCCATGCTGCTCATCACACTGACGACCCTGGCCCCTTTCTGCCTCCTCAACGGCATGCTGTATACGCTGGCGTGCGGACTCGTTCATGAGACCGAAAACAAGGCCTCCCAGGCCATCGGCAAGGTTTATCTATGGGAGGCTCTTGGCGCGGGGATCGGCGGTCTGGCAGCAAGCCTGGTCTTTGTGCGCTTGTTCGACCCTCCCTATGTTTTTCTTGCTCTTGCGCTGTTAAACCTGATGACGGCCCTGATTTTAGGACGTTTTATCGCCTGCTTTTCGGCCACCTGCCGAAACAGCGTCGTCGCAACGGTTTTCGTGCTGGGATGTCTTTGCTTCATCCGCTTCGGGCCTGCTTTTAGGAAGATCAGCCAGACAATACCCTGGGCAGGTTACGATCTTGTGGCAACGCGCAACACCATTTACGGAAACATCGGTGTGACGCGTTTCGGCGATCAGTACAGCTTCTTTCAAAACGGCCTGTTGATATATACGGCTCCCGATCGATTGACAGCCGAAGAGTCCGTCCACTTCGCGCTGCTGGAGCACCTTGGACCACAACGCGTTCTTCTCATCGGCGGCGGATTAGGCGGAAGCATCACAGAGACCCTGCGTCATCCTTCCATCGAACGAGTGGACTACGTTGAACTCGATCCAGGCATCGTTCGGTTGTCGGAATGTGTCCTCCCCCCCGAACATACCCGATCGTTGGACGATTCGCGGGTTCACATCCATCATATCGACGGACGACGATTCATCAAATCCACCACCGATACATTCGACGTCATCATACTCAACTTTCCCAACCCGTATACGGCCCAGCTCAACCGTTTCTATACGTTGGAATTTTTCCGCGAAGTGGATCGCCGTTTATCCGCTAGCGGAGTGTTTGCACTTCATGTCCAATCTTCAGAAAATGCCATCGGGCCCGAGCTTTCGGATTTCTTGAGCACCCTTTCGGCGACTCTGACCCATGTTTTTCCGGACTTGGTGATCATTCCTGGAGAAACCAACCGCTTTATCGTCTCCAATCAGCCTGACTATCTGACTGAGAACCCGGACATCCTGGTCCAGCGTCTCCGGGAAAGAAACCTGCAAACACTCTATGTCCGCGAGTATTACGTCCCGTATCAGATGACCCAGGAACGGCAGGAGTACCTGCAGTGTCAAATCCATCCTGTGGGCCCGAATCGACTCAACCGGGATTTTCGACCCATCGGATACTACTACGATACCATACTGTGGGCTACCTATTTTTCCTCGGGCTTCAAGAGACTGTTTCTGGCCATGGCGGATATTAAATTTCAACATATCGCAGGGCTTTTCCTGTTGACAGCCGTGCTTGTTATCCTCATCTTCTGGCGGCCCGCCTCCAGATCGCGGCTTTTTGCGCCAAGCCTTCTGTATTCTGTCCTGGGCGTTGGTTTCACCGAAATATCCCTGGAAGTCGTACTCATACTGGGATTCCAGGTTCTGTACGGTTATGCTTACCAACAGCTGGCCGTGATCGTGGCGGGTTACATGGTTGGTCTTGCCCTGGGAAGCTGGCTGGCTGTTTCAAAGAACGTGAGAGACGAAAAGGCTTTCCCACTTTTTCGTCTCTGTCAACTCGGGATGATTTTTTATCCTTTACTGATTGCAGGTATTTTTTATAGTCTCCATACCGCTCCCAACCCATCGGCCGCATCATGGATGAGCTGGCTTTTTCCATCATTAGCAGCTGGGGCCGGTTTTATCGGCGGCTACCAGTTTCCCTTGGCCAATCGGCTTTATCTTCGTCGTACCCCGTCCATCCACCGCGTCGCCGGCCTCCTGTACGGCAGCGATCTGCTGGGCTCTTCGGCCGGGGCTATTCTGGTCAGCACGTTCATCATCCCGCTGCTTGGTATCTTTCCCACCCTTTTTCTGCTGTCCGTCTTAAACATCTTCAGCTTCATCGTCATTTCGATGAGCCGGGAACTCCCCCCAATGGAAAACGTCTGATTCCAGAAAGATGGATGAGCGACGTAACGGATGCGCCTTCAAGACAAAACCCGTATGCGGGATGTCTTTCATTGTCGTATTCGAAGGTTATGATTTGGACATAAAACCGAAAGCGCCCAAAAGAATGTCATCGAAATGAACATGGAGACAACGGAGAGGAGCATTCTGAAACGGACCGTCTATTCTGTAAACGGATCCACTTTTCGATATCCCGCTGGCAGGTTAAAGACAGATGAGGGGACCGCCAAACGTTCAACACTCTTCAATTCCTGCCCAACAACAACCCCCATGACCTTGGTCTCCAATAAAACTGGATACCCTTCCAGCGCGTCGAGCTGCTTGAAAAAAGCATCATACTCCTCACCCAACTCCCCCATCATGCGTCTCATCAACCGGCCATACAGTCCCTTCTCCAGCCCCGTATTCCCGCTCACCCACATCACGACCGGGTCCACAAGGCCGTTCCACATGCCGGCTTCTCCTCCGCTTAACACCACCTCGTGACAATCCCAGTTGCCGATGGATTTATGACGACCCGTTTTCTTGAACAACGGATCGGGTATTATAGGCTTGCCAGTCGCGGAATCCAGAGTCACGCCAAACATCATCAATCCCATCACGGCCAGGCCCTGGAACATTTCCTGCGTCAATTCGCTGTACGTCGTATCGGCATGATCGATTACCCAAATCTTCCCAAGATCGGAACGTATGATCGTCGTCTGACCCCTCTCCCCTTCATCCCGGCGGAGCCTATCCTCCGTCATCCAGGTTTTGATGATATACGTTCTGCCTTCCTCCCCGAACATGGGCGGCATCCGCGTTTCTTCCTGGATGATGTATCCTTCCTGGGCAAGGGCACTCAGACCCAAAAAACTCAAAAGCAGGATCAGACAAAATCCGACGAGGCGGTGCCGGCCTATCATGCGGGTTCTTCCTCTGTAATAGCCTCCTCCGGTACGGGCACGTCCTTCCCGCGCACACCGAAGGACTTGGTCGGACATTTCGCCACCGCGTTCTCCAGGTCTTCCCATGCATCCTTCACTTTTTCGTAATGAATAACGGGCAGCTTTCCATCCATGGTAATAATCTCGTCGGCCGTGGTCTTGGGATTTGCACACAGACCGCAGCCGATGCATCCCACCTTACAGATCGATTTAACGGCCTTTCCGAAGTCCTTGGAAACACACGCCACAAACACGTGTTGACTCCTGGGAATCAGTTCCATGATATTCCTGGGACAGGCTCGAACACATTCACCGCATCCCGTACACAGGTCTTCATCGACGATGGGGAGCCCTTTCTCTCCCATCCTCATGGCGCCAAAAGGACATGCTTCCACACACGTTCCCATGCCCAGACAGCCGTACACACATCCTTTGGCACCTTCATCGATGAGTACAGCAGCACGGCAATCTTCGATCCCGTGATAACGGGCTCTTTCGACACATGCCTCCCGGTCCCCTCGACAACGAACCACGGCGACCTTGGGGATGACCTCTCCGGCCTCGGTCCCCATAATCTTTGCGACCAGGACGGCGACATCGGCACCACCCACTGTACAACCGTTGACCGGATACTTGCCTTCAACAACACCCTCGGCAAACCCACTGCAACCAGGAGCGCCACAGGCTCCGCAGTTGGCCCCCGGCAATACCTCTTCGATCTGTTCCACCCGAGGATCGCGCTTCACCGCAAAAACACGCGATGCCAATGCTAAGCCCACACCAAAAAGAAGCCCCAGACTGCCCATGACGATTAAAGCAGATAAAATGGAAAAACTCATGTCTTCCGTATCTCCTTGTCAACTCCGGATCACATTGTCGTATACGAAAAACCCATCGCATGCCACCGATGGGTTTTCCTCTAAAACAAGCTTACTGCGACTGCTTTTTTAGTTTGTCGATTTTCCAATCGACCCATTTTTTCCATCGCCGGTCTTTACCTGCCTCTTCATAACTTACAATGGCGTTTGTCATATCACCCAGGCCCTCATAGGCCTTTCCGACTTCGATATGGCATGCTGCGAAACGGTTCTTATGCGTCAGACCGCTCTGCGCTGCCGTGAGCGCATTCTGGTATTCGCCTAAATTATTGTATGCCTGGGCAAGACGATAATACGCATCGGCAAAATCGGACTTCACGGTCACAGCCGTTTGAAGTGCCTGTATGGCATCCCGATAATTACCCTGTTCAATGTAGGCAACACCCAAAGCATTGTATGCCAAATCATATTCTGCGTCGATTTCGGTGGCTTTCTTGAACG
>CAZTKR010000253.1:0-5753 GCA_964614115.1 uncultured bacterium | reverse complement strand
CGACCTCACATCTGTCAAGATCGATGCTTTTCCACGGCGTATCCAAAAAATGCACCGTCCCGTTCATACTCCCGTACCCGGAGAGGATCTGAAAGGGTAATGGCATGCCCCACAGCACTCCGCTCGGACGAAGGTGCTACAACGACGGTGTTTCCTGTTTCCTGAAGACTCTGATAAAGGGAGTACAAACCGGGTGCTCCAATCCCATCATCGTTGGTTAGGAGAATGAGGGGTTTATAGGACATCCGGCGATTCCTGTTTATCGACGAAGAAGGTGAGTATTTTTATCAATGTGTCCTTCATATGCTGACGGTTCACAACCATATCCACAAAACCGTGTTCCAGTTGAAACTGAGCCCTTTGGAAGCCCTCGGGAAGATCCTGCCCGATGGTCTGTTTTATAACACGAGGGCCGGCGAATCCGATGAGGGCTCCGGGTTCTGCGATATTAATATCCCCCAGCATGGCATAGCTGGCCATCACACCGGCTGTCGTGGGATTGGTTAGGACGGAGACATACAAGCCCCCGGTATCGGAAAACCGAGCCAACCGGGAAGCAGTCTTGACCATCTGCATCAGGGACATGATGGATTCCATCATCCGGGCTCCACCCGAGGCCGACACGATGATCAAAGGAATCTTTCGCTCTTGCGCCCGATCGACGGCCCGTGCCACTTTCTCCCCGACGACCGACCCCATGCTCCCGCCGATGAACGCAAAATCCATCACACCGAAGACCACGGGAATATGGCCCAACGTGCCAAATCCGATCTGTATTGCTTCCTTCAAACCCGATTTGTTCATGGCCGTCTTCAGCCGATCTGAATATTTTTTTGTATCCTTGAAATTGAGAAAATCCACCGATTCTAATGTGGCGTCTGTTTCCTTGAAACTTCCCGAATCGAGTAAGAGCCGAATATAATCCTTACCCTGGATGCGAAAATGAAAATCACATTTTGAACACACATAAGAATTCTGAGAGAGTTGTTTTTTATAAATGACTTCGCCGCATTTATCACACTTAACCCACAGTCCGTTGGGCATATCTTTTTTCTTTTGGGACAGGAATCCCGGTTTGTCCCTACGAAACCAAGCCATCATATCCTCTTGTTAATACGCTAGTTTTCTTCACCTATTAATTGATGGACATTCCCGTGATATCCGACGATTTTCGTGGATATCCTGATTGTCTCTTCGGCACATCGTTACAGTCGTTTCACCATCAGGATGGCATCCTCCCCTTCCCCGACGTAGTAATTCTTTCGGATACCCACTTCCTGAAATCCCAATGTCTTATACATGGCGCGGGCCGCCTTATTCGATCGTCTCACTTCCAGGCCGATCCATGAAAACCCCTCGCTGTTCTGAAAGATCACTTCCATCAACATCCTGCCCAGGCCCTGTTTGCGATACGCAGGATGAACGGCAATATTCGCGATATGCACCTCATCGGCCACCAGCCATGCAATCAGATATCCCACGACCCGGTCTTCGAAGAGAGCGACATACGATACGCCGAATTCCTTCTCGAACTCAGCCTCAAAACTCCGACGGCTCCACGGAAAGGAAAAAGAGGCTGTCTCTATTGCGAGAACCTCATCGATGTCTTCCTTCTGCATTCGGCGGATGATAATGTTGTCTCTATCGGTCAGGCGACTCCCTGAAACCGTTTTAAATACAGAGGAACCAGGGTGTCGATATCCGCCACCTCTCCCTGCTTCAGTAGCTCTCGCCCCTTCGCTGCCACAACATAGCCGCTGGGTAACGGTTCCTCGGCTTGAGGAAAATGGCCTCTCTCGACCTGCTGTTGAATGATTTTTCGATGACACGTTGCACCTTCCCCTATAAACAGGATATCATGGTCGGGAATTCCTTGATCGATGTTTTTTACGGCAATCACCTGATATCCATCGATCAATTCCCATGAACTCCCCTCCCAACGATAAATGCCTCGATATACTTCCTCCCTCCTGGCCACCAGCAGGACACAGGCCCACTGAACACAGCCCGGTATCTGATACACGAGGCCATCCATCGTGGGAACGGCCACCAGGGGTTTATCCCATCCGTAGGCCAGGCCCTTGGCCATTCCCACACCGATACGAAGCCCGGTAAAAGAACCCGGCCCGATGGATACGGCGATACCGTCCAGGGCATGGGATGCGATGTTGGCATCGCGCAACACCGATTCTACGGCATTGGGCAGATGCTCGGCATGGATGGTCTTGCCCGACCGTCGGCTGTCCGCTATGAATCCCTCCTCACCTGCCAGGCCCACACTGCAAATCCGGGTGGCTGTTTCGATTCCCAGGACTATCATGCCCGCAAGCTCATCAATCCCCGTCCCCTGGGTACGACGAACTGGATGGATCGCTCGTGGACGGAAAAATCACCGTTTCTGGAAACACGATCAAACATCACCGATATCCGATCCTCGGGCAGTAAGGATTCACCCCTTTCTGCCCACTCGATGATGCAAACGCCCCCAGCCATCAAATAACCGTCGATGTCCAAATCTTCTATTTCATCCACGGATTCCAGGCGATAAAAATCAAAATGGAAAACCGGCAGCCGTCCTTCGTACTCTTGAATCAAGGTAAAGCTGGGGCTCGTCACCACATGGGTCACGTCGAGTCCGGCACACACGCCCTGCGTAAAAGTCGTCTTGCCGGTGCCCAGGTTTCCGAATAGGGCGATGACATCACCACTCTTCAGCAACCCGGCCAATCGCTTCCCCCATTCGTGCGTGTCCTGATGACTCTTCGACACGATGTCCATTCTATCCCATTCCATAATAAAAACCAGCGTCCAGGATTAGAATCTTATTTCCTGGTGAGTTGAATCGTCACACTATCCTCGTCCTTCCAGAGTCACCACGGGGAGTACCATCTCTTCCAACGAAACACCCCCATGCTGAAAACTGTCCCGAAACATAGCCAGATACTGATGATAATTGGTCGGGTAGACGAAGTAATAATCCTCCAAAGCGATAAGGTAATTTGTGTTGATACTCCCGGCTGGCAGCCCGAATTGCTTGGGATCTTTCACTTCGATAATATGTTTCTGTTCTCCCTTGATCCCCCTGCCGTACTTGTATCGGAGATTCGTCGACGTCGTCTTGTCCGCATGGACGGTAGAGCCCCGCATGACCCGAACCGACCCATGATCCGTTGTGATGACAACCTTCGTGCGGGACTTGGAGGCCGCCCTCAAAACCTGGAGAAGAGAGGAATGTTCAAACCAGGTTCGGGTCAGCGCCCGATAGGCCGACTCGTCGGGTACGATTTCCCGGAGAATCTGTGAATCGCTCCGACGATGAGCCATAATGTCCACAAAGTTAAATACCATGGCGACAAAGGGCAACGACAGGTACGATTCTATATTCTTGGCAACTTTTTTCGCCTCTTCCGCGTCCAGGAGCTTGATATACTTGGGCTCCTGTCCCAGTCGTATGCCGTGCCGACGGAGCTGATCCGACAAGAATTGAGGCTCGAAGCGGTTCCGGCTCGTCTCATCGTCTTCTCCCTGGCGCCAGAACGCCGGATGTCTTGCCTCAATATCTACGGGAAAGAGCCCTGCGAAAATGGCGTTCCGGCTGTACGGCGTTGCGGTTGGCAGTACAGAAAAATAATACTGACGTGTGATGGTAAAGAGATCGTAAATCAACGGTTCCACCACCAGCCATTGATCCAGCCGAAGATTGTCGATGACGATGAAAAGAACACGCTCTTGCTTCTTGAGACATGGAATGACATACTCCCTCAAGACATCCACGGAGAGATTCGGACGTCCGTTTCCCTGTATCCATCCACGGTAATGCTCCTGGATATAGCGTCCGAAAGATCGATTGCACTCCCGGCGCTGATCTTCCAGCGTCTGGCGCAGGCCCAGGTTGGGATGTTCGTCCAGATCGATTTCCCTTTCCGAGAGCTTCAGGTGTATGTCTACCCAGTCCTGGGAAGTCATTGGCCCGTCCAGCATGGCCGAAATTTCGCTGAATTCGGCCGTGTAGTCCCGTGTGAGCTTTTCCTGGGAGATACGCTTCTTCTCCAGGATGCGCTTGCATGACGAGAGAATCTGGCTGGGATTGACCGGTTTTGTCAGATAATCCTCGATCTTCCCGCCGATGGCCTCCTCCATCAAATTCTCTTCCTCGCTCTTGGTGATCATGATGACCGGAAGCGATGGATCGATTTCCTTGATCTCAGCCAGAGCCCGCAGGCCGTCCATGCCGGGCATCATCTCATCCAAAAAGATCAGATCAAAGCCCTGTTTTTTAACCAGGGAAACGGCATCCTCGGCATTCGTGACCGGTGTGACCGCGTAGCCCCGCTCCTCTAAAAACAGAATGTGGGATTTCAGATGATCGATTTCGTCATCCGCCCACAGTATTTTACCCTTTGACGTACTCATAGGATTCTGATTTTGTAAAAACTTAACAATTTTTCATCAGATAGTCAATATGTTTTTCCTGAGTTCCTGACTTCTGGCCTACTGACGGGTATTTGTGCTGGCATACTTAATCATTGACGAGACGGATCCGAAAAAATCGGCAGAGGATTATGACGGTTTAAGCAGACGGATACGGTAAGAACATGGGTATTGCTTATAAAGGGACGATTCATGTTGATTAAGGAAAGCCATCCTTGTTTAAAAAGAATTTGCATTTTCACACCTCAACGCCTATATTGAACACTCAAAAAAACAATGCCCTCGAACAGGAGATTGTTATCGTGAAAATTTCCCGCCTCTTCCCCATCGCCATCATACTCTTCATGATCATAATGCAATGCGCCCATCTGAACGACGCCCGCAAGGCATACGATGAACAAAATGACACTCGAGTCATCCAGCTGTGCAGGCGAGCCATCGCTTCCGATTCCACAGACGTGGATGCTTATCTGCTACTCGCAAAGAGCTACCGGCGGGTGGACTCCCTGGATATGGCGCTGAGAACGATACAGACTGCGTATCGACTGGATTCTGAATCGCCGGAAATCCTTGACGTGTATATCGGTACACTTATCGATCTTGGGCAGCGAGCCGCATCGGAAGATAAACATCGCGATGCCATGGCCTATTTCGAGAGCGCGGAATCCCTGAGTCCGGAGAATCCCGACGTCTTGCGGCCCATGGCCGATCTGTATTTCCAGCAGGGCGAACTGGACAAGGCCGAGGAGATGTATAAAAAACTCAACACCATCTTTTCCGACTCTACCGTTACTCAAAAACTCGCCGAGATCGAGAAACACTCCCAGGATGCTGCCTCTCTGTTCGAGAAAGGATTGAAGGCCTACAAGAACGGGCGGTTCAAGACATCCAAATCATTCTGCACTAAGGCACTGAAAGTAAAAGTCGATCATGCCGATGCCCGATACCTCCTGTTGATGGCCGACGGTCGTTTGCATGTTAAAAAAGCAACAAAAAAATCGTACTGGGATGCCATCGATGCCTTCGGAAAAGCGGCCGGCCTTCGATCGGATGCCGCAGAGCCCCACTTCCGTATGGCCCAGGCGTACGAAAAAAAAGACCCCGATGAATTCGTCAATGCCATCGATGCCTACGAAATGGCACTGAAGCTGGAACCCGACGGGGCCTTTGCCAAGGTATGCAAGAAAAAAATCAAAGAGCTGAAAACCCGCAAGGAGAAATTGGATAAGTTCTGGGGTCGGAAAAAATAACCCGTGATTTTAGCCATTCCAATTTGGAGCCCACGATTCACATATGAATCTGGAGTAGGAAATAATTTCCGC
>CAZTKR010000252.1:0-5766 GCA_964614115.1 uncultured bacterium | reverse complement strand
TATCTAATAAAACAATCCATATCCAATGGGATATCGGTCACTGACTTTCACTGGCAACTTTCCCTGGGGTTTAATCTCATTTTTGAGCAATTTGATGAAGGACTCGAAATATACAACCTGGTTGCCGTACCAACCGCCTTCACCGTAGCCCACGATGAAGGCAGATACATCCCCGATTTTCCGGATGAGATGGGGATTGCCGTACGACATGGCAATGACCGAATGGGGATGAGAAGCGATGATCTCATGGAGCAGGGCAAGATCATCGGCCCGGAAAGGCGCAACATCCGCTGTGCAGGTACGCTGGACGAACAATGAAAAAATCACCAGGTCTGCGTCAGCAACAGCCCTCCGGATGGCGTCGTAGACAGGGGGATCTATGTTTGGTTGCAATATAAAATTCTGAATACCCGGGAAAGAAATCGCAAGTTTTTTATTTAATTCAGTTGGAGAAGAGTCGATGTCATTTTTTTGCACGCAGATATTGACAATTTTAGACAAACGCTTGGCTGGTACGGGAAGAACATCTTCATTCTTTAAAAGGGTGAGAGATCGATCGGCCACCTCCTGCACGACCGCGAGATGGGCTGTAGTGCCTACAACTTCGTTCACTCGGTCTAGATCTATGAATCGATTTTTATGCAACCCGAGAAGTGCTTTTTGATAGAGGAGTTTGCGGACGGATTGATCGATGCGAGTTTCGCTGATTCTGCCCGATTTCACGGCGGCAGCAATTCCCCTAATCGTCTCTTCAGGATCTTTGGGTTTAAGGATGATGTCGTGACCCGCCTCAATGGCTTTAATGGCGACCTCGACGGGCCCGAAGCGTTGGATGACATGGTCGTACCAGAGATCGTCCGTCGTAATGATACCCTTAAAATCCAATGTGTTGCGGAGCCAATCCGTTATCAGCTTCTTTTCGACGCTGGCCGGCAGTTCCGATCCGTCCGTCACCGACGGTATTGCGATATGCTCACTCATGACATACGTCACGCCCGCATCGATAGCATGTTTGAATGCGCGAAATTCTTCTTTTTGTACGCTTTCTGCCGGTTTATTATTGTAACTGAAACCGGGATACTCGGGAAACGGGACAATATCGCCACGGCCTGGAAAATGTTTGGCTGTCGTCAACATCCCCATCTCGTTGTAGCCACGTACATACGCTCTGACTAAACGGCCCAGCAGAGCCAGATCTCCTCCGAAAGAGCGGACGCTCTCCGATGGATTATCCGGACGCACTGAAATGTCCACAACGGGCGTATATGTCAGATGAAATCCCATGGCTCGGCCCTCGGTTGCCATGACTTTGGCTGCCCTATACATCAAGTCCTCGCTTCCCACCGCCGCAAAAGCCATGTTGGCCGGAAATTCACTTGCCCCTGACACCTGCTGACCGGGTCCTCCCTCGAAATCCACGGACATCAGGATGGGCAGCTCTGCCTCCTTTTGCAGGCGGTTCAGCAGGTGGGCCACATCGCGGGGCGTACCTCCGTACAATACAAAACTGCCCACACCCACGTCCCGGGCAAGTCGAATCCAGCGAACGAACTGGGAATTGTCTTCGGCGATATATTTCCCCGAGATATCGGTACAGATGATTTGAGCGATTTTCTTTTCCAGCGACAGTCCAGCCAAGGTTTTATCGGCCCATTTTTGGGCTTCTTCAGATGTCACCTTTTGTTGGGCACTGACGAAAGATGACGATAAAACCAACATCACAATGAGGAAATAATAGAATAATATCTTTCGAAATGTAACATTCATTTGATTCTCCTCTCTCAGTTGTGCCATGTGCCATGCACATTCGATCCAATTACAGTGTCATCTCTTTTCCCGAAACCAGCACCTGCTTCACATCCAGGCTTCCCTTCTTCATCTCCACAAACGGTTTGCCGTTCTTCAAGCCCACTGTACCGAATCCGCTGGCTGTGGCGAGGAAGGAGCGGAAATCATTCCCTATCTGTGAATCGATGTACAACGTTTTTTCCACCGCATCGTATCGAACGCCCGTCAGCCCTTGAATCAGACCGTAGCTGGCAAGCGCTCTCGCATACCAGTGTCCGCACTCGTACTCGTTAAACGGATTGCGAATCGTTCCATCATACCGGTCTCTGCAAACCCGGACGATCTCCAGGCCTTTTTCGACCATCCCCTCGAACATGAGATGAGATGCCACTTGATATTCGATGCCGGTCCACACTTCATCACTGTACACGAATGGAATGGAAAGGGCGCCGCCCTTGGGCCAGGTGCAGAGCAGGAGTCCGCCGTCTTTTCCCATGGCAAAGGTGGGTCTTTGGGGATTGCTGTGATCCGACAAATCCTTGCTAAGGTTGTATTTGTGAATGGCGTTGAGGTTGCTTTTGACTTTTTCCGAATCGATGATTTCATCCAGACCGCAGACCCGGGCAATCCAAAAGCCCAATATGCCATCGGAAAGACAACCGGTACCGTACTGGTATTTTGGCCCTTCCTGATTGAGCATTTGGACGATATCGTTGTATCCTTGGCCATTGGTAGAGACGTCCAACGGTTCGAATTCGGCATCCAGCCCTTCTGTCGTGATTTTCTGATAAAAGTATTCCCCATCGTACAGTTCCGTTTCAAAATATGGGATGCCTTTCTCAAGGAGAGTGGCATACCGGGAAACGTCTTCTTGGAGGAATTCACCCATCTTGATCGCTGCCGTGAGGGCGCCTAAATAGAAACTGGAACAGTGCCCATCGGGTCCCCAGTATTCGATGTCGTAGGTGTTGTGATGGGGCTCTTCCAGGACGCCTCGGCCTCTGGGATCCCAGGTTGTGATGCAGTACTCTAGACTCTGTTGTACCTTTGGCCACATTTTCTTTAGCCACTCATCGTTGCCGGAGATTCGCCATTCCCTGTAAACCTTCATAATGCCGCCCAGCTGACCGTCGGACGCCGCATGAAAGGTATGCTTGACCGGTCGGATGGGCAGCCCGGTACGAAACACCTGATGTCCCCGCTCGTCCTGGCTGACAAAAAATTCTGTTTCCCGTAATGTCCTCTCCAGATCGGGAAAAAGGTGTGGAATGGCCTGGGCATAATTCCAGACGTGGGTGCAGGAACCGGAACAACATCCCCTCGAATCGGAGCAGCCTTCCCAGCACCATAGCCGACCGTCCATTTGCCGCTGAACAGTCGGCGATTTGAGAATGGTCAGATTGGCAGCCACCGCTTCCACGACCTCATCGGGCAAAGACATGTCGTAAAACGTGTCGCTGAATAGTTTTGTGTCTTTGTACAATTCTGAGTAGTTGAGCCGCCAGTAATACGTCAGCTCATGAATATCCTTGAAACGCGATGTGTACCAGGGGCTGTGGAACCGGCTCTCGCATTCGCACATGTTCACATCTTCTCGATCCTGACCGGTACGCAGATTGGTCTTCGGTACGTACCAGGCGAACATCAATCGCACGGTTTTCTCTTCACCCGGCTTTAAAGTAATGGGAAGGAAAAGAGAAGCGCCTGGACAGGGGCCCTCAACCGGCGGATTGTCCAAAAGAACGCCGTCTTTTACATTTTTCCATGCCAGGGTCATTGCATCCCACCAGCCGCCCTTGAACCAGCAGTGATCGACAACGGTTTTGTCATCATCCAGGAATGCTGCGAAGGCACCCTCGTTTTCCGGTTGGTCCTCGCTGCCAGATTGAGCGAGGATGAATCCGTGTTTCATGGGTTGGATGGTGTTCCCATCCCGGCCGATGGCCATGAAATTTTTCGTGTTGTAGGAAAAAACGGCATCCAACGATTTTCCGGAAGTGTTCTTGAAATGGTACTCCAGACCACCCACGGGTAAACTCGACTTGTCCGATTCTCCGGGAATAAACGGACTCCAGCCTGTCAGCCGAATCTCCATGGGGATATCATCATCGGAAAGCGTCACCGTACCGAAGGGAAATGTGGCTATAAATTCCGCGTTGTCGAATCGAGGCAGGCCGAAGCTGGAGCCGGCTGCGCCATTACCCGTACCGGGGGCACCAAAAATTTTCCAGTCCGGGACCGGTCCTTCCAAAACCTTGGCGCCATTCTCCACGCCTTTAATGCTGATGGCTGCGAATGAACACGGTTCCTTGAACACGTCGGGTTGATTCCGTACGGAGACATGAGAAATTGCGCCGGTCCCTTCCAGGCAGATCATGCCGGCCCCGATCCCTCCTATGGGAAAGGCAATGCGGTTGAGATACGATCCGGCGTAAGAGCCGTTGTATTCTTTTTTGATTTGACTGCCAGGACCGTGGTTGCAACTCACCACTGCGATGAGTAGCACCAATATCGTCATGCATGTTGTAAACATTGATTTCTTCATAACGGCACCCCATCTTTTATTGTGGACATTATTGGAACGATTGCATTATCGGGTTTACATGTGAAAGTACTGAATGTATCCATTCGATCCTTTGAGAAAAGCATTGAAATGATACCCTCTATCTCCACGGTATGGATTCTCTATCTGCTTCTGTCATGGGAGGTAGAAGCGCTTCTCCTGGCTCAGTACGAGGTCCGTTGGCATCATGTACACTAAATCCCAAGCCAGTAATATTTCCTGTTTTCTCATCGATCCTCCCTCTAACAGAACAGCATCCGTATTGTCCGTTTTTATTCAACGCCACCATTTTTAGTCCGAACATAGGCCTCCCATCGTGACGGTCGATGACTCGCTGACAAACAAACTGACAGGCCTTTTGAGGCGACATTCCCTCCCGCATCTTCTCGACGGCCAGAAAGCTGGCACTCACTTTAATCGATTCGGCTCCATGCCCGGTAGCGCCTGCCGCACCTATCTCGTTATCCACATAAAGCCCCGCTCCGATGATAGGGGAATCCCCCACACGACCCACGATCTTAAAATGATGACCCACGGTGCTGGTCACACCGGCGATATCCCCGTTCGCATCCAGTACCAGCACGTTGATGGTTCCCCCTCCTTCTGGCTTGTATTTTTCTCTGGGAGGATGGTAATAATCCCGCGTACTCAGAGTCTCTTTCCATTCGACCCAATGCTGTCTTGCCTCTTCTGTCAGCAGGTTTTCTTCTTTAAAGCCGTGCATCTTGGCAAATTTCAGCGCACCTTTCCCTACCAGCATCAGGTGATCGGTTCTTTCCATGACGAGGCGTGCAACAGAACAGGGCGTTTTTATATTCTCCAAGGCAGCCACCGCACCCGCGTTATTATTGTCGGGGCCGTTCATCACAGATGCGTCTAATTGATGGAAGCCTTCTTCGTTGGGATCGCCTCCATAACCCACGCTTCGGTCCCTGGGATCGAGTTCCGAAATATTTGTCGCTTTCTCAGCCGCATCCAAGGGACTCCCGCCTTTCTGGAGCACGTCCCAGGCTGTGCTGGTTATTTCCTCCTTTACATAAGGATTCGTCTTGCTGGTCACGATGAGGGGACGATTGACTTTTATGAATTTCCGTTCAAAATCGTTTCGCCCTAATTTAAACAAAGGTAGTCCGATTCCCATACCAGCCGTACGGGTAAGGAAACCTCTCCGAGTCACTTTTCCCTTTATCATGCTACACCTCCTCACAATGAGTTTTTATCTAAATTCACCGAAATTTCTGTCTTAGAGATGACTCATTCTATATTAGAAGAATAGCTATAAAAAACAAGGATAATTTCGTTAAAAATTTTTTCAAGAGTGGTATTTACGAACAGATCACACAAATAATAGTTGAAAAGGTCCTTGGTATATACAATCCAAAAGGACGAGATTTATGAGCAAGCGAATTCAAGAT
>CAZTKR010000251.1:0-5781 GCA_964614115.1 uncultured bacterium | reverse complement strand
GGCCAAGTAACAACAGAATTGTTTTTTTCATCGATGATTTCCTCTCTTCATCCATTTTTTGGTTTTACATCATTCGCTAATGAAAACTGCCAAAAAGCACGGGGAAATAATAAAGAGACCAAACAATATAAGCTAATCCCAAAAGAATGCAGAATGGGAAAGCTAGGAGCTACAAGAATAATGATTCTCTGGGATTTTCAAACCGAATGCTCGTAGCTGTGGTCATGGTGTTTGCCCATACGAACCAAAAACTCGCCAGACCCATAAGATAGTAGCCGAGTCGCCATCCAAGGAATATGAGTACGATGGCCAGGAGCGTCAGCGGGACGGCGGTCGTTATATCGGCCAGAGCCGCGCCGTAACAGAGTTTCTGTTCGTGCCAGTCGTCCACCGACCCGTCGGGATTGTTGATGCGTTTCCCGCGGAGTATCATCAACTGGTATCCCCAGAGGAACATACTGATGAGACCGAACGGGATGATGATAACGTACAGGATAATCCTGCCCGAGAGCGATAGGTCCATGTGTGTCTCCTCCTGTCTTATTTCTTGGTTGATTCGTATTGTATCGACCGGATGAATTCGTAATCGCTGTCAGATTGCCTTATCCTGGTCAATGGATCATCACGCTCGAAACGTATCCTCGTAATCCATATAAGACATGAACAGAGACGTTTCAACCTCGCTCCATCGAAGGAAGGTCGGGCAGTGTCCACGATACTTTCAGTTCGTCGTACAGTCTTTTTGTCAATTGAACAAGGATCGGGCTTTTCGAACGATCCATCCAGTACGTAACGTCTTCCATCATCGAATGCGCCATGGCCGTACAACCCGCTGTCGTACCATCGGGCCCCGACCAGACATGCAGGAAGATGCAAGACCCGGCACCGTTCTCCGTCGGATCGGCATTGTGCTCGACACGGACACACAGCGCGTAAAGTATTGGATACTCGATCATCTTCTCCGAGGATTTCCAGTCTACGCTGTCCACGTCGCTACGTCCGACGACCCGGTTATAGTGTTTTGAATCCGCATCGTCAACGCATTCCAACGGTGCGGTGATTTGGGTATACGGCATTTTTAAGCGCGTCATTTCCTCGGCCGGATAAAAGCCGTAGACTGTCCCGATATAGAATAAGCCTGCGGGACTCTTGCCATCTCCTTCGCGCTTGATGGGAATGCCCGTGGGGATTATAGTATGCAATCCTCTGCCCCAACCCAATCCGTTTCTACCGATGACGACGGGTATGGCATCGCCACTTGACGACCAATCCGCACGGCCGTCCTCCCGCTCATAACGTTGGAGCACGCCCTTCGTGTCTTGATGGGTCGGCACGACGACCAGGATCATCTGCCGGGATAAAGAAGGGATGGGGGAGGCTTTTTGACACCGGGCGCTCATCATCATGATCAGGCATACTGGAATTAATACAAAAACGTGGATGGACCACGTCCTCAAGCGGATAAAACGTTGAAATCGGATCATGTTTTCGTTCTCCTGTATTACACATTCAGCTAAATGTTTGTACTTCATTTTCTGTTCGTGAGACCTGTGTGGATGACTCGCCGATCTGTATCCTAAGAGGTTGCATGCGGGCTTTTTTTCGCGCTGAGATAAATCGCTCCGTTATCACATATCGGTTTTTACGGTTGGAAATGTCGAATATATCCGTCTGCGAGTCTTTGAATCTATATGGGATTATAGGTATTGAGATGTAAAAATGCAAGAAAAAAATGGGTCGGGAGTTGTGCTCCCGACCCATCGAAGTGTCGGTGGTCTTATTTCCAGTATCAGAGAATTAAAGGTGATCAGGCTTTATCTGTCAGTCAAATTAAATATTCGAGTTGCCTTGGTCGGAGCATCGCATTCCTGGAGCCGTAGCATAGTCCTCCTACCTTTGGACGAGTTTGAATTCCACGGGAATCGTCACCCAGACCTTGACCGGCATGTCCCGTTGGTAGGCCGGGTTCCATCGGACGGCCCGAATAGCTCTCATGGCAGCATCGTCGCATCCGTTGGGGCCTAGGGATTTCATGACGCGGGTTTGGATCACGTTTCCCTTTTCATCGATCTGTACGGCAACGATGACTTCACCTTCTATGCCCGCTTTCTTGGCGATCTCGGGGTAGACGACTTTACTGAGAATCGCCTCGTAACCGCCTACAGGCGTGGGACGTTTGTCGAAAGCGACGAACGGTATTGTCCATTGGTCTTCGGTGGGTTCGGGTGGTGGAGGGGGCGTGTAATCGGGATCCCATACATCGATGAACGGGTCGTCCATATCAACGTCCAAGATTTCTTCGTCCTCCGACGGGATGGGTACCGAGGGCCGGCGTGGGGGCAGTGAGGTTTTCGTGTGCTTGACGACGGGTACATCCACCACATCCATCTGGGGAAGGGCTTTGTTGATTTTGATCGACCTGATCTGGATGCGTTTGTAACCCTGAAGCAGGAGGATGTGAAGAAAGAGGGAAACGATTAAGCCCAGTTCGATGTATTTTTTATACTGAGCTTTTCGATCGATGTGCATATTGAGTCTCATGGCCATTCCCTCCTTTCGGATTTGCCTGATGGTACACTGAATCACGAGTCCCCCATACATAATAAGATTCAAGCATCAGGATCGTTTACGGGTCATCGCCACTTTTTTGCGCTTTATCATCATGCCCTCGTCGTCATCGGTCGTGACCGATGATGCAGGCTCTCAACCCGAATGACGCTCAACGTACTCTGACGAGGAGTACCATGAACAAGACACAGAGGACGATGAGCAGGATGGAGGCCAGAGCCCAGACCCAGGGTTTCATCCTCGAAAAGGGACTGCGCTTTCCGCGTGTCTTCCTTGTCTCTACGATACGTTTCCAGACCTCATGCCCGGTGGACGACATGTCCCTATCGGGAAGTCTCGATTCCTTGAGAATTTTTTCGATGTCCTTGTTGTTTTTCATAGCTCTTTTTTAACTGATCCAACCCCCTTCGAATGTGGGTTTTTACGGTATTATCCGAGATATTCAGGATTTGAGCGATTTCCCGGATGGACAGGTTCTCGAAGTACCGCAGCATGATGGCCGATTGATATTTTGGTTTCAAGGATGCGATAGCTGCGTGGATGCGCCGGAATTGCTCGTGCTTTATGAAAGCCTGTTCGGCTTCCAAAAGTTCTTGATCGCTGGACGATTCCCCTTGTATACCGGCCATCTGTTCGGGGGATAGCGATGTGTTTCGTTTCTCCCTCCGATAATGCCGATGAATCTCGTTGGTGGCTATTCGGTACAGCCAAGCTGAGAACGAAATGCCCCTCCATCGGTATTTCTTTATGTTGTCCAGTGCGTTCATGAATGTGTTGGCCGTGATATCCTTGGCCAAAGCGCTGTTGCACGTTCTTCGTAGCACGTAGTTGAAGATCGCGTTATAGTACTTGTTGAATAGATGCTTAAAGGCTTCCGGGTCTTTCTGGGACTCGCGGATCCATCGATGGTCTTGTTTCGCATCCGAATTCACGTGCATTGTCCTTTATCGTGTTACGAATGATGCACGAACTGCTGCGACGTGCTCCTATAGATAAAAGACGGGTCCAAGGAAAAGGTTTCACTTTTTATCCCAATTTCTCCTTGACAAAGTCTCGTAATGTCCGTATGTTCAGGTCATTAGCAATTTATTATCAGGGAGGACTTATTGGCAACAACAATGGACAAGATCGTCTCTCTGTGCAAACGAAGGGGATTCATATTCCAATCGAGTGAAATCTACGGAGGTATCAACGCCTGTTACGATTACGGCCCGCTGGGTGTGGAGCTCAAGCGAAACGTCAAGGAGTTTTGGTGGAAGTCCATGGTTCACGAGCGGGAAAATATCGTGGGCCTGGACGCGGCTATTCTGATGCATCCCCGCGTGTGGGAGGCTTCGGGTCATGTGGCCGGATTCACGGATCCCATGGTGGACTGCCGCGTATGCAAGCAGCGGTTTCGGGAGGATGAAATCGATCCCAAGAAGCTGGAAAAACGGCAGTGTCCCCATTGCGGGAACACGGATTCGTTGACAGAGGCCCGCCAGTTTAACCTGATGTTCAAGACACACATGGGCCCGGTGGAAGAGGATGCATCGGTCGTGTATCTGCGCCCCGAGACGGCCCAGGGCATCTATGTCAACTACAAAAACGTGCTGGACTCTTCGCGACTGAAAATACCTTTCGGCATCGCTCAAATGGGAAAGGCATTCCGGAACGAAATCACACCCGGGAATTTCATTTTTCGGACGCGCGAGTTCGAACAGATGGAAATGCAGTATTTCGTCAAACCCGGCGAGGACGAGGCCGTTTTTAACCATTGGAAGGACGAGCGGATGGCGTGGTATATCCAGCTGGGCATCCGTAAAGAGAAACTTCGATTCCATCAGCACGGCGAGGATGAACTGGCCCATTACGCCAAGACCGCTTTCGATATTCAGTACGAATTTCCCATCGGGTGGAAGGAACTGGAGGGAATTCACAACCGGACGGACTTTGACCTGTCCAAACACCAGGAGTATTCGGGCAAGGATTTGACGTATTTCGACGATACCACCCGAGAACGTTATATTCCCTACATCGTTGAAACGTCTGCCGGGGTAGACCGAACCGTGCTGACGATTCTTGTCGATGCATACGAAGAAGAGAAGCTGGAGAAGGACACCCGAACCGTACTCCATCTCCACCCGAAGGTCGCACCCATCAAAGCGGCCGTGTTCCCGTTGGTCAACCGGGACGGCATGCCCGAGTATGCCCGGAAGATATACGACGACCTGCGGGGGCATCTGAAGGTGTTTTACGATACATCGGGAGCCGTGGGAAGACGGTATCGACGGCAGGACGAGGCAGGTACGCCCTTTTGCATCACCATCGATTCCCAGACACTTCAGGACAATACCGTGACATTACGCGATCGGGATACGATGGAACAGGACAGGGTTCCCGTGAAAGGCGTTCTCTCAGAACTCACTAAACGGATTTCGGGTTGATGGAAGCGGGGCCTGGGAAGTGTGGGCATTGAAAAGGGGGGAAGAAGGCCTCGATGGAAAAATAAGCTTGACAGTACGTAAATAATTTCGTATTATACATTTAATGGTTCATCCCATTTTATAAATATCCTCGAATTTTTCATATAAAGGAGGTTTCTATGGCTCGAGGCAGGGGTACCGTGAACAAAGTCATCTTGGTGGGAAGACTGGGCGCTGATCCTCAACTCCGTTACACACCCTCCGGTAAGGCTACAGCCAATTTCAATGTAGCCACGAACTATGTTTGGAAAGATCAGGATGGCAATCAGCAGGATAGAACAAATTGGCATCGCGTGACGGCTTGGGGAAAGCTGGCCGAGGTCATGGGCGAATGGCTCAAGAAGGGGAGTTATGTGTATCTCGAGGGAAGGCTGCAGACCCGATCTTACGAAGACACCAACGGCGTCAAGAAATGGATCACGGAAGTGGTTGCCACCGACATGGAGATGCTGGGCAAAAAGGCAGAGGGGACGGGAACACAGGCCGGGGATGAATCCCCTGCGGAGTCACCGCCCGAAGACTTCTCTGAAGGAGGTGGCGAGGAGGATCTTCCCTTCTAACGGGACATCAACAAGCACGTAATCACGACCAGGTCGGGGATCGATGATCCCCCTTTTTTATTTCTTGATTTTTATCCGATATATATTATATTAGGTCTCTACGATTTGAGGTCAGGGTATGGCGGATATTCCGCTGATAGCAAGTAAAATTCGTGACCTTTTCACCTTTAGGGTTTATTCATGGCCAA
>CAZTKR010000250.1:0-5813 GCA_964614115.1 uncultured bacterium | reverse complement strand
CCGACAGTCCCCATCGGTCGTCAGGATGATTTCTCCCCGGCTGTTTTCGATGCCCTGCTGCATGGCGTTCTTCTTGCTCGTCAAACCTTCTTTGGTTCTCGTGATATCGATCAACCGTATGTATGATACCTTCTTGGCAAAGGTTTCAACCGTTTTTGCCGTATTGTCTTCCGATTGGTCGTTCACCACGATGACTTCGAACTTATCTTTTGGATAGGTCTGTTCCGTTAAATCGGAAAGAAGATGAGCAATATTCTCTTCCTCGTTCCGTACGGAGATGACAACGGATACACGATACGCTTTTATCTGACATTTTTTATTCGGGAAAAACAGGCCGATAAAAAAAGCCAGCAGTCCCAGCACATAGAGTGACGTCGAGGCGATGAGAATGACGTTCAGCACCGCAAGCATAACCTTCATTCCGTTGGTGATGGGGAAAGTGTTTTCGAGGTGGCGGCATCCTCTTTCCATCGGAACTTGCCCACCTGTCCCAGCCATCCGAATATCACCACATAGGGAATATGCAAAAACATCGCCAGGGGGAAGACAGAGATAGCGTCTCGTTGTCTGAATACGGTGGCCGTTCGTAAGACCAACAGGAAGTCGCAGAAAGACTTCAGGCCGAAGAGGAATACCACAGGCAGCCACATCTTTGGAAAAAAAATGCCTACCAGGAAAAGAAGGTTGAACAGATATACGGCCACCAGGCCCATCGTCAACGGCAGTGGGTAGTGGCGTCCCTTGGAGGCGTGCCTGATCCTCTGATGGACGAATTCCGAAAAAGTACCGGGCGGATGCGAGGAAACGATAGACTCACTGTCGACATTGTAACGCACTCTCCAGTCGGTACGCCTTCGGATCAGATGAAGAAACAAGTCATCGTCGCCGGAGATGAAGCGGCCGATGGACCCGAACCCGCCGATCTCTTCGTACACCGATTTCCGGCATGCCAGATTCCGTCCGCTGCATGTCAGCGGAAACCCTGCGCCCATGCTTCCGGCAGCCAACCCGGCCAGAGCCAAAGCATCCAGCTCAACGAGGCGGTGAAAAACCGAAGGCGATGCATGGCGCAACGGTGAGTATCCGGCAACCAACGCTACATCGTCTTCAAAATACCGGATCATACTCGATATCCATCCGGGTCCAGCCACACAGTCGGCATCCGTCGTCAGGATGATTTCACCCCGGGCGCTATCGATACCCCGATGTAGGGCCCATTTTTTCGGGGCCATGTCCGGATGGGGAGCGAAGACGGTCACCAGTCGAAAACGGGAATCCTTCTCGGAGAACGCCTCGACAATCCCGGCCGTATCGTCCTCGGAACGGTCATTCACGACGATAATCTCATGTTTGTCGGCAGGATAATCCTGCAAAGCCATGGACTCCAGACAGGACCCGATGTTCCCGGCCTCGTTCCGGGCTGCAATTACCACCGAGACAAACGGCCGATGTTTCTCGCGTCCGGATTTCAACCGGTATAGACCGCCGATGACTCCGGCCAAGATCCCAAGATAAAAAACAGCCAGAAGAACGAATAAAATCAACAATGGAAGCATCGTTAGTAGTTAACCATGAATTGTAAGAAAACGTGATGATCCTTTGTCCGTTGGCCCCGAATCCTTTTGGCGTTCCTCGTGTCGATAGTATAGTAATGGAAGGCCAGGAACGCATCCTTAAAAACCTGCAATCTCATCTCCAAGCCCCAAAGCCAGCGGGTTTCCACCGTTCCCGAGAGGAATCGCTTCTGCGTACCCTCGGATATATCGTGGGGCGTATCGATGTTTCCCTCTCCTCGCCGGATTCTTTCGGCAACGATGGCGCATTTGAAATCCCGACAAAGCCAGTAATTCCCCCGTAGGTACAAATCGTCGCTGTTGGGCCCCAGCCAGTGCCCGATGGATCGATCGTAGTTTGTATAGACGTTGATGGAATCCTTATGCGTATACACATACGGCTCCACCCGTGCGTACTCGAGTTGAAGGTCCGCATCGGCGATGCCCAACGGAGCCACCCATCGCCATCCGGTCAGGAAGGCAAACTTGTTCCCGTAATAGGTGAATGGATTCTCAGCCGTCGTAAAATCGTCCAGGAAGAGTTCGAAGTAAACTTTATGATTCCTTCTCGGAAACGTGACAACGTCCAGGCCCATGGCGTTGTTGTCCTTATCCCCCAGATGATGCTCGGCCACATGATACGGCATGATGGGGTTGAGATAGGCGAGCTCGATCCCTCGATTCCCGTAGACCACGGATTCACTGCCGCTGACGATAAGCCAGGGTAGAATCGTGATCTCCAGACGGTGGGCAGCAAAATACTTCGAGCCCAAACCGCTGGATAGTTTTCCATGAATACTCGTGAACCGAAACCGGCGGAACTGCACCTTCAACCGGAGCATATCGAACCGAGGGTTCTGACTCGACATCATCAGACTTCCCCGTACGCCCGGTCCCCACTGGGCCTGGTCGCGACCGAATTCCATCCGAAACCAGGGCAGCTTCCACACCAGATAGGCTGCCGCATCGTCACTGTACGCATTTTGGCCGGATATCGTGACCGGCATACCTCGAGAGGGATCGAAACTCTCCTGTACCGTGTCATCGCCCTTGGTCAGCTTATTTGTGGCGTACGCAAAGAATCCAAAAGTATCCTTCCATCGTCCCCGAAAGCTCCCGCCCATAGTCGTTTGCGACACATGCTCCGCAGGATCGACCTGACCTCCCCATTTTCCATCGAATGACTGTTGGAAGATCGCATCGCCCAGAATGCGATGATCACCCTCTGTCCAGGTGGTTATATGCCTTTCGTGCCATCGGGGATCGGAAGACACGTTCATCGGCGCCAGTTCTTCGTGGAATTCTCCCTTGAGCTGCTCGAACACGGATGATTCGGTCGCACTCAAACTGCCCTTCCCTGTCTGGACGTTTCCCTCAATCTCGGCCAGCATTTCTGCGATGTCATCCCGTGAATACGGCCGGGAACCGAGCACGAGATTCCGAACCATTCCCCTGGCCTGCATGCGATCCACAAAATCATACACCCAGTGTTCCAGGGGAACGTTGACGGATTGGGCATACAACGGGGCCGTGATAGCGAGGAAAAAGAGACGTATGTACATCGACCAACGTTTCATCACGCATTCATTCGATTTACAATAACAGTATTAATCGTTTAATAATATAGCCATTCTGGATGAGGGAAGCAAATGAAAGTTAACGGTTCGCCGAGTTAAGGGAATGTCCGGATTGAAACATACATGGTATTCAAATCAGGATTTTCTTTTTATCCTGTTCATCAGGGTTGACCCATTCTGCAACACCAGTGCCAGGATTCCACCCACGACTCCCGCCCCGCTGGCGCCAACCGGGCAGCCGATCTGCCCGCAGCAAGGACAGGCGGCTGTCATGGCATAAAGACCGGCAAAACCAAACCACCAGCCGACAAAACGCAGGACAGGAGCTATAAACGGATACCGTCTCCTCAAATACAACCACCGGAGTCTTTTGATATCCCTCTCTGATACCCGATCCGTGGGTTTACGTACGATGAACGACAGATCATGACTGCTTGGAGTATATAGGGTAATGGCCGTCTGCTCGGATGGTCCCATGGGATGTCCTTCTTTCGATCCATCGACGATGATTTCCGTGTCATCGGGCAGACGAAAATACGCTCGTATCCATTCTGTAATCCGATCATTTATATCGTCGGCGACCATTTTGCTTATATCAGGAACGTTTTTGGGTAACTTGCCCGATCATCATTGCAATAAAATAAAGACATGTCCCCAATACCACCATCGTAGCACCGGTAGGTAAATCGAGAAAATATGAAAGCATCAGCCCGCCGAGCATGATAACCAAGGTGTACACCACACTGCCTGCAATGACGGTTCGATAATTATTGGACATGAGCAGACCGAAACTCGCCGGAAGCACCACCAGGGCCGAAACCAGGATGATGCCCACGATCTTAATGCTGACGACGATGATAAGAGCCAGAAAAATCAAGAGCAACGAGTCCAGAACATGTGTGTTCACGCCACTGACCGTGGCGACTTGCTCTTCGAACGCCATGAAAAGAAGTTTCTGGAAAAACAGCACGAAAAAAGGGATGAATACCAGCACCGTACCCAGCACCAGGAAGAGATCCGTCCAGCTGACGCCGAGTATGTTGCCAAACAGGTATCCGGATAGATCGAACGTATATGCCTTTTTCAGGGCGATGAAAACCGCGCCCAATGCCATGGCAAACGAAAAAAAGATGCCTATACCTGTATCGTAGGAGAGATTACCCGTCCTCACGAGTCTGCCGATGAGGAGGGCCGAAAGGGCACAGAATACCAGGGATGTGTAGAACGGATGAATACCCAGGAGTATGCCCAACGCCACTCCCCCGAAGGCGGTATGCGCGATGCCGGCACCAAGAAAGGCCATTTTACGCATGACGATAAAGAAGGAAAGGAGTCCAAACAGAAAACTGAGCAGGACAGACATGAAAAACGCATTCCGAAAAAACGCCATGTCTAAAACGTCCATCATCGTCTCTTCTCACACGTCAGGCAGTGCTCGTCGTGTACCAGAAAATGCATGTGCTTCCCGAAGGTTTTTTCCAGTATCTCCGAGGGAATACCCTCTGTCGGTTTCCCATGGAAATGTATCTTCTTGTTCAGGCAGGCGATCTGATCCACCACCCGGGAAACGGAGCCGATGTCATGGGAAACCATCAGGATGGTCAGGCCCTCTTCATCACGGATGGTGCTCAGAAGATGATAAAAGCTGTCCTGGGCCACCGCATCCAGGCTTGTGGACGGTTCATCCAGGATGAGAATCCTTGGCTTACCGGCCAGAGCCCGTGCGATGAGTACGCGCTGCTGCTGACCCCCGGAGAGACTGCCGTAATGATGATTTTTCCACGATGTCATCTCGACTTTATCCAGGGCATCCAGAATGATCCGCTTGTCGTTCTCGTCGAGCCTGTTCCCGAATCCATGGCGGGCGTGACGGGTCATAGCCACGACGTCGTACGCACTGACCGGAAACAATCGGTCTTGTGCGTTTTGCTGGGGCAGATAGCCGATGAGGCCCGACTGCTTAATCTGGGCCGGCTCCTTCCCCAGTACCCAAATCTCACCCCGAAATGCTTCCTTGAATCCGAGAATGGCATGGAGCAATGTCGTCTTGCCTCCACCGTTGGGCCCGACAATCGAGACGATCTCCTTCTCTTTGACGGTCAGGTGGATGCTCTCCAGTACGATGGACGAACCGTACCGGACCCAGACATCGTCGAGGGCAATCACTGTATCTGACGCCATGCTTCGTCCCTTCGTGTTAATCTCATTCGATTTTTATGGATTGAATGCCCTGGCCAACAACCGAGCATTGTATCTCATTAGTATAATATAGCTAGCTCTGTCTTCGTCATCCGGATTGCCGATAGTGTCCAGATGCACCAGTTTTCCGTCAATCTCATCCACCAGCGCTTCCGTTGCGCTGCTCTCCAGGTTTAATCCAATGACCACGACCTTCACGCATTTTCTTCTGGCCTCGTCCACCAGGGACTTGAATTCTCTGACCGAGGGCTGATCCCCATGCCCATGCTCGATCGTCCCGACGATTTCCAGACCGTAGTCATGGGCAAAATAATCCCACGCCGGATGCCACTGGATGAATCGCTTGTACTCGACCTCTTTCCACAATCCATCGATCTCGACATCCAGCCGATCCAGCAGTTCCAGGTACTCCTGGGCCTGCCTTTTATAATCATCCCGATTCCCAACGTCCAGCTCGACTATGATCTCCATAATCTGGGATACG
>CAZTKR010000249.1:0-5814 GCA_964614115.1 uncultured bacterium | reverse complement strand
ATTCGGAAGGTGCTGGGGGCATCGATTCCGGATATCTTTTTCGTGTTCTCCAGGGGTCATATCAAACTCGTTCTTTTTGCCAATCTCATTGCCTGGCCTGTTTCCTATTATGTCATGAAACAATGGCTGGAAGATTTTGCATACCGGACACGGATCGATCTCTGGACGTTTTTAATGACTGCGGTGGCGGTCACTATCGTGGTCTGGCTGACCATCGGCGTACATATTCTCAGAGCCGCTCGTGCCAATCCCGTCGATGCGCTGCGGTACGAATAGAATCACAACTCAAAGAACCGGATGGTTCGCATAGACGTCAGTTTCAGATCAACGTCGTCGGAATGCCTACTTAAATGGAGGGGAGTAAGACAGGCGGCAGTATTCCTCGCAGTACATCCAACGGGAAAAATCCACAACAATAGAAGTAGAATCTCCAACAACCCTCAACTTTAACTTGTTTTTCCCGTATACATTGTTTAAAATAGTCCGTTTTCTAAGTCGTTTAATACGTTATGCATCCGTATGGATCAAACAGGAGGGGATTTATCATGTACAGAATGTCTTCCGCCCGTTGTATTCGGGCTTTTCTCATCTTTTTCTTTTTAGTTTTTCATCGAGCCGGCTTTTCCCAGGCGTTTAAAACGCCCCTGGATCAAAATACACTCGACATTCTGGCGAACGAAATTTCCGGTCAGATGATTTACAACAACGAGGTTCTGCTGGCCGGCGCACCGTGGGTGCGCGAACCGGAGGAATTTACTGATACATTCTACGAATCGGGTAGAATCTATGAGCTCGTGAAAAGCTATGGTATCGAGACCACGCGTCTGGAGAGGCACGAAGAGGATGGCACATTCGATTACCCCTTTGAGGGAGAGTTCTGGATTCTTAAGCCGGAAAAAAGGCTGGTGGCCAGATTGGGTGCCGATGCTGCTCTGGTTGCAGGCGGATCGCAGAGTGCCGATGTCACAGGAGAGCTGGTTTATATACCTCCCCTGAAAAAGACGACTGTCGATTCCATGCTTGCCGGGAGCTATAAGGGCATGTATCGAGATAAGATTGCACTGATGTGGTCGCATGGTTGGGGGGATGAAGCGAAAGCCCTGGATTCTGCTGGCGTGCGCGGTGTGATTTCCTTCAGGGCCATGGATCGATATATGGATCCCAACCAGGTGATTTACAGCCGAGGAGGGTACGGGAAGTGTAAAAACCTGAAGTTCGGATTTTCCCTATCCTGGCGTCAATGGTCGGAGCTGTTGGAAGACTTGCAGTACGGTGAGAAGATCACTGTGCGGTGCTACACGCGGGTCGAAAGCTTTTCCAACAAGTACGAAACGGTCTTTTCGTGGATCCCAGGTACGGAACCCGACGAAAAAGGCGTTGTGTTCTCGGCGCACTTGTTCGAGGGATACACGAAACGCGGCGCCAACGACAACATGAGCGGCTGCGTGGTCCAATTGGAAATATTAAGAGCGTTGACCAAGCTCATCCGAGAAGGCACACTGCCACAGCCGCGCCGGACGATGTATTTTGTCTGGCCCGATGAGATCGGCGGGACCTATGCGTTCATCGGACATCATAGCGATCTCATCGACAAGTGGAGTATAAACCTCAACATGGATATGGTGGGTGAGGGTTTGAGGAAGAACAAGGCACTCTTGAACTTGAGTGAAACGCCGACGCATCTGCCCAGCTATCTCGATGGCCTTGTGAAGACGTTCCTGAATTATGTATGGCGAACCAATGATATCATCTATCTCCCGGATTCGCCTCGGGGCCGGCGTGGGGGCCAGTATTTTCCCAAGCCGATGGTGGAGAAGAACGGCTCGACAGATCCGTTTCGATTTCTCATCCATCGGGCCACGGGCGGGAGTGATCATATCTGCTTCAACAACCCGTCGGTCGGCGTGCCGGGCGTGGAGTTCAGCACATGGCCCGATCAATGGTACCATGCGGATACCGATCTTCCCGATAAAGGAGACCCGACCCATATGAAACGCATCGCCTTTATCGGTGCGGCCTGTGCCTGGGCTGCAGCCCACTGTACGGACGAGGTGTTCGAGAGACTCCTGGATGCCGTGTCGGATTTCGGGTACCAGCGCGTGGGAGAGCGCTACCAGTCCAGAGCCCTGCGCTATCTGGAGACGGCCGCGGCGAGCAACCTGGATACGGCGCTGACACGTGCGCTGGATTTAGTCGATTTTGCCGTGACGTGTGAGATCGATGCGATACGGTCTATCGAGGATATCTATTCCAAGTCGTCTTCAGCTCGTGCAGAGCTACGGAGCCGGATCGCTCAGTGGGAACTCTTCGGGGAATCCCTGGCATTGCAGGTCAGCGGTTATGCGGATATCCGGGCAGAAGAACTGAACAGAGACGCTCCAGAAGCGCTCAAGCCCACCCAGGAAGAAATCCAAGCAGACAGAATCATCCCCATCATTCATCCGGACGTCAAGGGCAAACAGTTCTCCATAGAGCGGAGTGAATCCTTCAAGAAATACTTACAAGATCATCCGGATGTCATCCAGGAAATCGGACTCGAGCGAAACCAGATGCGTGCCGTTATTAATTTTGTGAATGGAGAGCGATCGATAGCGACGATTTGGAAATCGGCCATGGCAGAGACCGACACGCTCATCCCGCTGAACAAGGTCATCTCTCTGATCGAACTGATAAAAGCAGTAAATTGGATCAAGTACCGATGACCTTGGAAGGTCGATAGGCACACCCGTCGATTTGATTTCACTCAAATCGATTCATCAACACCCCCTGATAGTCTCCGTGGAAGGAGAGCAGGGGGTGTTCGGATTTTAGATCCTCTGCCTATTTTTAATTATCCCACGGCAAGACGTACAGATACCCTCTCCGCCATCTTCTAAATCTTAGAAAATGTAACTTTTATTCGATATATCCGTATTCTAAATCGAAGAAAATGTATTCGATGGAGGAACAACATGGAACTGTTGACCAAGCTGGAGGAATTGATCTTACTATCTGTCTGGAGGCTGGGTGAGACGGCTTACGGCACGACCATCTACAAGCACATCCGGGAAGTGACGGGCAGAAAGCTCTCGCTGGGAGGTGTTTATTTTCCTCTGGATCGCCTGACGAAACGAGGCTACCTGGATGCCTATATCGGTGAACCCACGGAAGAACGGCGGGGACTGAGCAAGCGTTACTACAGACTCACGAAAAAGGGGATGGCGGCCCTGGACGAAATCAACCGGGTGAACGCGGCCATGTGGAAAGGGTATTCGGATGTTTCGTTTGCAGGAAGCCCTGAGTGATGAGGAACCCGAGTAGTAAAAAGAGGTCGGCCCACTCTTCAACAATCGGACACTGGATTCTTTCGAGGATTCTGAATGGATCGAAGCATGCCTCGCTGACCGGCGATATCGAGGAGATTTCCTGCGACATCGCCCGACGTGAGGGGCGCTGGGCTTCGTTTCTCTGGTACTGGAGCCAGGTCGGCCGATTAATGCCTGTCGTCTTGTGGAATTGTCTCTACTGGAGGTTTATCATGTTTCCGAATTATATCAAAATCGCGATGAGGGCTATGAAGAAGCACAAAGTCTATTCCTTCATCAATATCGCAGGACTTGCCGTCGGGATGGCATGCGCCATTTTCATTCTTCTATGGGTTCAGGATGAACTCAGCTTCGACGGATTTCATACGAATAAAGCCAGCATCTTCAGAGTTGCATCGGCGTTTCATAACGATGGAAATATAAATTATGGTTCACAAACACCCGCAACGATCAATCCGTTTCTCAAGGATAATTATCCCGAGATATTAAAATCAACCACGGTCAGTAACAGTTGGATACCGGCAATCCAAGAAATATCATTAAATGCGGGGAAAAAGTATTTTACACGGATGATCTGATTCTTACCGATCCGTCTTTTTTTGAAATTTTTTCATTCTCTTTATTAAAAGGCGATAAGGCGACGGCCCTCACGAGTCCGAATGCTGTTATACTTACAAACTCGATTGCAGAACGGTGTTTTGGCAGTGAAGATCCCATCAATACAACCATACAGATCGACGGAAATTTAAAGATGGTGACGGGAGTCATGGAAAATGCTCCGGGAAATTCACATCTTCAATTCGATGTCATTTTACCGTTGAGTTATATCACCAACACCGATATGGGATTTTTCTTACGAAAATGGGATAGTTACGGTTTTTCGACGTATATTCAACTCCAGGAAGGTGTTGAAAAGAATGAAATAGACCAGAAAATTGATGATCTGATTATCAGAAATGATCCATGGTTCGGAGAAATGGCGGCACATATATTTTTACAACCGCTTTTAAAGATACGCCTGTACAACGTAAACGGCAGTGGAGGTCTCATACTGTATGTCTATATTTTTTCGACCATCGCGGTAATCGTTCTCTTAATCGCCTGCATAAATTACATGAATCTTTCGACGGCCCGTTCTGTAAAAAGAGCAAAAGAAATAGGTCTACGGAAAGTCGTTGGATCGAATAGGACTCAGATTGTCCGGCAATTTTTCAGCGAATCGCTGCTTTATGCGTTTCTCTCGTTTCTGATTTCCATTATTATCGTCATTCTGTTTCTTCCCCGATTTAATGCATTGACCGGGAAGCAGATTGATTTTAATTATACAAATCCGGGACTTTTAATTGGATTGGTCGGGGTCGCCGTTTTTACTGGAATCATTTCCGGATGCTACCCGGCGTTGTATCTTTCATCATTCATACCCATTGACATCTTGAATAAATCGAAAAACAAGGGTGCAAAAACGTCTCTTTTCAGAAAAACGCTTGTCGTTGTGCAATTTACTCTATCCATTAGTTTGATTATATGTATGATAATCGTGTCGGACCAAGTGGGGTACATGAGAAATGCCGAAGTCGGATATGAAAAAAAGAATGTCATCACTCTGTCCGTCCACGGCAGAACGGAGAATATCCTCGAATCGTTCAAATACGAGCTTTTGGAGAATCCGACCATTCTTAATGTTTCGGCAAAAAGCAGCAGCCCCCTGCGCTCGGGAGCAACTTCCGGGACGATTTCTTGGGAGGGCAAGGCACCGGATCTGCAGATTGCCTGGCATCATCCGATGGTCGATCATGATTATTTTAAAACGTTGAACATGGAAATAGTCGAAGGAAGAGATTTTTCGAGAGAAATCGGATCGGATTTGCAGCAGGGTTTTATCCTGAATGAAGAAGCGTTAAGACAGGGCAATATCCAGAATCCGGTCGGAAAACAGATTACCGTCAACGGCAGCAATGGTACCATTATCGGTGTCGTTAAAAACGCACAGTTGAACTCACTCAGATTTCATGTGCGACCGGAAGTATTTCATCTGTCGAGAACATTTCAGGAACAATTTCAGACCATTTTTATAAGACTGGACTCGGGTGAAAATGGACGCCGGTTCGGTAGTATAACGGCGTCTCTGGCGCATATTGAAAGCGTCTGGGAGAAATTCATGCCGGATGCGCCGTTTGAATACAGATTCCTGGATGAAACCCTGGAGGATCAATACAGAACGGAATTGCGAATAAGCGGTATCTTAAAATTCTTTACATTTTTGGCTGTATTCCTGTCGTGTCTCGGACTCTTCGGATTGACGCTGTTCATGGTGGAACAAAGGACAAAAGAGATCGCCGTCCGTAAAACGCTGGGCGCTCCTCTGTTCAGGATTGTCTTCATTCTAGTGAACCAATTCTTAATCTGGATTCTTATAGCGAATATGGTTGCTTGGCCTATCGCTTATTTCGCAATGAACCGATGGCTCCAGGATTTCGCCAATCGAATCGATGTTGAAATCATCACGTTC
>CAZTKR010000248.1:1816-5850 GCA_964614115.1 uncultured bacterium | reverse complement strand
CTTCATATTCCCCGGTCTTCTCGTCGATGCATTCATCAGGGTAAAGAATGAAGCATCGAAAACATGCTCGCCCGCCGAATGTTCGTTACCAAAATAAAGAGGTCATGAGATTGAAATCAAATCCTTGTGCATGTTGTACAGAAGCGCCGACACGCCTTTGCCACCCAATCGATGAGCATTCTGAACGATGGATCGTCGGTTTCCAGGCAGCCGATACAGATCGTATTCCCATCGTTTCAACTAAGCGATCACTCCGTGACCGTCTCGGTTCGTGGAAAGCCCGTTGGGGTATCCAGCGTATGCATTACCGTATCGAGCCTGGCCTGTATGGTGTCGGCCAACCGGATTCCGATTCGCCAGTCTTCGTAACGGCCAATTATAAGATGTCTTTTGACTCCCTTCGTTCTGAACTGGATGGGATCAATGGTTGGATTCTCGTACTCGATACCAAGGGTATCAACGTATGGTGTGCCGCGGGAAAGGGAATCTTCGGTACAGAGACACTGGTTCGCCAGATTACAGAAACGGGTTTAGATCGCATTGTATCCCACAGAACGCTCATACTCCCCCAACTCAGTGCACCCGGCATTGCTGCCCACCGTGTGAAAACCGCAACAGGATTTACCGTAAAATACGGACCCGTCCGTGTACGCCATCTGAGGCATTATCTGCATAATAACCTGGAAGCCACGAAAGACATGCGCACGGTCACGTTTCGTCTCAATGAGCGGCTTGCCCTCATACCCGTCGAATTCGTCAAAGCACTTTTCTTACTTCCCTTGATTTCGATTGCTCTCGTCTTGATTGCCCTGATCCGCGGACAGGGTCTCACGGTTCGTATCCTGCAGGACTTATCGCTGTTCACGGCTGCCGTCCTGGCTGGAACCATCGCAGTTCCGATACTCCTACCATGGATTCCTTTCCGTTCATTTGCCCTCAAGGGATGGCTGTTGGGTCTTCTCGTGGCCTTGTTAGGATCATTCTTATACGGAATGAGAAGCTCTGATTGGATATCGAATCTTTTGCTCCTGCCCCCTCTGTCTGCTTTTCTCGCACTGAATTTTACCGGCTCGACCAACTTTACATCTCTTAGCGGCGTACAAAAGGAAATCCTGTACGCAATTCCCGCTATTGTCGTCTCTGCTATCGGTGGTGTTGTCATCAAATTGGTACTGTAAAGCGATCGAGATGAGACAATGAAGTTCCGATATTTAAAGGATGTGGTTACGCTGCAACTCGATGCAGCCAAATGCACCGGATGTGGCATATGTGTTCAAGTTTGTCCCCGGGATGTCCTGATGTTCGAGAATGATAAAGCTGTCATCACCGATCGCGATGCCTGCAACGAATGCGGCGCATGCAGCCGTAATTGTCCGTTCGAGGCCGTATTCGTCCGAGCCGGCGTCGGATGTGTTTACGCCGTACTCTATGGAAAGCTCAAGGGAACAGAACCCCAGTGCGGGTGTACGGAAGACACATGCTGTTGAGTTTGCCCCCTCCTTTTTAGTGAAGATCCACGTATCTAAGTCCCCTGAATAAATTTATATAAAAATACTTGACATTGAATGTTTAATACTATATATTTGTATTATACAATTATTGTATGTTAAGATTATTGTATACCTAAATCATTCTACATTAGGGCCATACGATGACTAAAAAGAGTGACCTTCAACTCTCCATCGTGATGAGCCGGTTCATCCAAAGAATCATCACCCTCGACCGGAATGAAAAAGCCTGTCACGGAGTAACCCTCTCTCAACATTATATGATCGATGCCCTCTATCGAAAGAACACCCTGACGATGAACGAGTTGAGCAAAGAATTGAACCTGGCCATGAGCACATCAACGCGCATCGTAGACATACTGGTTCGTGACGGTATCGTGTCCAGGCATCCCAGCGAATCGGACAGGCGGAAGGTCTGCGTCACGTTGACAGCGAATGGCAGAGAAATCGCTGAAAAACTCAACGCCTGCACCCAACAATTCTGGGCAAACATACTGAATGCCATTCCAGATGAAAAGAAAAAACAAATCAGCGCGAACATGAAAATGCTGCTCAAGGCCCTGGAGACGGCTCAAGTATCTTGCAGTGATGTCTCGAATTCTTGACAGGTTCACATATAGGAATGTACTCATGCGGACGACCACCAATACACATCAAAAGGTCATACGATCGAAAAAATGCTCGACTTTGCCCTACTTACCTTCATGGGTTGGACCTGATGTGGCGTCATCAAGGGAAGCGGACAGTCATTCATGCCGTTGGCGACATCGGGATTCGGCTTCTGCACGTACACGAGTCCAGACGACTCAGAAACGCGACGCCCTTTCATATGGCGACTTATACTACGGGTATACGTATGGCAAAAACAGAGTGATGCTGTCGTAAAATCCTGGAGACATGACGGGGAGACGGATAGACAACCATGCACACTGTCAAACTTTATACCCATTTTTAATACAATATTAAGGATAAAAATATGCGTCACCGTGTACTCAGAAAACAGAAAAACAGTAAAATGTGCCTGGTCTGCGGATTGAAAAATCCGTATGGGCTTCGCTCCTTTTTTTACGAGTTGGAAAGCGGAGAACTCTTGGGTGTCTTCACCCCCATGGAAGAGCATCAGAGTTATCCGGGCCGTCTTCACGGCGGGATCGCCGCGGCGATGCTGGATGAGACCATCGGGCGTGCCATCATGATGAAATATGAGGAAGATTACTGGGGCGTGACCGTGGAATTCACGTCGAAATATAAAAAGCCCGTTCCGCTGGATGAAGAACTCCGCGTCATCGGCCGGATCACCAAAGACACGCGGCGAATTTTTGAGGGAACCGGAGAAATCATACTGCAAGACGGATCCGTTGCCGTCGAGGGATACGGCAAATACATCAAGCTGCCCCTGTCCAAGATCGCCGATTTTGATCCTGAAACGCAGGAATGGAAAGTCGTACCCTCTGCTTCCGATCCTGAAGTTATCGAAATCTAGAAGGTACACCCGTGGCTATGACATCGAAGGGTATGGCTTTGGGGATATCCCATGTACTATTTCTCTCTTCTATCAAAAGGGATATTTCCCATCCATTCAAAATCCCTCTATCTTTCTCGATGAGTTTTATTTACTTTATTATCTATACAGGATCGAAAAGCCAGTACAGTAAGTCGTGAATCCAGCGGTAAAAAAATATTATTAAAAGCCCAGCATAGCAAGCGTGACATATCTCTCTTAAAAGCATATTTATGAAATATTTTAATAAATCTCCTTGACAATGCACTTCATGACCGTTATTTTGTACCCAAAATCGGAATACATAGGTGATGAAGATGAAAAACGTTTTTGTAGCACTCGTACTGTTCGTCGGATTGTCCAACTTCATGTGCGGAGGGTCTTCCCATTCGGTAAAACTTGGAGAGTGTCCGTTGACCATTACTGTAAAAGCCGACGACAACGGCTTCGACGGATACGCCAATGTTTTCATCGATGGAAAATTCATCGGAACCACCGATCCCGAATCCATGACTCTACGGATAACACTGAAAAAGGGCGAATACACCATCATCGTTATAGCCGAAGGATACAAACCGTGGAAGACTAAAGTTCTTCTGTTGGGAGAGAGCTATCAGCAGAACGTCCTGGCCCGCCTGAAAATAGTCACCCAATAATCCGAGGGCACTAGGAACTGCGAGGCGGATTCATTCGCCACTAGCACTCCTCTGTTGAAGGATATCTTCATTCCACAGGTCGGGATCACGGATGTAATTAGCCGTCTACGTCTCCTATCGATTTCTTCTATCATTTCTTGCTCAAAAGAGCAAATCTCTAATTTCATTATCGCATTCTTCTTTAATTCTCCATTTTTTACTTGGCACTCACATTAAACCTTAAAAAATATTTTCTCTGAATATAAAATTTGACTTGCTTTTTGTTCTATATAGTACTATCTTATGCCGAACGATATCTGATTAACTACGAGGTGCATGATGAATCCGAGGACAAAGATGACCGTTTACACAATACTTATCATGTTGACT
>CAZTKR010000248.1:0-1806 GCA_964614115.1 uncultured bacterium | reverse complement strand
ACTCCCAACCCTTCTGTTGACTGCAATACCCTTCTTAACATCCGTGTTTGCTGAAACACTGGTGGTGGACAGCGGGAAGGGCGCTGATACCAATCCGGGAACCGATCAAATGCCGATCAAAACATTCAAGGAGGCTGTAAAACGGATCAACAACTCAACAGAACGGGGGCCAACTGTCATCAGAGTGGCTCCGGGCATACATATCCTCGACGAGACAGTCCTTTTTTACAACGATCGTCCTTATACGGAACATGATCGCCTGATTATCGAGGCTGATATTCTACCCGACGATGCCCGATGGAAACCCGAGCTCATGCCGATTATTATATCGACCGGACTTCCTCAAGAATGGGGAAAAACCGATGAACCCATCAATTACACAGGATTCAAGATCGAGATCAACCATGTAACGATTCGCGGGCTTAAATTTCTGGGCAATCCAACTCCAGAGATCTGGTACTACCCCATATTCCGGGAGGGAAAAGACCTCGACGACCTGGTCGTCACCCAATGTCTATTTACCATGGACGGGTATGCTGTTCCGTCCAATGTCTGTATTCTGGCCAATGGGTATGGACTTGTCGTCGATCACTGCGTCTTTTATAATAGTCGGAATCCTGTTGTATTCTGGAGGGCCGAGAACGGTACGAGTCATGGAAATGCCATGAGGCACTGCGTTGTTGACGGCGCTTATACATCCGCCGTGTGGGTATGCGATACGGGTGAGGACTTCGATTTTCACCACAACATCATTACGCGCTGCCGGTATGCCTGGATGAGAGATGAGGATAACAAAAGAACATACCGGTTGCATGATTGTATCATCACCGAGAATACTTATTACTCGGGGCAATGCGGAGCCAATTGGAAACTCGATCCCACGGGACCCGATATTGCCTTCGAGGAAGAAAATGTGATAAAATCAGGAAAAGTGATCCTGGAAACCATCGACGGAATCGATGCGGATATACCGACACGTTATTTACATGTTGTCCCCAAATCTCTCGGGAGTAATCTCGATGCAGGATTGTTTAAGAAATAAATTAGGAGGACCACCCATGAAACCAGACGAAATAAAACAGAAGTGCCTGAGATTAATGTCGAGCACCAAGGCGGCCTACCTGTCCACCATCGATGACGAGGGATACCCTTATATCAGAGCCATCAGCAACCTGCGGAATAAAGAAGAATACCCCGGGCTCGCCAACTTCTTCCATCCATACCGGGACCAATTCACAACCTTTATCGTCACCAATACATCATCTTCCAAAATAGAACAAATCGCTGCTAACCCGAAATGCTCTCTTTACTTCTGCAATCCAACAGACTGGCATGGATTGATGCTGAGGTGCAGAATAGAGATGATCGATGACATTGATCTAAAAAAAGCGCTTTGGCTGGATGAATGGGAGCGATTCTATCCTGCCAAATATGAAGACCCGGAATACACCGTTCTACGTGTCGTTCCCGACCAAGCGAGAGGATGGGATTATAATAAGACATTCGAATTCAGTCTGAAGGACGAAAAATGAAATTACAACGTGAGGGTGGATTCCTCATAGCCAAGATCCACCAACTGTCGGGTCGAATCTTTGCAAAAAAATTGAAAGACTATGATATCGAAATCAATCCTGCCCAGGGCCGTATCATGTTTGTACTCTGGCGGGAAGACGGCATTCCTATCCACGAATTGGCCCGTAAAACATCCTTGGGAAAATCCACATTGACGAGTATGCTGGATCGTCTCGAGGAAATGGGATTCATCAGGCGTGTGCCCTTAAAACAAGATCGTCGCAAAATCTTAAT
>CAZTKR010000247.1:0-5854 GCA_964614115.1 uncultured bacterium | reverse complement strand
TGAAATAGGCTTATGATAATCAAAAACAAACCTGTGTGACCATTTTCGGTTCGAGAAGATATCGAGGAGCGAAATTCTGCTTTGATCAGAATGAAGGACATTACATTGGGGCATTATGCCCTGCGGGAAAGCATGATACACAGACTCGATCCCCGCACCAAGGTCTTGTCAAGCCTCTTTTTCATGCTGTGCGTTTTTTTCATACAACGGCTGGATGTGAGCATCGCCATGATGGTTTTGTGCTTGACCGCCTTCAGGCTGGCAAGGCTGAATACCGGTCTGCTGGTGAGGAATTTGCGCGCATTTTCGGTGCTTTTTCTTCTAACGTTCTTCGTGCATGTGTTGTTCACACCGGGCAGGATTCTATGGCACGTACCTGGAGTGAGGCTGTATATCACGGAAGAGGGAGTTCATTTCGGTGTTTTTTATTCTCTTAGGCTCGGTATCCTCATTTCGCTGGCCAATTTGTTGACCCTAACGACATCGCCCATGGATTTGACCGATGCCCTGGAGCGATTCCTCAAGCCATTTCGACGTCTGGGTGTTCCATCCCATGAGATTGGTATGATGTTCTCGATTTCTCTGCGATTCATTCCGATACTGATCGACGAAGCGGAACGCATACGAAAAGCCCAGTTGTCCCGGGGTGCACGGCATGAAGGGAATATCATTCACAAGGTTCGGAGTATTGTTCCACTCATCATTCCCCTTTTCCTGTCCGCCTTTCGTCGTGCGCACGATTTGGCCCTGGCCATGGATGCTCGCTGTTATCAAGGGGGTGCCAATAGAACAAGCTATTATCTTCTAAAATTCAGGAAGATAGATGGATTCGCCTTTGTTACGGTTTTGCTGATCGGACTTCCCATACTCGTTTTGGGAAACCGTTGAACAGAAGGCTAATCGGCTAAGAGAAGGTGTCATACACACGTTACAATGATCGACATGGTAAAAGACGTCGGTGGGTACAAACGGACGATAAAACTCACAATAGAATACGACGGATCGGATTTTTCCGGCTGGCAAATTCAGCCAAATCGCAGAACCGTTCAGGGAGAGATCAAGCATGCCCTGAGATGTTTGATCGACGAGGATGTCGTCGTGACGGGTGCAGGAAGGACGGATGCCGGCGTTCATGCCCTGGGGCAGGTGGCCAGTATTCGGACGGATCGGCGTTTACCCCTTTCTGCCTTCAAGAATGGGTTGAACACGTATTTACCCGAGGATGTGAGGATCGTGAATGTGGAGGAAGCCCCGCAGTCATTCGATGCACGTCGGGATGCACTCCGGAGGGTTTATCTGTACGCCCTCTGCCGTAAGACGCGTGTTCTGGGTCGTCAGTATGCCTGGTATCCGAACTTCTCGTTCTCGTTGGAGCCGATGAAGGAGGCATCGGAATGCCTGATGGGCAGGCATGACTTTACGTCTTTCTGTAAGAAGAACGGCGAAATACTTGATTATCATTCCCATGTGATGCGTGTGGATTGGGATGTCATCGACGATGAGATTCATTTCAACATCACTGCCACCCATTTCTTCCACAACATGGTTCGCATCATCGTGGGGTCGTTGCTGGATGTGGGAAGGGGGAAAATTACCCCCGATGGATTCTATAAAATTTTGGAAGAGAAAGATCGTCGGCGGGCCGGCCCGACGGCTCCGCCTCATGGTCTGGTACTGGTTCGGGTCGAATACTGATTTGGAGGACGGATGAAATTTTTTATCGATACAGCGAATGTGGACGAAATTAGAGAAGCCGCCGAACTTGGTGTCTTGGATGGTGTGACGACCAATCCGTCGCTCCTTTCCAAAGAGATACAGCGAACGGGCGACGATCCGAAAAATATCTTAAAGACGATTTGTCATATTGTTCAGGGTCCGGTCAGTGCCGAGGTTCTGGCCTTGGATTCTGATGGCATGGTTAAAGAGGCCAGGGCTCTTGCCAAGTTGGACGATCACATCGTCGTGAAGATACCCATCATCAAGGATGGATTGAAAGCCGTCAAGAAGCTCAGTGCCGAGGGAGTTCGGACCAACGTCACCCTCACATTCTCTCCAACGCAGGCATTGCTGGCAGCCAAGGCCGGTGCCACGTATGTCAGTCCTTTTGTCGGGCGTTTGGATGACATCAGTCATGTGGGCATGGACCTGGTGGGCGACATTGTCACCATCTACGAGAATTATCTGTTCGAAACAGAGGTCATTGTCGCCAGTATACGAAATCCGCTGCATGTGGTGGAGGCCGCCATGATGGGTGCACACATCGCCACGATACCCTTTAAAGTCATCGAGCAGCTCTTGAAGCATCCCCTGACGGACATCGGGATCGAACGGTTTACAGCGGATTGGAAGAAAGTGGCCAAATCCTGATGAAGATGCGGATGACGGAACCAAGATGAGCGAAGGGATGAATTGAAGTCAATGCTATTTCTATGGATATTATGACGTGAAGTTCGAATCGTCAACGCAAGAGCTATGGAAAACCGTGTTTTATCGCTTAAAACGTACCGACTATTCTGTAATCGGCACTCGATGAGGTAAGCATAGCATGATACGAAATGCGGTTTATATCATGTCCCTTTTACTCGTAGGCTGTCTATTCAGCCATTGTTCCAAAGAGGAGTCGAGCACAGATTCTGCGGCGTTGCAGGCGGCCCCTCCGATGATGGTTGCCTCGTCGAAAGCCGGGGATACGCAAATCATCAGCGACGGCATCACGGAATCTCGGCAGAATGCCATCACGCGGGCCGTGAGTACGGTCAGCCCGGCCGTGGTAGGCATCAATGTTATACAGATTCGCCGTTATGTTCAGCGTTCTCCATTCGAAAATGATCCGTTCTGGAACTGGTTTTTCCCGCAGCGGGAATTCCAGGAGAGGGTGAAAGGCTTGGGTTCGGGATTCCTGATTTCGCCAGAGGGATATATTCTTACCAACGAGCATGTGATTCACGAGGCCGTGAAAATTGTGGTCACTACCACAGACGGCAAGCAGCACGAGGCGGAAAGCATCGGTGAGGATATGACCTACGATGTAGCGCTCCTGAAAATCAAGGGCGAGGACTTTCCGTTCATACATCTTGGAAATTCCGATGATGTCATCATCGGGGAGTGGGTAATCGCCCTGGGTAATCCGTTCGGACTTTTTGATGTCAGTTCAAAACCCACGGTTACTGTTGGTGTGGTCAGTGCCACAGACATGGATTTTCGTGACCAGGGCCGCTCGTACCAGGATATGATCCAGACCGATGCGTCCATCAACGGTGGGAACAGCGGCGGTCCGCTAGTGAACAGCCTCGGCGAGTGCATCGGTATAAACACATTCATCTTTTCAGCCGATGAATACGTCAAAGGATCCATCGGGATTGGTTTTGCCATTCCCATAAACCGTGTAAAAAAGATTCTCCCAGACCTTAAGAACATCGGCCGGGTAGACCGGTCGTTTCAAACGGGCCTGGAAGTGGAGAACATCAATCGTCTGGTAGCCATGATGCTGGGGATTTCGTCCCGAGACGGCGTGATTGTTTCCCGTATAGCCAGGGGAAGTCCTGCCGAGGAAGCGGGTCTCAAGGTGGGAGATGTCATCGTCGCCATGGGTGGACAACGGGTTCGTTCGACATCGGATGTTCAGGCCATCATCAATGCCATAGATGTGAGAGATACTCGTACTCTGAAGTTAACGGTATTCCGGGATGGAGAACTATCCGAAGTTCATCTCAAACTGGAAACGTCATGATACAGTCGTCTACTATCCGATTTTTTCAGCTTCATCAGTCTCGAAGCTTTCGTCAGTGATAAGTATCACACAGGAGGAGTTTTCAATGCATTCGCAAAAAAATATTATTTCAAAATCGGTCGTAACCATGAATACAGGGCCAAGGACATTGGTTTTTGTGGGTATGATCCTGATCCTACTCGGGATATTACCGAATGTATACTCGCAACAGTATTATGACATCGTCTCTGTACAAGAAAACCATATCGCTGTCGAAAGAGCTCCAGATATCGATGTCGGTGATCGATTCCAGATCGTCCGTCATGTGCAAGATGTGGAGATCGTAATCGGTGAGGCCGAGGTCGACAGGATTTCAACCAATTATTGCCGAATGATCATTATGTCTATCGAGCCCGGATATACGGTGAACGAGAATGATCGGATCCGGACAGAAGCTCCTGAATTGGATGTTGAAGCCGTGATCGAGGAGGAGCACAAGCCGGACGAGGAAACGCCCATAGAGGTTGCCCGAACAGAACCCGAACCAGAGCCCGAAGATGTCCAGGATGTCGAGGAGGAACCCGAGCCCACGCAAGAAGTCGAACCGGAATCTGAGCCAGAGCCAGAACCGGAACCCCAACCAGTCCAGGAGGTTGAACGAGAGCCTGAACCCGTGCAGGCGGACGAACCGGAGCCTGAACCTGTATCAGAACCTAAAGATGTCCAAGAAGTTCAACAGGAGCCTGAACCAGAACCCGAATCCCAAGAGCCGATTCCCGTACCTATCCAGGCCGGTGAAGGGCGTATACCCTATCGAGCAGGCCTGCGCGGCGGGATCACCATCGATGCCACAGTGGATTACACACCCGATGCGAATCTATCCTTCGATGAAATCAGTCCCAACATGATGATGGGTTTTGCGTTTGGTGCGTTGTTCGATATACACCTTTGGGGTTCACTCTATCTTGATTTTGCTCCTATTTACTCCATCACGTCCAGCGAATGGGAAATCACCAACGGCGATGAGGAGATCACCACGAACCGGTCGTTTCACTATTTGGGTGTTCCGATTGCTCTGAAGTATCACATCGGGCCCTTGTATCTGTTGGGCGGCGTGAATTTTCTAAGTATCATGGATGCCGGCCAAGAGGATTCGGATTCGGATGTCATCCTCGATATCAAGGACGACTTGAACACGTCTTTCATCGCCTACGATGTTGGTGCGGGTCTGGAATACCGGATTTCACCCAAAACGTCGATCCTCGTCGAAGGTCGGTTCACAATATCCCAATCCAACATGATCTCCGATACGGATGACCATTTTGAAGAACTCATGCCGGGTGGGTTTCAAGTACTCGCTGGGGTGATCTTTGATATGCAGCGTCTTCTATAGAGGGATGGAAGCATTACAGGAGGGGCCACAGTGGAGCCGTGGCCTCCTGGAGTTCGGTAGAAAGAACGTATAATTAGACATTCTTAAGATATTTTGGTGTATAGCTTGACCAACCACCCAAAGCTTAGGAGGATGTTATGAAGAACAGGGTCGTTTTTGTCCTCTTCACCTTCCTCGCCGCCATCTGCTGGAACTGCTCGGAAAAAAATCCTGTGGGAATTACCGCTTACTCTCCCGACAGACCCAGCGGCAAGCCGACGATCGCCGTGGGCAACCTGAAAACGGGTAACGACTATTCGACGGGTTACGGCAACGGCAACATCAGGTCAGATCGCGTCACCCTGGATTGGACAACTATAACGGATGCTGATTTTTTATGCTATAAAATTTACCGTAAACCGGCGGTGCAGGGATGGTATAACCCCGATCCCATAGCCACTTTTACCACGAGTACGAAGAACAGCTATACGGATACGGACCTGTTTCAGGATACAGAGTACGATTACAAAATCGCCGTCATGAATACCAGCGGTTTATACCGGACAGACGAAGTACGTGTAAAAACGCCGAGGTTCCTGGCACCCGACGACGTCACGTTGACTTTGAGCACACCACCGGATTCTTCGATCACGATTACGTGGAGTAATCGGGCTGAATCTGCGTCGATGTTCGAGATCAGGCGGAGTGAGGATAATAACACGTACACTGCATTGGCTGCCGTGGCAGATACATTCTACGTGGATAATACGGCG
>CAZTKR010000246.1:0-5871 GCA_964614115.1 uncultured bacterium | reverse complement strand
TAAGATGACGGACGGTTTTGATCAAGCGCTGGAGGTTGACCGAGTCGAGGATGGCTCTTACCGTAGCTGTCTGGTACGCAGAGGAGGGGGCTCTCCTGTACAACGGTCTGGATTCTGAATGTACGTGCGTCTTCTGAAAATAGATACGCTGCCCATGATAGGTAAGCGGTAATCCCTCCAAAAAGGAGAGTCCGTATGCCCGGACAAGCGCCCAGCGCTGATTCTGCCAGAGAATACGTGCCCCTCCGATACCGGATATGTCGTCATACCAACGCGGCGATTCGGATCGGGCCTCCACCCAGTAGTAAGTAACCATCTCCGCATCCTCTTCCAGGATGCGACAATCCTTGCCTTTCAAGGTCTGTGGTTCCACCCCCCATATGAGTGCAAACACATCATTCTGATGATAGAATACACCGTCGAGATTCTCCTGATTTATCCTTTCTAGAAACTGGTCTGAAGTATGAACAAGATACTGACCGTAAGCTCCCACGAAAAAAGCCGCGACGAGTATCGATACAAACAGGAGACGGAAAGACGTTTGCTTTTTCATCATAGGATTCCTGAACACGAACGTTAAATCATGAGATTTAAACTGCATAAAAATTCCACCTTTGTCAAGAACAATCTTCCAACAAGAACGACATCCATAAACAAGACGGACGTCTGGTGCGAAATCCTTCTCGTGTCAGAAATATATAAATGCACCCGATTGACGTGAATAACCACTCAACAGCCGGCCCATCATAAAAAATTACTGAATACGCCTTTATTTTTTCGTATATTGGAAAACGCTCTTTAAAACGAATCAGTGTATAAGAACCCTATGGGATACGGAAAAGCGCAACAACCATACTGCATCATCTTCATTTTCCTCCTGTCGCTCGTGCTGTTAGGAGTACCTGGGGGAAACACCCAGACGACCCGGATAACCATTCCCCTGGGCCTGGAGGGCTCGCCAACGGGATCGGATAGTTATGTCCCCTACTACAGGCCGGTCAGACCCCGTATCGCTCTGGCTTTGAGTGGAGGCGGAGCCCGCGGGCTTGCCCAGATCGGTGTCCTCAAGGCTTTGGAGCGCCACGGGATTCCCATCGACGGTATTGCCGGCAACAGCATGGGCGCCATCATCGGCGGCCTTACCTGCATGGGATATACGGCTGCCGAAATAGAAAGCCTGGCCTACCAAATCCGCTGGGACCAGATCATCCGAGACACCCCTCCCAGGAGACAGCTCTTCCTGGGTCAAAAGGAGGAACGCGGCCGGCATATCGTTCAGCTTCGTCTCAAGGGACTTTCCTGGGACATCCCTTCGGCTTACACAGCCGGTCAGAAGTTGACCGACTTGATCACCGACCTCGTCTTGAATGCACCCTACCCCCACTCCACAGATTTCGACGACCTGGCTATTCCACTCAGGGTGCTGGCTACAGATCTGCTCACCGGAAATAAAGTGGTTCTGCAAAACGGCTCCCTGATCCAGGCATTGCGGGCCAGCATGACCATCCCCCTCCTTTTTACACCCGTAAAGATGAATGGGGCTCTGCTGGTAGACGGTGGCCTGGTCCAGAACCTTCCCGTATCCGAGGCCAAAGACATGAACGCAGACCTGGTTATCGCCGTGGATACATCCTCCAAGCTCAGAGAGCCTCACCAACTCCGTGCGCCCTGGGAACTCGCCGACCAAGTCACGACCATCATGCAGCAGGATCAAACGCGCGGTCAACTGGCGTTGGCCGATATTTCGATTCAGCCCCATCTGGAGAACATCTCGAACACGGCCTTCGATAAAATCGAAACCCTCATCCAATCAGGTGAAGAAGCCGCACAACAGGCCATACCTGCCATGGAACGGTTCTTCGCCAACGATTCCGAACCGTCCATGACTCCCGCTTATCGGATTAAAAAAGTGACCCTGGAGGGATGCATCAACTTAGACCCAGAATCCCAGTTAACCAGACTGGCCCTCGACACATCGAATGCTGTGCCACAGAAAGAAATCGTGTGGGCCGGTCAGGCCCTGTACCAGAGCGGTTGCTTTCAGTCGGTCTCTGCCGTGCTGGATACCGCCGCACACCACCTTCAGTTTCTCGTCGAGGAAAATCCCCGAATCGAATCCATCGACGTTCAGGGTAATCGCGTGTTCAGCGACTCGGCCCTCCTGGCATGTCTGGAAAGCCGACCGGGAGAGGTGATCAACATTCATAAAGGACGCCAGGATCTCCGCCGCCTTATCAACATGTATCGTGACGGCGGATATGCCCTTGCCGCAATCGACAGTATACGAATTGGCGGTGGCGCGCTTACCATCGAAATCGATGAGGGCGTCGTGGATGAAATTCGGCTGTCCGGCAACGATCGCACGCGTCCGTTCGTCATTCTGCGTGAACTGCCCCTGAAGCCGGGCGATCTTTTCAACGTCTCCCTCCTCAGACAAGGCATCGCTAATATCTACAGCACAGGGTACTTTGAGGGTGTCCATTTCGATATCCAGAAAAAAAACCGCCATCACGCAGTCGTCCTTCATTTAATCGAGCGTGGTTATACACTCCTGCGCATGGGTCTCCGGTATGATTTGGAAAGACGAACCCAGGGATTTGTTAGCGGCGTGGAGGAGAACCTCTTGGGTGCCGGAATCAAGGGATCGATCATAGGACTCCTGGGAAATAGAGATAGAGCACTTCGGGTAAGGGTCTGGTCGGATCGCCTGTTTAAATCACTTCTGACCTATCGGCTGGACCTTTCCGCAGAGAGGCATCTTTTCGACCACTATGAAAACCATCATCATGTGGGAATTTATTCGAAATCGCACACGTGGGGCGCATTTACCCTGGGCCAGCAGATGCGCCGGCTGGGAACCCTGTCGCTGACCATCCGTTCGGAAGGGTTCAACCTGGAACCTCGGCAGGGCGACGGCGTGCCGAATGAGAGATACACACTCATGAACATCTCGCTCCGGTCCGTGGTGGACACGCGGGACAGAATGCCCTTCCCACGTATGGGCAAGTACCATTTTTTGGAATACGAAACGGCCGGCGGTTTCCTGGGCAGCGATATTTCCTATTTCAAACTCTCGTCCTCGATGGAAACGTACATTCCCCTGAACGATTTGTTTACCCTCCACCCTCGGATCTGTTGGGGTACCTCCGACCTCACCATACCCTTCGTAAAACAATTCAGAATGGGCGGCCTGAATTCCTTCATGGGGCTCCCCGAAGAAGCATTCGTGGGTAAACGATATGTCGTTATCAACGGAGAGCTGCGCTGCCGGATACCCTGGCCTCACTGGCTGGAATCGTATCTGTCGCTTCGTTACGATTTAGGGGGCATCTGGGGAAGATACGTGAGAATATCGACAAAAGATTTTAAACAGGGATTGGGTGCGGTTCTTTCCCTCAACACACCCCTGGGCCCCATACATGTGGGATACGGCACGATGAGCGACGGCGAGCAACATGCTTACTTTTCCGCTGGATATCCTTTCTAGCTTTAATGCTATCTCGACATAACCATCCTGACGCTTTATTTCATGAAAACAACGCGTGTCGTATGAAAACGTTCGTTGCCCACCTGCAGGGCACAGATATAGACTCCACTCGCGACGATCCTGCCCTCATCATCTCTGCCGTCCCAGAATTCTGTGTGAGAACCGGCCGTTTGTTGTGTGTTGACGAGGGTTCGAACCTTACGGCCTCTTAGATCGAATACGGTTAACCAGACATCCGTCGTCACATAGAGCTCGTATGCGATGGTCGTAACAGTGCCGCTGCCCGATGTGGGGGAACTGCGGGATGAGAACGGATTGGGATAGCTCTGCCGTAACCGGCAAGCCGATTGCGCGGGAGACGATCCCCTCCAGTCTACGATGCTGGCATAAACATTGTATCCTCCGTCTCTGTCGTATGACTTCCATGCCGTATACATTACATCATTCATCAGCTCCACGTCTGGTGCATACTTCTGTTCCGGGCCGGTATGGGACACACGAAAATTACTACCGATTGGCGTTCCGTCATGAGTATAACGCTGGGCATAGATGCCTATCTCACCATTTCCCGATCGCTTATCTGCCCACACAACCACGTAACTTCCCGTGGATTCATCGACATTCACAGAAGGATGAATCTGTGCGGCATTCTCTTCATCGTCGTTGACTCGGAAGTTCATACCCACAAGGGACCCATCGGCAGCGTAGTGTTGAGCGTAGATGTCCGACTCATAATCCAGATTCCTCCTGTCCTGCCACACGACGATGAAGTTCCCTGTCTCGTCGGCACCTATGGCTGGATTGTCACAAAACGGCCACCGATCCGGATTGCCCTCCCCCACGATGTTATTTCGCTCGTTGACGAGGAATCTGTTTCCCAAGGATTTTCCATCTCGTGAATAAAATCGGCCGTAGATATCACCGTGGGACAGTCCGTGGCCGGTCCAGACCACACCAAAAGCGCCCGTCTCTGCGACGCAGAGAGAGGGCTGCCGTGCCGATGTGCTCTCGTTTATACTGCCGTAGACTTCAAAATTAGCACCCATGGGCGATACATCATCGGCATACCGCTGAGCATATACATCAAAATTACCAGTCCGGTCGTCCCTCCATACAATCACAAAATAGCCTCGTCCATCCATACCGACCGTCGGCAACCACTGAGGCGCCTCACCCGCATCATCGTTTACTCTGAAATTGTTGCCTACTCTCAATCCGTCCGAGGAATAACGCTGGGCATAGATATCACTGGTAACATGGCGAAAGTCCTGCCAGACCACGACGAAACGTCTGTCAGTGTCACACGCAACATTGGGTGACTTTTGCGATGCGCTCCCCTCATCGTCGTTCACTTTAAAATTACTCCCTATGAACATGCCATCGGGTGAGAACCGCTGGGCAAAAATATCACCGCGGGAATCCTGTCGATCATCCCGCCATACAACCATAAAGTTACCCATCCTGTCCACAGCAATGGATGGAGACCCCTCATCGATTCCCACCGTACCGAGATCTTCATTCACCCTGAAATCGGGAATCGTCGATTGGGCGACAGACATATCCCATGGCGTTACAGCGATCAATAACAGTAAAAGCGTCATAAGATGTTTCTTCATCATTTGATAATCCTTTTCAGACATGAAGGAAACGGGCTGTATAAAACACGCATTCTGCTGGGATACTCTTTCCTAAATTCGGCAGGTGTCATGCCCGTATGCTTCTTAAGGGCCTGGATAACTATAGATTTCGAATGAAAGCCCGTCCTTCGAGTATCGTTTTTTTCTCCCCGCAATCTGATAACATTTACTCGGCTTTTTCTATCCGATAACCATTGATAAAATCATAAAAATTATAAGTAACCGTCTTTTATGACTCGCGATAACTCTCGAGCAGATAGAGACAGGTTTTGTGAGCATTCATTATTAACAGGAGGCCTGTATTGATCCTAAAAGCTGCCGACAAGTCGAAAACTATGGCATCTGCCGAGCTGAGAGCCGCTCATCCATCATATATATAGACGTATATAAACTACGATTCCCTGTCTATATCTCAAGATAATCCGATGAGGCCAAGGAAGGCCCCGACCTTTTCATTTTGAAAGGTTGATCTTACGAAAAAAAATCCCCAGCTGAATAGAAAGCTGGGGATTTTAATTTAAGGAAAGCTCTATTGTCTTGGAGGTTATCGATTCCTTCTCAGCTGTCTTAGCTGCTCCAACCGATCCATATCGCGCTGCTGGTTCCATTTAACCCAATCGGATTTTTCGTCCCGATCCTCCACGCTGAATCCCCCACTCGAGACGACCTTTCCCTGGGGGTCGATGGTGATCTGCTGCATGGCTTTGATTATGTACATCCATTCGTCCAGGGAGACTTCGCGCGGAC
>CAZTKR010000245.1:0-5891 GCA_964614115.1 uncultured bacterium | reverse complement strand
ACTCATTTTCTTATAACTAAATTAAACTAGGTTCTGTTTTATTCTTTTTCATCTACTTTGGATCTCCTTACGCACCAACTTATGTGGAGGCCACCAGCATTTCACCACAGCTTCTGCAGACCCGAACTCCCTTCCCATCCTCCAGAATCTTTCGACCCAACCGCGACGGTGTATTGCATTTCGGGCAGACGACCATTAGGTTGGAAACGTTTATGGGAGCCTCTTTTTCGACAATCCCTCCCTGGGGATTTTTCTGAGTCGGTTTCGTATGCCGTCTGATGAAATTGACACCTTCCACGATGACTCTGGATTCCTTGGGAAAAACCTTGAGCACTTTTCCCTTCTTCCCTTTATAGTTACCCGAGATCACCAAGACGGTATCGTTTTTTATGACTTTCATGCTAAGCACTCCGTATCCATTAAAGCACCTCTGGAGCCAACGAGACGATCTTCATGAACTGTTTCTCCCTCAGCTCCCGAGCAACCGGGCCAAATATACGTGTTCCCTTGGGTTCGTTTTGTTCATTGACGAGAACCACGGCATTGTCATCAAACCGCACATACGAACCGTCTTTCCGTCCCTCTTCCTTTTTTGTGCGGACCACAACGGCTTTACTCACTTCGCCTTTCTTTACATTACCGCCGGGAACAGCGCTTTTTACGGAAACCACGATAATATCCCCCACAGAGCCGTATCGTCTGCCTGTACCGCCCAACACCTTAATACACTGTACCTTCTTGGCCCCTGTATTATCAGCAACATTGAGTTTTGTGTAATGTTGAATCATTTTACCTTTTCCACTATTTCTACCAACCGCCAATTCTTCTTCTTGCTCAGAGGTCTCGTCTCCATGATACGGACGGTATCACCGATACTGCATGCGTTCTCCCCATCGTGGACCATCAGTTTGGTCGTTCTGGTCATGTATTTACCATACAGCGGATGCCGTACCCGACGTTCAACCAACACGGTGATGGTCTTGTCCATCCGATTGCTGACGACTCGTCCCATGATGGACTTTCTAACGGATCTTTCAGTCACTCTCCACTCCTCATGTCTGAGGTTTCTTTTCTTCTCTTAAACCCAGTTCATACTCCCGAATCACTGTTTTCAGCCGTGCCACATCTTTTCGCATATACCTCACTTTTAACGGATCGTCCAACTGGCGAAGAGCGAGTTGAAACCGAAGGTTGGCCAACTCTTCTTCGGTATCCTGCAGGCGGATCTTCAGTTCCTCCAGAGGCAGCTGCTTGATCTCTTCCATCTTAATCATAGAATGTTATACCTCCCACTCTGCGGCCACGAATTTTGTTTTCATCGGCAGTTTATAGGAAGCCAGACGCATCGCCTCTTTTGCCGTGTCACGGGGTATACCCTCAAGTTCAAAGATAATCCTCCCCGGTTTTACCACTGCCACCCAGAACTCCGGGCTCCCCTTTCCCTTTCCCATTCGGGTCTCCGCGGGTTTCTGAGTGACCGGCTTATCGGGAAAAATTCGAATCCACAGCTTTCCCCCACGTTTGATGTATCGCGTGATGGCAACTCGAGCGGATTCGATCTGGCGACTCGTTACCCATGCAGGCTCCAACGATTTCAGCCCGTACGTTCCGAAAGAGAGTTTCGAGCCTCGATAGGCCTTTCCTCTCATCCTCCCCCTCTGTTGTTTTCTCCATTTAACCTTTTTGGGCATTAACATGAAAATAGCTCCCAACAACTATGTGAAACAACGTCGACCCCTTCGTCTTCCTGTTTAAAAATCGGATACCTTCTGTGTTATATTCCTATGACTTCTCCCTTACAAATCCATACTTTTACTCCGATGGTACCGTATGTGGTTTTGGCAACGGTCTTGGCATAATCGATATCCGCTCGTAACGTGTGGAGTGGAATCCTGCCCTCTTTATACTGTTCTCTCCGGGCCATTTCTGCACCTCCCAGCCGGCCTGCACAACTGATACGAACACCTTCTGCTCCCATCCGCATCGTGGCCGTGATGGCGCGCTTCATGGCCCTCCGGAACGACACTTTCGATTCCAGCTGTCTGACGACATTTTCTGCCACAAGATAGGCATCCAGTTCGGGACGCTTGATCTCGTGAATATTCACCTGGATCTCTTGGGACGTGAGTCTCTGGAGCTCTTCCTTCAACTTATCTACTTCGGCACCCTTCTTACCGATAACGATACCGGGACGAGCCGTATGGATCGTCAATGTGATGCGCTTGGGTGTACGTTTCACCTCTATATAAGAAATGCCTGCATTGGGAAGTCGATTCCGGATATATTTCCGAAGCATCAAGTCTTCTTCCAGCTTCTTCGAAAAATTCTTCTCATCGAACCAAAGCGATTTCCAGGACTTGTTGATTCCCAGTCTCACTCCGATTGGATTTGTTTTTTGTCCCAAAAGATCCTCCCATTAATCCATAAATTCATCGGAAACGATAACGGATATGTGACAAAACCGTTTCCGTATAAGACTCGCTCTTCCCATGGGCCCCGGATTATACCGCTTCATCATCGGCCCCTGATCCACCCAAATTTCTTTGATGAAAAAATCCTCCGGATCCAACTTCGATGCCTCTTCTTTGTTCATCGCATTGGCTATGGCTGAACGAAGCAGTTTCTCCACCGGGCCCGAAGCCCGCTGCTGTGTAAAATGGAGAAGATTGATGGCATCTTCTACGGACTTACCCCGAACCAGATCCACAACTTGCCTGACCTTTCGAGGAGACATTCGAATATAACGCGCAACAGCTCTTGCTTCCATCCCCTTATCTCACCTCTTACGACACTCTTGTTCCTCTGTCTGCTTTCCTTCCACTATGACCGCGAAACGTCCTGGTCAGGGCAAACTCTCCCAATTTATGACCTACCATATTCTCTGTTATAAACACGGGAATAAACTTTTTACCGTTGTGTACCGCGATGGTGTGACCCACGAATTCTGGAGGAATCGTACTCCGCCTCGCCCAGGTCTTGATAACTTTCTTGGTGTTTGCCCTGTTAAGATCATCGATCTTATTTAACAGCTTAGGGTCGATATAGGGACCCTTTTTAATGGAGCGGCCCATTCAGGTTTCCTCTATTTTCGTTTCTTGATGATGTATGCATTGGATTTTTTTCTCTTGGATCGTGTTTTATATCCTTTGGTGGGCTTCCCCCACGGCGTCGTCGGATGACGGCCGCCCGAGGATTTACCTTCTCCGCCGCCCATGGGATGATCCACTGGATTCATGGCAACGCCTCTCACCTTGGGTCGTCTGCCCAGCCATCTCGAACGTCCGGCCTTACCCAGTGATATATTGACTTGATCCAAGTTCCCAACCTGGCCGATGGTCGCTCGGCAACTCTGCTTCACCATACGGACCTCTCCTGAGGGGAGTTTCAACTGAACATAACCGCCTTCCTTGGCCATCAGTTGAGCCGATGCGCCCGCTCCGCGAGCCATCTGGCCACCCCCTCCGGGCTTAAGTTCTATGTTATGGACTTCTGTGCCCAGAGGTATCTTCTCCAGGGGCAGTACATTACCCACTTCAATCTCTGCACCCTCACCCGACGTAACCGTATCGCCCACTTTCAGACCCACAGGAGCCAGTATATACTTCTTATCACCATCCGTATAATGGAGCAGTGCTATGCGGGCTGATCTATTCGGATCGTACTCAATAGCGGCTACTCTTGCCGGAACTCCATCTTTGTTCCTCTTGAAATCGACGATTCGGTATTGACGTTTATGTCCGCCTCCCCTTCTCCGGACGGTAATCCGCCCAAAAGAGTTCCTGCCTCCTTTTTTCCGTAAAGGCAACAGGAGGGACTTCTCAGGCTCTGTTTTCGTAACCTCTTCGAACGTGGAAACCGTCTTGAACCTTTGAGACGGTGTTTTCGGTTTAAAACTCTTTGTCGACATAGTATCTACTTACCCTCGAAAAAGTCGATGGCGAATCCTTCCTTCAACGTGACGATGGCTTTTTTCCAGTGTGCCCGTCTCCCCTCGAATCGACCCAATCGCTTGACTTTTCCCTTCATGTTGATCGTGGCGACTTTTTTCACTTTTACATCAAACCGATCTTCAACGGCTTTCCGAATTTCAATCTTATTGGCACTCCGATCGACGATGAATGCCACTTTGTTCTCCGATTCCTGGAGATTCGATATTTTCTCAGTGACCAGAGGCCGTATAATTACGTTCCTATTCTGCTTCACTTGCTTAAAACCTCGTTTATCTTTTCCAGGGCACTGTCCTGAATCAGGAGCATGTCTGCGTCCATCACATCATGCGTTGAAAAATTCCATGCCTCCCGTATCGATAATGAAGGGAGATTACGGCCAGACAGCCAGATATTTCGATTTGCCTGGGGAATGAGTAACAACGTTTTTTTCGTATCCAGTCCGAGCTGCTTGAGGATCTCGGCAATCTGTCTGGTTTTGGGACTATCGAAGGAAAAATCCTCCACCAACTGTATCTTTTCCCCTTTGGCTTTGTATGAAAGGACTGATTTCCTTGCCAACCGACTGACCTTTTTGGGCACACGCTTCCTGTAATCCCTGGGCGTCGGACCGAATATGCGCCCACCTCCCTTCCAGAGAGGAGATCGAATCGTGCCCACACGGGCCGTACCCCTTCCTTTCTGCCGCCACGGCTTCCTTCCACCACCCCGAACGGCTGATCGGTTTTTCGCCATCACGGTTCCTTGCCGCCGGCTGGCCATTTCCGCTGTTACGGTAAGCCAGATGGCATGATCGTTGGGCTCGATACAAAAAATACCGGAGAACAGGGTTCCCTTTTTACCCGTGACGGACCCGTCGGTTTTATATATATCAAGTTTAATGTCTGTACTCATAGCCACTTAACCTATTATCTCGACAATACTGTTTCTGGCACCCGGTACGCCACCCTTCAGGAGTATCAGGTTTCTGTCGGGAAGCACTTTTACGACTTCCAGGTTACGAATCGTCGTCCGTTTATGCCCCATACGACCTGCCATTTTCAACCCTTTAAAGACCCGTTTGGGGTAAGACGATTGACCGATGGATCCCGGAGCCCTGTGTCGATTCGATTGCCCATGCGTCTTCGGCCCTCCCCTGAATCCATGTCGTTTCACGACGCCTGCAAAACCCCGTCCTTTGGACAACCCGGCGACGTTTACCCGCTCACCCGGAGAAAAAATGTCAGAGCGAATTTCATCGCCTTCCTTGTATTCGCCTTCCATATCGCGAAATTCTTTAAGAATACGGTGTGGTTTGACGTTGGCTCTCTTGAAATGTCCCAGCACGGGTTTGGTAAGCCTTTCCTCCTTCTGCTCGGCATAACCCAACTGTACAGCGCTGTAACCGTCTTTTTCATCTGTTTTTATCTGTACCACAACACAGGGTCCGGCCTCTATGAGCGTCGCCGATATCGTATCGCCACTCTCATCAAAGATCCGCGTCATCCCAATTTTTTTCCCCAGAATTCCTTTCATCGACATGCCTTTTCTAATCACTACTCTCTGTTTATCGTTATACCTTTATCTCGACATCGACGCCCGCGGGCAGTTCCAGTTTCATCAAGGCGTCAACTGTCTTCGTTGAGGCATTCAAGATATCAATCAGACGTTTATGGATGCGTGTTTCAAACTGCTCTCGAGATTTCTTATCCACATGGGGCGACCGTAACACCGTGTATACGGTTTTTTTAGTAGGCAACGGAATCGGCCCCGATATGGCGGCTCCCGTGGACTTTGCCGTTTTCACGATCCTTTCCGTCGATTTATCGATCAGGTTATGATCGTATGCCTTGAGCTTGATGCGTATCGTCTGACCAGCCACGACGAGATTACTCCTCTTTAAAAACCTCTACTCCAGTATCTTACCGACAACTCCGGCTCCGACAGTACGTCCTCCCTCTCGGA
>CAZTKR010000244.1:0-5915 GCA_964614115.1 uncultured bacterium | reverse complement strand
CTTCCTTCCTCGATTAGGATGATTCTATCCATTGATCTTACAATGCGAAACGGGTGAGGATTTCCTCTCTCCTGTTTTCATGTGTGACTCTTTCAATCCTTTTAAGACGAAGGCGACTACACGCCCGTTAAAAATCCCAATTCCTGACTGTAGATGACCATCAGGATTCCCAGAAACATGATGATAACGGCCGGGATGATGCATTGCTTCAGAAAATCACCGTACGATTCCTTATATCCCACCACCTCCACAGTCAACCGTCCGATGATGGCCGTGGGAGGAAGGGCATCTCCCAGAGGCCAGATCACACTCATGCCTGCCAGGGCTACGATGGGATTCAGCCCAATGGTGTTAAAAAGCAAGACCAGGGGTACGCCGATAACAGGCGCGGCGCCCCACATCAGTACAGCCTCCGATATCGGCAGCAACCAGAACAGACTGATAAACACCACCGCAATGGGCAGGGTAACAGCCGTGACGGCCAGGAACCCGCGTACACCCGTCAGAGTCATGATCTGCACGAGGATACCGGCGCACGTCAACGTACCGATGAGGGGCAGCAACTGACCGATAGTATCCCTGGATATCTTCAGGAAGTTGAGCCGTTTGGGCGACAGAGCGAAGGATACGACCGCCGCACAGAGGAACATCAACGGAAGTCCAAGAATCGGTGTGGAGTGGGGCCATCGCCTTCCAACAACGATTAAACCGAAAAATACGATGAACGGGAGAATGATTCGAATCCAGTTCATCTTTCTCGGCGGTTCGGGAAGTTCCTTAAAGGCCTTTTCTACATCGGTCTTGCCTCCCTTCCATCCCAGGATAAAGATGGTCAACAGGGCGGCCAACACACAGGGCACCAGCAGCGGCCAAAAGAATCCCACGTAGGGCATGTTGACACCGGCGGCCGTCATCATCGCCCACAGGCTCACCGGTGGTGCTGCGGCGCTCAATCCAGCGATGATAAACACGATGGCGGCGGTCTTTACTCTAGAAATCCCCATATAGTTCAGAACGATGGCCACCATACCCCCTGTGATCAGAACCGTCACGCTCCCGGCTCCTGTCAATGCGCCTGGCACGAGAAGCAGGACGGTCAGGAGGATGAGGAGCAGCGCTCGGCTCTTGTGAAACCGTTTCAGAATGCCCCGGACGACAAACGCGATACCGCCGGATTCCTTCAGAATGTTCATGAAGAGGGTTGCGGTGATAAAAATGAGGTTGATGTCCAGGTACGTTATCGCTCCCTCCGCGATATGACGCGCAGGGATCCAAAATCCCCCTGCCAGCCCGCCGGCCAGAGCCGCGGCGAGCATCGACAGTTCTGTTGAGAGTTTTAACACTTTCGCCAGAACGTACACGGCAACCATCACGCCGAGGATGATCTCGGCGTACGTAAACATACTCACCGAATGGGACTCCTATTTTTCGTACAGATCTTTCAGAACCTGGGCCAGATCCATGTTCTTCTCGAACTCTATCAGGGGAAGGTCGTTATCCTTGGATATCGCCGTAAACCGTCCATCTTCGTTTCCATCTTTTCGTACGATCAGAATATCGCATTCAGGACAGACGGCATCGATGGATAGCTCGTCTGTGTTATCCCCGGGAGCTGCTCCCTGAGCACGACGGGCCATACCCTCGATATGGGCTCCGATGAGGGTGATTTTCTGTTTTCTGGCTTCGGCGATCAGTGCCTCTATTCTTGCCAGTTCGTCCTGAATATCCACTCCCGCAGCTCCCATCCCCTTCAGGCTGGCACCGGTCACGATGACGAGAGATTTATACGGCGTGCCCGCCTCTTTTTTCGCGATGAGGTCCTGGGCTGTCGTCTGAAGATTATACTCATGATCGTACTTCAAACGTTTTAGAAACACTTTCAGTTTCATGGGGCCCGGACTCTGTCCGCACGAGGTAACCACGACGGGCAACTCGGCTTTTACCGTACTCTCCTGAGCGATCAGAGAGGAAAATAAAAAGAGAAGGCAAAAAAGGACAATCCCTGCAGTGTATTTGGACATTCCTTTCATGGTACTTTCCTCCACGTTTGTGTATTCTTAGATGCTGCGAATAATTAACTTAAAAGATAGCCTATTCCATGGATAGAATCAAGTGATTTCCCGATTATTTTTACGGGAGTTGACCGCGATAAAACGGGGGCTGACTGGGCCTTGGCAGGGGAATCGGGTCCCAGGGTAGCCCGTATTCCACGGCAAGTCCTCGGATATAGAGCAGATGGATGATGGGAATGCCCCGTGCCGCCATCTCGAAGAGGACACCCCTCTCCGACTCCGGTGGCAGCGATACGCGGGTATTCAGTCCAGGCTTGACTTTCAGGACCAGCGAACTCGTGCCCATGTTGGCATAACTCCCCCCGGTATGGATGAAAGCGGAAATTCGAGAATATGAATAATCTCCGGAATACACACCCATTCGCAGGGCCACGTTTTTCCGAAGATCGGATTCCTGGATAAAGTGATACTCCGTCGCTGCGATCTGCGCCATCAAGCGTTCTCGAAGACCGGGCTCAAATCCTACACCCGTATCTTTCCCACCTCCCAGGGCAACGGCTACAGGAGGCACATCGAACACGCCTTTCTCCAGGAGCAATTGAACCATATCCAGCAGATGGAAATCTGTCTTGGTGGCTCCGTATGAAGAGGATCCCAGGGAAATAATGGCCCGAGGTGTCACGTCCATGGCCTTTGTTGCGGCCAACGAGGCCACCAGCAAAGCAGGAAAGGATGCCGAACTGCCGATGGCCACGGTGTCACCGGGACCGACCCCCGCCTGGTACAACAGGTGCACGATGAGCCCGGCCATGTCGGGATTGGTCGTCGTTCGCTTGGCTTCCAGGTGACCCAGGGTTGTGACCAGACCGGACGACTCCGGACCCACCAGACCGGTCCGGTTCGGATCGATTGCCTCGTCAATTTCGATGCCCGTCCGGTCGCAGTAATCCCGAATGACAACGATGCCTCTTTCCATGATCCGGGCCGCACGGATCATCCGGTCGACATACGGTAACGATTTTTTGGGAGATAAAACACGAAAGGCGATGTACGATGCAAGACTGAGAACCCCCAGGAGCAAAAGAAAGCGCTTCATTCGGGAATTTTGATTTTGATACGACATGTGTCTGACCATCATGTTTCCTGTATGAAGCGATTATCGTGCATCATAACAGGCCGATAGAAGAGAGGAGACGCCATAAGAAATACACGGCGACTGTTACAGTGATCATCGAAGCCGTGGTTACCACGACGCCCTGCCTTTCAAAATGGTTGGCGATGAGCCCGGGAATAACCCAGCCGATCACACGAAATTCCAAAGATGCCGGAACGATGAAAGGAAAGAACCGAATCCACAGAAAGGCCCATATCCCGCCCACGAGAATCATGAAGACAAACCGTCTCCTCCCGAAGAGAATCAGATGCCTGGCCGCCAGCCTGAAACACAAAAACGTGAATAGTGCGGCAAGCCACGTTCCCGCAATTCGTGCCGGCTGATCCAAGAATAAAACCAGATAACTGGGCACGATGATTCCGCCTGGGTAAAATCCGGTGAGGCCCATGAAGATCAGAGAGACAACGAGGCCCAAGAACGATATCTCATATCCCATACGCGTCCCCTATCTCGCTCCAATGTGTCACCAGACGTCTTCCTTCACCCATCATGTTGCCGAAACCGAATATAACGGTCCCATCGTCGGCATCCGCCATAACCGTTTTCGTCATCCTTTCTGGGGACTTGTTTTTAAGAACTTTTGCCCCCTTCACTTTGTTTCGGAAGACGTTCGCATGAGCACCCGTGACGTATAAGGTGTCGAACAATCCCGAAAAACGACCTGTCAACACATCCAACCATTGCATTGTCCTGTCCCCCCGGTCGGAGCGAAGGCTCAGCACACCGACGGATCTGCCCCATGTGTCGGGCAGGACACGCTTTACCTCCTCAAGAACACGCCGCGTCGAATCCGGGTCGTTGGCCGCAAACCCGTTCACGAAAAAGACGGCCTTGCCCGACTCGTCACATCGATGTCTCCAAATCCTCAGCGAACCGACGTCGCCAGCCGTTTTTTCGAGACCTGCCATCACGGTTTTATCGTCTATATTCAGGTGCTCGGCCAGGGCAACCACGAGATCAAGGTTTTCGGAAAACAATCTTAAATCGAGCATCGATGCTTGTTTAGTAAAGGAACGGGATAGGCCATCCCGAACAACCATCATCTCAGCACCCATGCGTTCCGCTGCTTCTTGGAAAATCGGCCTGTTTTCCTCTTCCGGGATGAAGACTACGGCCTTTTGGGTGATGCCCAGAGAGAGGACCCCTGCTACCTCCTCCTCGGTCCTGCCCATGGCATCACTATGATCGCGCCTGACATTGGTGACAACAACGATATGCGGTTTTAGAATCTGCTGGGACTCGACGATGTGATTCTCAGGATGGATGCTCATCACCTCGACCACGATGCAGTCCGCACCCGCGTTCACGGCCGTTTTGATCACGTTTTTTTGTTCGATGATGGACGGCCTGCTTCGTCTGGGGACATCGACGATGCTGCCATCGGGTAGCAGAAGCCGGGCTTCCGAGCCCGTCGTCTTTGCCACCACCTTCCTTCCCGACTCCCTGAGGACGGAGTATATGAGTGCAGCGACACTCGATTTCCCCCGCGTTCCCGTCACGCAGATTCGCAGCGGAATCTTCTGGACGCGACGGTTCAACTGAATCCGCTCCCAGATGAGGTAGCCCAGAAAAAAGAGCACAGTGATGGCAAGGATAGTCAAGGTGGCTTCCCTTTTTTTGTTTTGATCAATATAATAACGGATGAATTGAAAAACAAACGAAGGAATGCAAAAGGACACAGGAGATGAGATCTGTAGGATGAATGTGTAACTTTTCAGCAAACAATACGTTATAAGATATAACACGAACGAAAAAGGAGATGATTTCGGATTTCAAGAATCCTTTCAAAATGCCTGTCCTCAAAAATAAAAAAAACCATTGGATTGACCGAATTTCGACGTTTACATGCCGACTTATAGCAATCCCGATCATGAGCGGTTTACTCGTGCTTCTGGGACCGAGCGGACATGCCTACGCCCAGGAGTCTCTATCGGACTTTATCCGAACCGTACAGGAAAACAGCCAGCGTTCGTATGATTTTATCCAGACGGTTTCTTTCAAAGGGTATTCCAAAACGTTCGTTTATTTTGGATACTCGCCCCTGGAAGTCGATCTCGTGCCAATGTACGACGAATACTACTTCGATGGCTTCTGGATGAAGCCCGACTCCCTGCGCATGGTCGTTAAAGCATTGCGGGTGTATGACAGCGATGTGGACACCGCGAGAGAAGAAATCCTCAAAGATATACCGCTTCCCAATCCCTTCCATTTTATTTACGATCCTTCCTCCCTGAATATCCGAAGCGAACGGGATATCAAAATTTGGCCGCTGTATCCGTTTGCCCTGGGCGCCGATTCTGTCTATTGGTATCAACGGGAAGGTGAAATCGGTTTCGGTGAAAATCGAATCCTCCTGGTTCGTGTGGCGCCCATCGACCCCGATACACCCGGCGTCGTCGGCACATTCATGATCGATGCCCACCGCTGCGAAGTCGTCGGTTCGGACGTCCGATTCAACGAAGCCATTTCTCTTTTTAGGCAGGCCGTTAAAAATCAGGGACGCGTCTCTCGTCTGCTGTTGACGGGAACCGACAACCACCGTATTAAGACCGAGAAAGAACTCCTCTACGCATCCTACTGGCTGCCCACGACGATGGAGGAGGAATTCGTGCTCCATTTTTGGGGGATGGACGTGACGTTCCACCGTTTCATCGAGTTCGATTCGTATGTGATCAATCCCGAAACACCCGATTCCTCCCTGCTGAGCGATGAAAAAATCGTCTACGACC
>CAZTKR010000243.1:0-5930 GCA_964614115.1 uncultured bacterium | reverse complement strand
GAAATGGTTCCTTGGATTTTTCACGACGGATTGAGATAATAAAGACAAAATTCGAGTGAGGTGATGACGTTGTGCCCAGGTGGGTGTTGGTATAGAAATCATACACTGTGTTGGCGAAAATGGTATTAAACCATGCCCCGGCGTTTGCGGATGAACCACTCCAGGCAAAGCAGAATCACGATAATAATCAACATTCCGGGCAAGTGGGCGAGTTCGATTTCTCTGGATGTGTGAACGGTTTGTTCCGGAAAACGCATGGAATCCACGATTGAGGTAAGGCTGTCTGGAGGACCGGATCGTCCCGCCGTCAACGTCGCTAATCGCTCCAGGAGCCGGGGGTTGGCCTTTGTATCTAAAAACTCGGGATTGAACGAAGAGATCGACAACTCAACACTGTCCCGCCCCACGGATCGGCCCTGGACGACTGCTTCGGCCTCGACCTGATACGCACCACTCTCGTAGAGTCGAGCCGTTGTGACGTATCGGCCTTCCCCCGCATCGGTTAACCGCAGAGTGGACGGACCTGAAGGTGCCTGTATTCGAGCCGTCACCTGAGCAGATGTCACGGGACGATACATCTCGTCATACACCTGGACCGTCAGGAAGACCTCTTCGCCCGACCGATAGATCGTCTTGTTCGTAGATAACCGGACTGGCTTCTCCTCCTCCCTAGTGACGAGCCACCTCACCGTATTGGACACAAATCCCTTGATCACATCATGGGTGCCCCCAGTACCCCACATCAGCAAGTCCCACCTGTAGAGTCCGTACCCCAGCACGGCCACCGATTTCTCATCTCCCACGTGCCGAGAAAGGATAAAAGGCATCTCCGTATGTTGCGCAGAGAGCGCCCCCCCTTGTGAGACTCCCAGAGCCAAAACCTGGCAGCCGGGTTTTGCCCCTGTCGATATCCAGTTGGAAAAGAGGGGAGGAAGCCTGTTCCAGAGGGACACATTCACTTCCCAGCGATCATCGATTCGCATCACAGGATGAATACGACCCTCCGCCGTCAGCCTGGGTATGATGCTGGTCTCCAATGATTTCTGCAGACGATGAAAAGGGAGCAAACCATCTATTGTCTGGATTTTCTGAAGGTCGGTTCTCTTTGTCGTTACGAACAAAAAAGGCTTTTTCTGTGTCTGAAGGATGGCCGTCAGTCGATCCCAAATCACCGGATCGGTGGCTTGGCTCGGGAGGCCCAGCAGTATCACGATGTCAATGGACGACCATTCCGATGGCGAGGGAAAAGCGCCTTCATAGAATACCGCCTCTTGTCTCTGGGTTCGAGTCATCAGAAAGATGCTCTCGTCGGCCAGTAAAAGCCTTTTTAAAAAGGCTAAATCGGGATTGGGCGCATCGGCAACCAGCAGAACGTTGAGTTTGCTCTTGAGCACTCGAACGTAGAATTCGCGGAGGTTGTTGGCAAACGTGATTTCACCTTCCAAGCGGTCTACATCCACGGACATTTTCTGGAAACCCGGCTGCTCTGCAGTATAGTGCAGCCGAACAGACATCTCGAGACCGTCGGAAGGTATGGTCACGACGCTCCTGTCGATGACCTCCTTCTCCTTTAAGAGACGGACCGACACGCGCCTTCCAGCAAACTCCGGCCCTTTGAGCGACACCTCGACGGGGACACGGTTATCCACATACGTGATTTCATGGGTCAACAGGCGGCTGATTAAGACGTCGGGTTTGGGCTTCGTCTCACCGATGGCGATGGCATACACGGGACAGCCCAGATGATCACCCACGCTCAGAGGGTCTTCTCCCGAGTTGTAGGCACCGTCGGAAAAAAGCAAAATGCCACCGAGATACGCGTCCCTCTCCGCCTCCTGAATCATCTTCAAAGCCTGGGCGATATCCGTGGCCGTCCCATCAAAGACCAGGGAATCGGTATCCAGGGCCTGTACGAGCTGTGTATTCTCGGCAAACAGATAGGGAAGGAGACGGAACCGGCGGCGCAATGCCTCTACCGCGTCGGTGCGAAGGAGCTCTCGAGCGATGTCTCCTCTCGTTTTTTCTCCCTCGGAGATTTGCATCGAACTGGATGTATCGATGAGAACTCCGACGGCAACCTGTTTTATCTCATGAAATGTAAGATGAAGAACCGGTGCAAAAACAAGGAAACAGATGAGGACCAGAACAAAGGCCCTTAAAAAAACGAGCATTCCCCTGACCAGGGAGGTAACAGGTGGAATCGTGCGGCGGTATGTCCAGATGGTGAATAAAACGACGATTATGATCGAGAGAACCAACAATACGGGAGAGCGGGAGAATGTGATGCGTATATCCAAAACACAAGCCTACGAAAGATTCAACGACGGTACGGGTGAGAGCGACAGGGGCGACCGTACATTCCGCTGGAGGTAGTAGTAGCCGGCCCTGGCAATCATGCCTCCATTATCCGTGCACAAGGTCGGAGACGGCCACCATACCTTGAAACCTTCCTTTTCTCCACGCCCGACCAACTGCTCCTGGAGGGCCTTGTTCACGGCCACACCACCGGCCAGACAGATATGAGAGGCCCTCGTTCTCCTGGCTCCTTCGATGACCTTTTCGACCAAGACATCGATGACAGCTTCTTGAAAGCAGACGGCTATATCGTTAAGATGATTCTGCGTCGCCTCAGGTCCGATGGCCCGAACATGATTCAACACGGCGGTCTTCAGCCCGCTGAAACTGAAGTCCAGACTCCCCTCTTCCAAGAAAGCCCGAGGGAAACGAATATACGTCGGGTCTCCATCCCGGGCATGCTTCTCGATGGCAGGCCCTCCCGGGTATCCTATTCCCATGAGTTTACCGACTTTATCGAATGCCTCACCAGCGGCGTCGTCCCGTGTTCGCCCCAGGACGCTGTAATGCCCCCACGCCTTCACGTGAACGATCTGGGTATGGCCTCCCGATGCGATGAGGACGATGAACGGGGATTCGAGTTGGGGATGCGCCAGGCTGTTGGCCCAGATATGTCCTTCCAGATGATTGATGCCGACGAGAGAGGTTCCAATGGACAAAGCCATGCCCTTGGCAACGCTGAGGCCCACAAGCAGGGAACCGGCCAGGCCGGGTCCATAGGTCACGGCAATACCCGAAAGGTCTTTTAGGGCGACACCTGCCTCACTAAGGGCTTGTTTAATAACCGGAATGATTATCTGGATGTGGGAGCGGGATGCGAGCTCGGGAACAACGCCCCCGAATCGGCGGTGAACAAGTTGCGTAGACACAACGTTGGAAAGCAAGGATTGACCATCATAGATCGCAGCGCTGGTATCGTCGCAAGAGGTCTCAATACCTAAAACAATCATCGTTCCACAATGAGCTCAAAATATTCAGGCTTTACATCGGAAAACGTGATGCCCTCGGGTACATCGATCTTTGCAGGGATACGCTTCCCCGTGTATTGATAACGCCGCCGATAATCGATGGTGGCCACAATGTCATCCCTTTCCAGCTCAGACAGGATATTCACACCTCCTTGCACACGTAACGAAAGCGTCGATGGAACGACGATGACTTTGATGCCCCGAGGGACGCCTGCCACGGTGACCGGTATTTCTGTTATCATCCTCTCACCGATACGCTGAATATCGGCCTTGAATCGTACACTTTTCAATCCGTAGGTGACAGTTTCCCATGCAGGGCGGGCTAAATGTATTTTATCCTCTATCCGCTTAATGGCACTCCTGAACTCCTGGCTATCCGTCACAGCCTCGGAAATCTGATTCACGTAGGATTCGGGCCCAGAAACGAGGATAGAGTCGGGCTCGAAGCTAACGTCACCGACCTGAATATAGCCATCGGCCGGTACGATGACAATCCTGGAGCGTATGATAACGTCCTTTTCAGCAATCCGATCCAGGCGGACCGTGATTGAGTCGGGATCCACGATACGCTGAGGTGTTACAGCCATTCCCAAAGGAATGCCTCTGATCATATCCGTGGTAATGGCAAACGTCTTTTCCTTCCTCACCTGATCCAGATCGAGTTCGATGCGCTTTTCCCTGTACAGGAAGTTTAGAAGATCCTTTCCCGATCCGCGAAACTGTACCTTAATCCGCGAAGGGATGGGCTCCTGAAGAATCCATCCATGAGGTCTGTTGACAAGATGCACCGGAACCTGAATGGTATGATTAAAACGATTATCCGTAACGACATAAAACCACAGGAAAAGGGCACTCAAAAGGGAAAATATTTTGACCTTGTAGTTATGAAGCCATTTCTTGTATCGAATAACGCGTATGTTCATGATCACTCTGGAGCACAAAAGACAGGATAATCGAATCGTTCCTATCTCCTTGGCTCATCTTTATTCGTTGAGACGACCTATTTTTGAGACTGTCCCACCGATCTGCCGAAACTGATCTCCCCGTTGTCAATCCGAATGTTGAATCCACAGTCGGGATTGGAACACACCCATGCTTTGTATCGGATAGCGGCGCCCTCTCGACCATAATCAGAAAGGGGAACCAGGACTCCTGTATTGCATTTGTGACATTCTGGCCATGTGTTTTCCATCTCGCAACCTCCCTTTTTTTCTCCTCACCCTATTCTTTAACGACCCACAATCGAACTTTTGCCTCCACGTCGGTATGGAGTTTTATGGTAATCGTATAAATTCCCAGCGCCTTGATCGGCTCTTCGAGCTGGACTTTTCTCTTATCGATCTCGTATCCCTTTTCTTTGAGAAGATCGCTTATTGTCTGGGCCGTGACCGATCCAAATACACGATCCTCTTCTCCTACGGAGACAGTCGCTGTCAGGGATGTCTTTCCCAATTCCTCAGCTACCGCTTCGGCCACGCGTCTATCCTTGTTTTGACGCTGCTCGATGAGTTTCTGTTCCTCCTCGAGGATTTTCATATTTTTCTGGGTGGCCAGGACACCTATTTTCCTGGGAATAAGATAATTTCTGGCGTACCCATCTTTAACGTTGACCACCTCTCCGGTGTGGCCCAGGGGATCATAATCCTGTCGTAGTATAATCTTCATGTATACCTCGCGGGTTGGTATTATCGAGCCACATCCGAGACAAATGGGATGAGCGCAAGATGACGGGCTCTCTTGATGGCCTTCACCAACTGTCGCTGGTGGCGAGCACACGTGCCCGACGTTCGCCTCGGAATAATCTTTCCCACATCCGTGGTGAATTTACTTAATTTCTTGGGATCTTTGTAATCCACATAGACGACAGCGTTTTCACAAAAACGGCATATGCGTTTTCTACGGGTTTTAATCAACGGTTCCTCCTTACTACTTCATTCGTATCAATGGATGCTTATAATGCTAAATCCTGATAACCGAAGTCATACGTTCCTTTCAGCGGGGTTCCATCGTCCTCTTCCCCGCTTTTAATCTCCGTTTTTCCCTCAGTCACTTTCCTATCGGAGACGGTGACTTCTTCTTCCTCCTCTTCGGCTTCCTCTTTTTCATCGAAATCTTCGTCTCTTTTATTCAAGAATTGCACGCGCCGTGCTTTGATTTCGACGATATTGCGGTTCCTTCCATTCTCGGCTCGAAGACTACGGCTCTGCAGCTCACCCTCTATGATGACAGCATTGCCCTTTTTCAAATTTTCGGCGCAATTTTCAGCGAGTTTGTACCAGGCCACAACACCCACGTAACACACATTCTCCCGCCACTGGCCGGTGTTGTCCTTGAATCGGCGATTGGAAGCAATCCAAAAATTGGTTACCGGCGTTCCGTTGGTGGTTTTTCTGAATACAGGATCTCGCGTCAAATTACCCGCAATGAGCACATTATTGATATCAGGCATTCGAAGATCACTCATGAAATGAACACCTCCTCACACGGATTATCCTGTCTCCTGTTTCTCGTCAGCCGAATTCGTTTCTTCATCCTGCGGTTTGGGTTTGTCGGCAGGAGGTTTTTCTTCGGAGGAAGACACGTCAGCCGCTTTCTCTACAGGAGTCG
>CAZTKR010000242.1:0-5951 GCA_964614115.1 uncultured bacterium | reverse complement strand
GTCTCTGGTCTTCGGAAAATCCTTCGGGTAGGAAAATCCCCACGTGCTTGCCAGTGCCGGGAACATAGTTGGACCGGCCAGCGCCTACAACACCTGGAATCTGGTTGAGTTCATGCTTGATAGAAGAGAAGCGGTTGATGAGAGACTGGTTCAACCGGGGCAAAACGACCACTTGTTCCTGATCAAATCCCAGACGTTTGTTCTTGATGAACTGAATCTGGTTAAAAATCGTTAATGTTCCTACAATAAGCGCTATGGAGATCGCGAACTGCAGAACGACCAACACTTTTCGGAATCGGGCGTTGGAAGTCCCCTCTGTCATGCCCCCTTTCAAAACGGAGACGGGCTGAAAAGACGACAGGACGAATGCGGGGTAACTCCCGGCTACCAGACCGATCAAGAGGCCCAAACCGATAAAGCCGGGTATGATTTGTAGGATATGGATGCTCAACTCGCGTCCCACGATGTTGTTGAATGAAGGGAGGGCGAGTACGGTCAATCCGATGGCCAGGATCATGGCGAGAAGACTGTAAACGAGAGACTCTCCGATGAACTGGAATACGAGTCTTTTCCTGAGCGCCCCCAGCGTCTTGCGCATCCCGACTTCCCGGGCACGATTGGCAGACCGGGCCGTGGAAAGATTGACAAAATTGATAGCGGCAATCAAGAGCACGAACAGGGCAATGCCGGAGAATAGTGTGACATACCGAATATCTCCTGCGGAGGCCACGCCATAATCACGGCTGGAATAAAGGTGAATACTCATCATGGGCTGGAGGAAAAGGTCCAGACGACCACCCAGGGAGCGGAGTCTTTCCCCCAAGTGCTGCTCCACGAGATCGGGGAATTTTGCTTCTACGGTCTTCCAATCGGCATGCTCTGTGAGAAGCAGATAGGTGCGGAATTCAACGTTCAACCAGACTTGCATGACCCTCGGATTCTGCACGACCAACGTCTCAAAGGAGCGGAGCATATTAAAAGAGATGTGGGAATTCCGGGGAACATTCTTCACCACACCCGTGACAGTATAGTCCGTTTCTCCACCGATGCGCAGGATTTTTCCTACGGGATCCTCGGTACCAAAGTATTTCTGGGCCATGTCTTCGGTAATCACGATGGTGTACGGATTCTTCAATGCCGTGGCTGGATCGCCGCTCAGGAAGGGGAACGAAAAAATCTCAAAAAACGATGCATCGGCAAACCCAACCAACGATTCCTGCAGTTGTTTGTCCTCATACTCTACCGATAGGCTCTGAAGGCGGCCGTACCGGGAAAAATTCTCGACTTCCGGATAATCCTGCGTCATCGTAGGCCCGGCCGGCGGCATGGTCGCCGACGTACGGAGATGCCCGCCGATGTCGGCATCGAGCAGGAGACGGCAGATACGGTCGGCCCTCTCGTGAAAGCGGTCATAGCTCAGCTCATCCAGAACCCAGAGCATGATCAAAGCGCAGACCGCCAATCCTATGGCCAGTCCCGCGATGTTGATGAATGCATATCCTTTGTGGCCTTGAATATTCCGAAAAGCAATCTTTAGATAATTTTTGAACATCGTCAACCTCCAGTATAGAACGTCCTTCAGGAAAAACGGTATCGAACGCAAGACGTGATTCCAGTACCAGAATCGGGCGCGCGTTCTGTTTTTTACTCGGGCGATTTCGAAAAATTCCTCATCAAAATCGCCGTTCATAGAGAAGTCTTCATCATACTGAGCGAAACGATGGAGAATCCATCCTGCGATACCGGGCGGTTTTATTTTTCGCTTATTCATACCGCAACGTATTCACCGGATTGGTGGATGCTGCTCGCATAGCCTGGAAACTAACAGTCAACAAGGCAATCAGCAATGCAATTCCTCCGGATACCAAAAACACCCATATTTTGAGGTCGATACGGTAGGCGAAATGGCGAAGCCATGCGTTCATGGCATAATAGGCCAACGGCCATGCCACCACATTGGCCAGGACAACCCATTTCGTGAATTGACGGGAAAGCATGACTACAACACCGGGAACCGAAGCGCCCAAAACTTTGCGAATACCGATTTCCTTGGTACGCTGTTCCGCGGTATAAGCGGCCAATCCAAAAAGTCCCAAGCAGGCAATCGTGATGGCGATACCCGTGAAAGCGATGAAAATCTGCCCCAGCCGTAATTCCGTGTGGTACAGACGGTCGAAAACATCATCCAAAAATTCATAATCAAAAGGATGGGATGGTTCGATTTCTTCCCATGTTGCTTGGATCGACTCGAGAGCTTCGGAAATCTTCTCGGAACGTATTTTCACGGACATAAAACGGACCTCTCCCGGCATTCTGAGGATCTGTGCCCGGAGGGGAGCATGGAGCGACTCAAAGTGAAAATCGCGTACCACACCGATGACCTTGTAAGGCATCGGTACGAACTCTCCATCGACCACGTCCGTCATCGAGATTGTCTTTTCCAGCGGGTCTTCCCACATCAATTCCTTGGCCAGTGTTTCATTAATCAAGAGCGATCCAGACTGGTCTCCGGGAAAATCGTTTGAGAAGTTTCTTCCCTTTGCCAAGGGTATACCCATCATCTCCAAATAATCCGCATCGATATCCATGAACGGAAGCACCCTGGGTTCGCTATCCTCGGAGCCCTCGCACGTAAACATCGTTTCATTCAGCCCACGTCCAGGAACCAAACTCGAACCGGATACATGGATAACTCCGGCTAGCTCCTGCAGTTCCGTCTTGAATGCCTCATGAGCCTGCTGAACACGCCCTTCGAGGGGTATGACCATAACATGTTCCCTATCAAAACCGAGGTTGAGATTCTTGACGAAACCCAGCTGTGTGTAGATGACCCACGTACTGCAGATCAAAGCGATGGAAATGATATACTGTAGACTGACCAGGCCATTCCTGAACCAGCGGTGCCCTCGGCCCATCGTGGATTTTTTTCTCAATATATGCACGGGCACGAAAGAAGACAGAAAAAAGGCCGGGTAGACACCGGAAACAAAACCCACTAAACCTGTCAAGGCAACGATTCCCAGAGATACGGGCCAATCCCTGATGGGATGGTAGGTCAAACCTTTACCGATAAGCTGATTAAACAGTGGCAGCAAGAGTTGAATCAAAATCATGGCCAGAATCATGCTGAAAAGGCTTAGAATGATCGATTCGCCTAAAAATTGTGCTACGAGCTTTCTCTTGTGTGCACCCAGCACTTTACGCATGCCCACTTCCTTGGCCCGATGCGCAGATTGGGATGTAGACAGATTCATAAAATTGATACATCCGATGAGGAGAATGAACAAAGCGATGGTTGTATAGATCCGGAGCATGCCCGAATTACCGCCTGGTTCCAAGTCGCCGATGAGATAAGAATGAAGGTGTATATCCCGGAGGGACTGGAGAGAAAGCTCGAGTGTGACGCCCAGCTGCTCCAAGATTTGCGCTGTATGAGATTTCACGACATCGATATATTTGTCAGCGAGACCTTCGATGGAAACGCCCCCCTGGAGTTCGAGATACGTATAAAAATTGAAGCCCATCCATTGATCCAGACGTTCGTAAGGCATCCCGATCCGATCCAGCGTAGACAGAGAGGCCAGCATGTTGAACTTGAAATGGGAATTTTCGGGTAATTTCTCAACGACGCCCGTAATGGTAAAGTCATGCTCGTCATCCCACTGTAACGTCTTACCCAGGGGTTCTTCCGAGCCGAAATATTTCTTGGCCATCTCCTGGGTGATGACCAGGCTGAACGGTGCTTCCAGGAATGTCTCGGAATCGCCCTTCAAGACACGAATCGTGAACACGTCCATCACACCCGGATCGCCGTATAAAATCTTCGTCTCCTTGAACCGCCTGTCTTTGTACGCAACGACTCTATCGGACGCCTCTCGAAGCCGCGCCGCATGAATCACCTCAGGAAACTGCTCTACCAGTAGAGGTGCCAGGGGAGCCGCCTGGGTAGGGACTTCAAGTTGACGGTCGGGGGTCTCCATCTTGGTGACGATCCTGTATATATGCTGACTCTTTAGGTGACACCAATCGTAGGTTACCTCATGCCATACATAAAGAAGAATTAAAAGACTGACCGTAATACCGATGGCCAACCCAGCCACGTTGATGAACGAGAACGTCTTGTGCTTTATAAGGTTTCTCAGGGTGATTTTAATGTAATTGGTAAACATCATAACCCTCCAATACAGTGCATCCTTCACAAAAAACGGCAAGGAAAACAAGAGGAGCCGCCAATACCACACCCACGCGTTGAAGCTTCCCCTGGCATTATCGATTTGATAATATTCCTCGTTAAAATCGCCATCGATGTGGAAGTCCTCATCATACCGCACGATTCGGTTTAGAATCCAACACGCAAGAGCAGGCGGTTTTTTTCGGGAATCGTTCACGCCGTTTCCTGAATCAATCGAATGCATACTTGGGAATGTCCGCCCAGAGATTTTCGTGCAACTCCTGAGCAGATCGTAACGCCTCCAACCCCTGGCGGGTCACCGTGTAGTATATCCGGCGCCTTCCCCGCCTCTCGGGAACCAACTCTCCGTCTCTTTTGATCACATATTTTTTCTTGACCAACTGGTTCAAGGCGCTGTACAGGTTCCCATACGTAAATTCTTTCTTGATCGCACGAGATACATACTGACGTATCTTGACTCCGTACGCTTCTTCCTCCAACTTCCAGATGGACAGAAGCAGAATCTCTTCAATCTTGGTCAGCTCTTTCATGTTCACTCCGTCCTTTTACTGAATTCCAGTACAATCAGTTATACTGAATTTCAGTAAAAATGTTGCGGAAAATATCCTTGACAAATCCCCAAATTCGTGTTAACATAATGCCACTATAGGATCGAGAAGCATCAAAATTCTTACCGAGGAACTTCATGAGCATCATCACTGTCCGGAATCTGGTTAAAAAGTTCAAAGACTTTGCCGCTGTCGACGACATCACATTCGACGTGAAAGAAGGGGAATTGTTCGGTCTCTTGGGCCCCAACGGTGCGGGTAAGACCACCACCATCCGCATGCTGACAACCTTGCTTCAGGCCACATCGGGATCGGCCACAGTGGCCCGTTTCGATGTGTGGAAGAATAAAAACGATGTGCGCCAAAACATCGGGATTGTATTCCAGGAGCCGGCCCTGGATAAACAACTGACCGCCAGGGAAAATCTTGATTTCCATGCCCGGATGTACGGGCTGAAGAAGAACGTTCGCCGGGAGAGGCTTCAAGCTGTCTTGAACCTCGTTGAACTCACCGAGAAACAGGATGCCCTCGTCGAGACGTTCTCGGGCGGTATGCAGAGACGGCTGGAAATCGCGCGGGGGCTGATGCACGCACCCAAAGTCCTGTTTCTTGACGAACCGACCCTGGGACTCGATGCCCAGACGAGACGAAAAATCTGGGAATACATCCTGCAATTGAACAAAAACCAGCATACCACCATCCTGCTAACCACCCATTACATGGAAGAAGCGGACGTCCTATGCCAACGGGTGGGCATCATCGACAGAGGAAAAATTGTCGCCATCGACACACCCAAAAACCTGAAGAACATCATCGGCGCAGACGTCATCACCCTGGAAGTCGAATCGGGCAATGGTCAGGCCTTCGGGAGCCTTCCCTTTGTCAAAGAGCTTGTCGAGCACGGCAGTGCCATCTCCCTGAGTCTGACCAACGGGGAGCATCAGATTCCTCCGCTGATGGAATTTGCGCAATCTCATGGGATAAGGGTAAAAAGTGTGGAGCTGCATAAGCCCAGCCTCGAGGATGTGTTCCTTCGACTCACGGGCACGACTATCCGGGAACGAAATACGTACTGAGAGTATTCCGGCAAAAGAAGAGATGAAAATCCTCTCGTCTTCTGCGAGAAAAATCACACAACAGCCAAGGTAACGAATACCATGAAAGCGATTCAGATACAGGCCGTCCATGTGTTATGGATAAGAGAAATCAAG
>CAZTKR010000241.1:0-5952 GCA_964614115.1 uncultured bacterium | reverse complement strand
CTCATTTTCACCATTCCCTTTCCTTGATTTTTTTAATGTTACACCCATTCTTTCCTGTATTCCTGATAACAGGTCCACGACGTCTTCCTGGGGATTTTAGATTCGATAAAATCCCAGGGCAACGGTGTGTCGATGCGTCGCTCTGCATGGATAATCGATGAAACATCCAAATCTCTTTTCTTGAAGACTTGCTTCCAAGACACATTATTCTGCACGGCATCCAGCATGGCTTGGCCCACCGACTCATCTCCCAGGGATAACACACCCTGGAGTATTTCCTGCCGCGTACTCTTGGTTGTGATATCGACGCCCTTTACGTTCTTCAGCCCCTGTCTGATCTGCGATCGTTTTCTGGACAGTTCCTTTTCCGTGAACATAGGAGACCACTGAAACTCGGTAAAGGGTTTTGGTATGAACGCATTCAGACTGATGCGCACGCGCCTTCGTTTTTTTTGTCCACAGAATATAGAGGCAGAGTCCTTCACGAGTTGTATAATCGCATCGATATCCTCTTCCGTCTCACCCGGGAGGCCGATGATAAAATAAAGTTTAATCATTTCTATGGTTGTTTCTGCTAACAATCGTATCGACGTCAATAACTGCTCGTCTTTAATCGCTTTTCCGATACTTCGACGAAGGTCCTCTGAACCCGCTTCCGGGGCCATCGTCACGGTACGTACACCTCCCCGTTCCATCAGGCGTGCGAGATCGGGCTGAATCCGATTGGGTCGAATCGAAGAAACCGATAATGAGTGTCCTGTCTTGATGACCGATTCACACAACTCTTCAAGTTCCGGATAATCCGAAAGTCCCGCACCTTCCAAACCCACCCGTTGAGCACCTGGATTTTCCATCTTCACGGTGTCCATGAGGGAATCCACCGAACGAAATCGGTACGGATGGTATATTTTACAGGCAGCGCAGAAGAAACATCCTTGCGGGCATCCCCGGCTCACTTCCACAACAAACATGTTCTCAAAATGACTACACGGCGTGACGATGGGCGTATACGTCGGGTATGCATCCAACGGTCTCTGTATATGCCGAACCACGGAGCTGTTTATACCCGGTACAAAAAATCCATCGAGCTCCGATAACAATCCCAGCGTCTCTTCACGACGGCGTCTCTTTTTCTTGGAATCCGAAACGATGTCTGCGATTTGGTAAAGAATGCCCTCCCCCTCTCCTACCAGGAGGCCGTCCATAAACGGTAAGAGAGGGGAAGGGTTTAATCCGGCAACGGCGCCCCCAAGTACAATCAGCGGATCTTGTTCTTTTCTTTCCCCTCTAGGAACTGATATGCCGGACTGTAAAAGACATCGAAGCATGTTCGGAAAGTCGAGCTCGAACGATAGTGAAAAACCGATCACGTCGAATCGATTCAATCGCTCGCCCGACTCCAGCGTTCTCATGTCTCGGTCAAAAGGTGCCTCCATCAGAAAAGCTCTCTCACATCGAACATCAGGATGCTGATTGAACAACCGGTATACGGTCTGAAACCCCATGTTGGCCATGCCCACCGCATAGGTATTGGGATAGACCAGCGCCATCCGAACCGATGCGCTCTTCTTCAGGGGAACCGATCCTTTCTCTTGGCGGATCAAGTCACCGGCCATTTGCCTGTATGACATTCCCCTCATCGAACGAGTTCTTTTTTTCTGCTGTCTTTCGACACTCTGTCAATCCATTTGCTTGCGTATAAACGTCGGGATATTCAAATCCTCTTTCGAGATCGTCGAAAGTCCCCCGTCGTTTCCAAAAATTTCTCCCAGAGTCTGCTCCAGGGGTTCCTGCTCGAGTTTCTGGAACAGGGAGGCATGTCCCGATTGTGCTGCCGGATTCGATAAAGGTACTCGATGGGACTGCTCTTTATAGAATCCGCTCCTCAATCCGTTTCGATGAAATCCAGTGGCGATTACCGTGACTCTCAAATCGCCGTTCATCGAAGGATCGATGACCGCACCGAAAATAATATTGGCCTCTGAACCGGCCGCATCGTAAACAACCGAATTGGCCTCGTTGATATCGTTCAGGCTGAGCTCTTTACCACCTGTGATGTTCACCAGAACACCCAGTGCGCCTGATATGGAGATGTCGTCGATCATCGGACTCGTGATGGCCTTCTCGGCTGCTTCTTTGGCCCTCGTCTCGCCGTTGGCCACTCCCGATCCCATGATGGCATCGCCCATATTCGTCATGATGGTCTTGACGTCGGCAAAATCCAGGTTGATCAATCCGGGTACATTGATCAGGTCGGAAATACCCTTCGTGGCATGGAGGAGGATTTCATCGGCCACACGGAAGGCATCCTCCAAGGGAGTCTGCTTGGGAACCAAGGAGATCAATTTCTGGTTGGGAACCACGATGAGCGTATCCACATACTCCTTCAGTTCTTTGATGCCCAGTTCAGCTTTTTCATGACGGCGGCCTCCCTCGAAATCAAAGGGTCTCGTCACGATACCCACTGTCAGTGCACCCAAGTCTCTGGCGATTTCAGCGACCACTGGCGCGGCTCCGGTTCCGGTTCCTCCGCCCATTCCACAGGTTATGAAAACCATATCCGTCTCGGACAGGGCATCGATCACCACGTCTTTGTTTTCTTCGATGGCCTTCCTTCCGGTCTCAGGATTCCCCCCGGCACCCAATCCACGGGTCAGGTTCTTCCCGATCTGGATGCGGTTCGTGGCCGCATTCTGATCCAAGGCCTGAAGATCCGTGTTCATGGCGATAAACTCTACGCCTGTCAGCTGATCTTCGATCATTCGATTGATAGCATTCCCTCCGGCGCCCCCGACTCCGACAACACGGATCGTGGCGATTTGCGACACCTGATCGGCGAAATCAAACGTCAGCGACTTGCCAGAACTCATGTTCTGAGAAGTTTTTTCTTCCATGGCTCGGCCTCCTTACTTTTTTCCCTTCGCATATTTTCTTCACCCCTTGTTCAATAGAATGATTCATGATACCTTAAAATTTTTGTCCGAAAAAATCATCGACAAACTGTCGCATCCAGTGATAAATCCTGCTAAAAAGCCCCGCCTCATCTTCCTTAAATCCTTTGATACCTTCTTCGTTTTCGATGCCGTACAGAACAAGTCCAACACCTGTCGCAAAGATGGGGCTCGATGCCGATTCCATCAATCCTGCAAAACCCTGAGGCACTCCGACCTTTGCAGGAAGGCCGAATATCTCTTCTGCCAGGAGTCCGCAACCTTCCAGTAGCGCCCCGCCGCCCGTGAGAACCACACCGGCTCCCAACAGCTCACCGAATTCGGATCGCTTAATTTCTTTGGCTGCCAGACTGAATATTTCTTCCATCCTGGGTTGGATAATGGATCGCAAGAGCTCTCTTGAAACTTCCCGTGGTGCTCTTCCGCCCAGCCCGGGAACCATGAACATCTCGTTTTTTGAAACAATATCCTTATGACAACAGCCGAATTTCTTTTTGATGTCTTCCGCCTGTTCCAGGGGCGTCCTCAGTCCCAGAGCGATGTCGTTGGTCACATTCTGTCCTCCCAGGCCGATGACCGCCGTATGGCGTATCGCACCCTCGTAGAACAGGGCAAGGTCGGTGGTGCCTCCCCCTAAATCGATCAGGGCCACGCCTAAATCCTTCTCGCTGTGATCGAGCACCGCATAGCTCGACGCCAACGGTTCGAGCACCAGACCGGCCACGCGAAGTCCTGACTTCTTGACGCTGCGAACGATATTCTGTGCCGACGTCACGGCTCCAGTCACGATGTGAACCTCTGCCTCCAGTCGAACGCCGGATATCCCCACCGGATTCTTGATTCCCGACTGTGTGTCCACGATAAAGTCCTGGGGCAACACGTGGAGTACTTCTCGATCGATGGGCAGAGCAATGGCCTTGGCTGCATCGATGACACGATCGACATCGTTCTGCGAGATCTCATGATCCGCCCTAGACACAGCGACGACACCCCGGCTGTTCACACTCCTTACATGATCTCCCGCAATACCGACGATGACCTCATCAACCTCCACACCGGCCGTGAGCATGGCTTCCTGAATAGCCTTCTCGATGGAGCGTACGGCCAAATCCAGGTTGATAACCACGCCCTGCCGCAAACCCTCGGACTTGCTAATGCCAACACCGAGAATCTGCATGCCCCCGCCCTCCATCCCGATCTGCCCGATAACGACGCCTATTTTGCTCGTACCGATATCCAGACCGGTGATGATTCGTCTCTCTACCCCTCTACGACTTTCTTTTGGCATATTCATCATCTATGCCCTCATGCCTACGACAACCTGATCCTCAAACCTAAGATCGATATAATGAACGCGTGAAAGGTTTTTATTCTCAACTAATTTATCGAGAATTGCCTCCAGATATAGAATCTTCCTGGTATAGCCACCCGTCCCTACCCTGACTGGAACACCCGCCTTGCTCGTATAAAGGATGAGCCCTTCGGGTTTTCCGACAACAACCTCCGAGATACGAGAATACATTTCAGGCCGTAAACGGAACACAAACATTAAAAATTCCAATCCATTCTGTACACGTTTCCCCCTTGCTTTCTTGCCGATCGATACGCCGCCCTGAAAATCACCCGATATGACGGGCAAATCATAGAGTTTCCCCGGCTTTGAGGGCAGTACGAGTCCGTCTCCATCGATACAGTAAAACATACCCTGAAGGTTGAGTAGAGCAACAGGATGTTTTTCTTCGATTTGAATTCGGAGAATATCGGGCAATAAACGATCGACTTCCACGGATTCCACAAACGGATTCCTTCGAATTCCTTGGGTGATTTGGCAGAGATCCCTTTTCCAGATGGAGGATTGAGGAGTCAACCCTGCAAGATCAAGGATCTCATCCTTCGTTAACAACTCGTTTCCCGAAACCTCGATCCGGCGGGTGTGAAACGTTTTCGATTCGGCTATCCATGTTGTATAGGCTCCGACCAACAGCCAGATCAGGAATAGCAGGACACACAAACCCAATAGGGAAAGAAATCCCTTCAGAAAGCGGGATGTTGCTCGACTACGTTTCATCTCGACGTAAACCCCAGCATATGGATCTCCGGTTCCAACTCGACTCCGAACCGCTTCATCACCCTATCTTGAATCTCATTCATCAAGCGGAGGACATCTTCTGCACTTGCCAGGTGGCAATTGACGATAAAGTTTGCATGCTTTTTTGATACCATGGCATCACCGATGCGAAGCCCTTTGCAACCCGCATCCTCAATAAGCCGACCTGCAAAATCCCCCTCCGGTCGCTTGAACACCGACCCTGCCGACGGCAGTGAAAGCGGTTGTTTCTGCCGGCGTTCCTTCATGTAGGAATCTTGAAGAGCCTCCATTTCTTTAGGATTTCCCTCAGCTAGATGAAACTGCGCTTCGACGATAATGGCATCCGACGGTAGGTCCGTATACCGATACCCAGCGGTGATCTCCTCCCGTTGACGTCTCTCCAGGGTCCCAAAACGATCCAGGAAGCGTACGCTCAACAAGCGGTCGTAAATTTCCCCCCCCCAGGCGCCCGCGTTCAGTCGAATCGCCCCGCCTACCTGACCCGGAATGCCGACCAGGCATTCCAGGCCCGACAATCCCCGCTGGATACAATACATCAACAATTCATCCAATGCCACTCCGACTCCCACCGTGACCACGTGTCCCTTACACTGAATATGGTTGAACGTTTCGGAAAGATCGATCACAACACCCCGAAAGCCCTGATCGTTCACCAATAGGTTGGTCCCGTTGCCGATGGTGAACCGGGGGAGTTGTTCTCGTTGGCAAAAATCAACGATGTATCCCAGGTCTTCCAGGTCTTTGGGATAAACGTAGTAATCGGCCGGCCCGCCAATTCGGAAAGACGTATGCTTAGACAGGGGTTCACCTAGTAGGATTTTTCCCCGGAAACCCTGCTTTAGGCGTTTCAATGTTTGCTCTTCTAAATCCATGATTACTTTAATCTTTCCT
>CAZTKR010000240.1:0-5961 GCA_964614115.1 uncultured bacterium | reverse complement strand
GTGGCATCGAGCTTCACGGGCAGATCGTGCTCTGTCCCGGAATCAACGATGGCGAAGTCTTGGATACGAGCCTGGAAACGTTGTCATCGTTTTACCCGAAACTCCGGTCGGTGGCCGTTGTCCCCGTGGGATTGACCCGACATCGTCAGGGGCTTCCCCGGTTAAAGGGGTACGATGCCGTATCTGCCAGAGGGGTTGTCCAAAACGTGGTGAAACATCAGAACCGCATTCACAAAAAACATCGGGAACCGTGGGTTTATCTTGCCGATGAGTTTTATCTGTTGGCAGGGCACGATGTGCCTCCGACCGAGCACTACGGAGATTTCTGGCAGGTCGAGAACGGTGTGGGTATGGTCCGGTCGTTCCTGACAGAATTCGAGAAATCGTCCAGGCGTTTTCCAAAACAGTTGAACAAGGAGAGCCGCTACACCCTGGTCACGGGCGTTCTGGCAGGCCCCATACTGGAAAAGTTCGTCCTTCCCGTGTTGAGCCGAGCGAAAAACATGGATGTCCGTTTGAAGGTGGTTCCCAATTCATTCTACGGTGAGACGGTCACCGTATCCGGTTTGCTCACAGGAGGTGATATCATTCAAGCATTTCAAGGTGATGATGATATGGCGACGGTTTTGCTTCCCCCCAATTGTCTGAACGACGACGGCCTTTTCCTGGACGATCGGACGCCCGCAGATTTGACGGCTATCCTGGGGCGGCCTATTCGAATACTGAATCGTTTTGACGAGTTGTACAACCTGGAGAAAGGAGCCGAGTGGCCAAGCTGAAAACATATCCCGCTCGTTTTTTCATAAAGAGTCTGGCGCTGGTGGCTGTAGGTCATTATCGGCATACATCCCATGAGATCTGGAAGTGGCGAGGATTCGATGACCCCGTAGTGGAAGAATGCATGTACCGGGCAAGGCATGAATAAATCCATTGTATCCATCGTCGGCCGGCCCAACGTGGGTAAGTCGACTCTCTTTAACCGTATCATCCGGAGGCGGGAGGCCATCGTAGACGACACACCGGGTATCACGCGTGATCGAAAGACGGCCGATACGGAATGGGAAGGGATTCCCTTCACGCTGGTGGATACGGGCGGCTATATTCCCAAGAGCCATGATGTTATCGAGAAGGGTGTTACCAGGCAGGTACGTCTGGCCATCGAAGAGGCAGATGTTGTTGTTTTCCTCGTCGATGCGACCACGGGCATCACCGACGTCGATGGGCATGTGGCAGACATACTGAGGAAGAGCGACAAAGCGTGCGTCGTGGCTGTGAACAAGGTGGACGGGGCGAACCGAGAACCCGATGCTGCCGAATTCATCCGCCTGGGACTGGGAGAACCTGTGGCCATATCGGCCATACGAGGCAGGAGCGTGGGGGATCTTTTATCCCGGATCGTCGTAAGACTGGAAAAGAAAGAAGGGGATTCTGCGATCCCTGATGATGACAACATGGTCAAGCTGGCCGTTGTCGGGAAGCCCAACGTGGGAAAATCTACGTTCGTGAATGCGATTCTGGGCGAGGAGAGGCTCCTGGTCACAGAAGTTCCCGGGACGACGCGGGATGCCGTGGATGTAAAAATCCGTTTCAACGACCACGAGCTCGTTCTCATCGACACAGCGGGCATGCGTCGTCGAAGCCGGGTCAAGGAGAATGTGGAATACTACAGCGTTCTCCGAGCCCACCGCGTTGTGGAGCGATGCCATGTGGCCTGTGTATTCGTCGACGCAGAAGAGGGCCTTACCCAGCAGGACATGCGCGTTCTAGATACGGTGATCAAGGCCCAGAAAGGGGTGATGCTGGTGGTGAACAAGTGGGATTTGGTGAGGGGAGACCCTGAAAAAGTTAAGGCCTGGTACGAAGGTCTGGATCGCCGAATGAAAGGCATGGCATTCGTGCCCGTGGTGACCGTTTCGTGCAAAACAGGGCTTCGCGTTCCGAAGATACTGGCACTGGCTTGGCAGATATCCATAGAGAGAAAAAAACGTATCGCCTCTGCCGAATTGAATCGGTTTCTGGAAGACCTGAATCGAAAATACATGCCGCCGGCCGTTCGTGGCAAGCGTGTGCGCATTCTGTACGGCACTCAAGTAGGTTCCAATCCACCCCGGTTTGCATTTTTTTCGAACTATCCTCACCATATCCGAGAAAGCTATAAAAGGTTCCTGGAGAACCATATCAGGGAGAATTTCGGGTTTGAGGGAGTGCCCCTTTCTCTTATCTTTAAGAAGAAGTAAAATGAAGGATAGCAGATGAGATCGTCGGTTATTTGTTTTTGCCTAAGTCTGTTTCTGAGCATGCATGTTGGATATTCGCAAACGTTTGAACAAAGATTGCAGGAGCAGCGGAACAACGCATCGATTACGGAAATCCAGGCCCTTTATATTCGTGCATTGCGGTCGTTCGTGCGGGATCGTCTGCCCGAAGCATACAGGGGACTTCCCGATCTTCCGCTGAAATCGGCCACGGGTTTATGGGCACGTGTCCGCCAACGCTGGGAGGAATTCAGCCCCCAGCAGAGGGCTGTTTTGGAGCCGATGTTCTACCGCCCCAGGCTGCAGAAACGGTATATCAGTCCCAGCGGAATGTTCAAGATCCACTACGATACCACGGGCAGCAATGCGGTCTCGCTGGATGATTACGATTATTCGGGCGTATCCGATTACATCGAAGAGGTGGCCAGCAGTTTTGAGTATGCCTATTCGGTAGAGATCGGTCAACTTGATTTGAAAATACCCCCAGAGGATAAAAGCGATCACGGCCCTGAATGGAACGTGTACATCAAGGATATCAGCGATTACGGTTACACGAGTTTTGATACCGATCCCGACGATCCCAACGCTTGGATCACGTACATCACGATGGACAACGATTATACCCATACGCCCACGCAGGGCCTGGATGGTGTCCGGGTTACCGCGGCCCATGAATTCTTCCACGTGATTCAGTTCGGATACAATTTTCGTTACGATGATATTTTTTTGATGGAGGCCGGCGCTACTTGGATGGAGGATGTTGTTTACGATTATGTGAACGATTATGTATATTATCTTCCGGCGTTTTTCAACCGGACGAACGTCTCTTTTGATCACGCAGATGGATGGCGGGAATACGGGCTCTGCCTCTGGTTTCATTTCCTCGAGACACGGCTGGGTGGCAGGGATATCGCCCGATTGACATGGGAGCAGATCGTTCAATATCCGGCTGTGCGGGCCACGGACATGGCCCTCAGGCAGTTGGGTCACACGTTTGAAGAGGAACTGGCTTTGTTTTACGGGTGGAATTACATGACCGGAACGCGGGCCGATGCATCCCGGTTCTACCCTGAGGGAGATGTATATCCCATGATGGTTCTGGATGATTCGTTTGTATTCGGACAGGACACCTCTTTTATGGTCAGCATACATCCGATGGCGTCCCGATATTTTCATGTTGAGACCAACCAGGGGGCATCGTATACGATTATTCCTACCAACATATACCAGAATTCAGATTTTACGACGGAAACATGTGCCGTGGAACTCATCCAGGGAGATGAAAATCCCTTGTACACGAGCCTGGGCTACGGGATGCTGACTCGAATCGTATCGGAAGATGAGATGCCCTGGAGAGGCGTCGCAATAACCGAGTTCACCGGCCAGGAAACGACCTTTATTCCGTTTGCAGAAGCCGATTCAGGATCGGCAGGATCCATCAGTGGCATAGTTTGGGAGGATGTGAATGCCGACAGAATGCGGAATGGGGATGAGACAGGCATACCTGACGTTTCCATACACTTGGCCGAGGCAGGTGCAGATACCACACTGGGAACGTCCGATGACGTTCCTTTTTCTACTCGAACGACCGACGAGTCGGGTGTTTTTTCGTTCCAGGCCATCTACTCTGGGAAGTACCGCGTCGAATTGGACGAGTCCACGATTCCCGCAGGATATATATCCACCACGGTCGACAATCCCATCGACCTGCGACTTGACCGGAACGAGCAGTATGAGGGAGCCGATTTTGGGTACCGATCTCTGGACAGTGAGTATCTGCCAGCCGCGATTCCCAATCCGTTCGTGGAAGGTGAATACGCTGAATCCAGAGTCCGTATCCCATTTCGCATCGACGAATCGTCAACCGTGCGGATTGTGATTTTCAGTGCGTCTGGCTATACGGTATTGGAAGACAAGGTGGAATATGCGTCCAGCGGGATACAGATGTATTCCTGGGATTTAATGGACAAAGATCATCATCCGGCACCCAGCGGAGTTTATATTTACGTCGTCACTTCGGGCAGCCGGCTTATCCGAAAGGAGAAATTCGCCCTGGTCCGGTAGAAAAACACTTGCTTTTGTGATATAAATTTCTTATAATAAATGCGTTATGGGGCCGTAGTTCAGTTGGGAGAACGCTTGACTGGCAGTCAAGAGGTCGTCGGTTCGAACCCGATCGGCTCCACAATTTATTTTCAATGATTTAGCCCTGTTTATTTCAGGGCTTTTTTTGTGCACACTAGCGTGACAAAATTCCATGTTTTATATACCAATGTTCGGTGAATCCATTACCGATTCGTGTAGATACCCCTCAGTTGTCGATATTCTGCTATGATCAATAATCAATTGCGCGTCTCGAATAGCAATGCCCTTTTCTCTAAGAATAGTTAAATAGGTATGTCTCAATGAATGAAGAGTCAGAGTTGGATAACCTGCTTTTTTAAATAGCGCGGTCACTTTCCTGGTTAAGGTGTCTTCATAACAAAATTTGAATGGATATGTAGCGTTTCGATTCTTATTTATAAAGTAAGCAAAGTCTTCTATTACATCATCTGGAATACTTCTTGTGATTCTATGTTTATCATGACTTTTAATATTTCTTGGCCTATAGATACCCTTTATCAAATCAACATCATCATGCTTTAGAAATAATATTTCATTTCGTCGTCTTCCAGTACCAGCATAGATTCTGATTATTCTCCACGTATTTTCGTCGATGTTCTGCTTAACGAAATCAAGAAAATCCTTCAGTTCTGAAAGTTTGAGATGTTTTTTTTCTGTGTTGTCAATCTTCATCCGAGGGAATCTATAAAATGGATTTTTATCTATTTTTTCATCGATAAGAAGTCTTTCAAATGCTGCACGGAAAACCGTTAGATAGTTATTGATTGTCTTACGTTTTCTTCCGCACTCAAGCATTTTTTCTTTAATTCTGTCGATGGCTTCCCTGCCAATATTAAGAATTGAATAGTGATCTCCATAGATTAATCTCAGGTAATTTATTGCAGCCTTATACTCGTCTTGTAATGATTTAGAGCGGTCTTCAAGTTTGAGCTTTCTCATGATATAGTCTTCAAACCAATCGATTGAATAATCAATGGCTTTGTAATCCCTGACGATTCCTTGAACAGTATTGATTATTTTTTGCATTTGTTCTTTTGTATAATCGGCCTTTCTCTTTGTTGTCGGCCGGCGAATTCTTTTTTTTGGATCTTTACTATCATATCGCCACACCCACCAGTATGGGCTGTCTTTTCGGTTCCAGAGATGCCAGACGGATTTTGACTTAACTCGACCCATGGTATTATCCTTCAAATTTATTTATTTCATCAAGGAGATCATCAGGAGTTTTTTCTTTGGATTTGGTATCTTTTTGTAGTGTGCTTTTAATAAGCTCAGACCACTTCTCCTCACCAATATAATCATGGATCCGCCTCAATCCAACAAGAAATTCTTCAAATGTAAACTGCTCTTCCACTACGCAGCCGTTATTTATTTTTCAATTCGAGAACACAGCATTTCCTAAATCCACCCTTAGTTCAATATTTATGTGCTGTCCCCATTTTTGTCCCCACCTAAAAATCATATATTAAAGCTAATTATTTCAGTGGTTTAGGAATATACATTAGAGTTAGACGCTCTCAAATACTCTACCCTTTAACAATATAATATCCTAACAAACTACTGAAATTACATAACTTAAATA
>CAZTKR010000239.1:0-5976 GCA_964614115.1 uncultured bacterium | reverse complement strand
TTTCGACAACCGATATAAAAAAATCTATAAACAATTTAATATCAAGTAAAAAAGCGGCATGGAATAACTTGACTTTTTGTTTTTTAATTACTATAATACTAAGCTTTTTCCGACATTTGTTTTCATCGTCATCGCGATGGAAGCGCGAAATAAAACCACGGAGTATAGAATGGATAACGCCACGATACGAAAAAAAATTATAGGAAATCCGAAAGAGGGTATTGCCGGCCTCCAGGATGACTGGTGGACGGCAATCGCACCGGACATCTGGAATTCCCGCGGTTCCTATCTCAAAGACCTGAACGGACAACTCTATCTGGACATGTGCGGTTTTTTCTCCACCGCTCCCGTTCGCTTTGACCATCCCCGTTTGAGAGATCGTTCATTCATCGAAAAAATGGGAAGGATCGCTCTGTACAGGCCTTCCATCGCCGATTTCTGGACGGAGGAGCTGGCGGAATTTGTGGATGTCTTCCGGGAGCTGGCAACGCCCCCGTATATGCATCATTACTACTTCATCGATGGCGGCTCTTTGGCCGTAGAGAATGCCCTGAAGGCGGCCTTCGATTGGAAGGTCCGCGTGAACATGAAAAAGGGTAAAATCCAGAAGGACCCCCAGGAAGAGTTGCTCCCCCTGGGCACAAAGGTGATCCATTTCGAACAGGCGTTTCACGGGCGGTCGGGATACACCCTGTCATTAACCCATACCAGCGATCCCAGAAAGTATAAGTATTTCCCCAAATTCGACTGGTTTCGAATCGACCCGCCGGTACTTTATTTTGATAACGACGGCAACGTGTCCAATCAAGAAGACGTCGAAAAACAACAGGCTGTGGCCATCGATAGAATAAAAAATGTCCTCAAAGACCATGCGGACGATATTGCCGCTATCCTCATCGAGCCTATCCAGTGTGAGGGCGGCGATCGACATATTCCCGATACTTTCTTTACTCAGCTCCGAACCCTCGCCGACGAAAATGACATCATACTCATCTATGACGAGGTACAGACCGGCTTCGGAACGACGGGCAAGATGTGGGCACACGAATACTTCGGTGATGGCGCCAGGCCGGACATCGTCGCTTTTTCCAAGAAAACACAAACCGGCGGCATAATGGCAAACCACGACCGATTCTTTACCATCGACGAGAATGTCTTCGGTAATGCCGATCCCTGTAAAAGTCGGCTCAATTCCACATGGGGAGGAAATCCCGTGGATATGGTGCGGTGTGCCCAGTTTTTAAAAATCATCGGCGAAGACAACTTGATCGAAAACACCCAAAAAGTGGGCGCCTATTTCTTACAGGGCCTCAGAGACCTGTGTAAGAAATTCAGTAATATCATCGAAAACCCCCGGGGGAAAGGATTGCTTCTGGGTTTCGATGCCGTCAAGCCAGACATGAAATCCCAACTGTGGATGGCATTCCGAGACCAGCAGCTCTTATGTCTAACTTGCGGCGCGCGCACGCTTCGCTTTCGTCCCCATCTGGACCTGACGGAAGAGGAAGTGAATGACGCCCTGGATAAAATGAGCAGGGCACTGACAAAAATATAATCGAAAGATACGAATCGCTGTGTCCATAAATGTCGGCTCTCTCTACCTGGTGAGTACTCCCATCGGCAATCTCGAGGACATCACGCTAAGAGCGCTGCGCATTCTAAAAGAAGCTGACCTTATCGCTGCCGAAGACACGCGGCGAACAGGGCTGCTCTTGAAGCACTTTGGCATTCCAAATCGCATGGAGAGCTACCACGACCATAATAAAGTGCGCAAGACTCCGATGCTCTTGAATCGATTGAGACAAGGCGATTCGATTGCTGTCGTCTCCGACGCGGGCACGCCGGGCATCTCCGATCCGGCGTACTACCTGGTGCGCCGGGCCGCGGATGTGTCCGTCCCCGTAGTGCCCATACCAGGAGCCACAGCAGCCGTGGCAGGCCTGACCGTTTCGGGGCTTCCAACGGATCGGTTCGTGTTCGAGGGATTCTTGCCCGTGAAGAAAGGACGAAAATCCAGACTGGAAGACCTGGCAGGAGAAACCCGTACCATCGTTCTCTACGAAGCGCCACATCGACTCCTCCGCACCCTCTCGGATTTGCTGGAAGTACTGGGAGATCGAACCATGGCCGTATGCCGGGAGCTGACGAAGAAATTCGAAGAGACATTACGGGGACCTATTTCCGAAATCGTACGCGTCTTCTCCGAGCGGAAGCCTAAAGGAGAATTTATACTTATCATTAAAGGGTGCACAAAAAAACCATGATTAAATTATCCAATCTCAAGCCCATTCCGGACCGACTGAAGAAGGGCTATCTCTCGGCGCTGGAGCCTATCGTTGAACTGTCGACAAAGCTGAATGTCCACCCCAACACGTTTACGACGGTTGGATTTCTGGTAAGCTGTCTGGCGGCGTACTTCGTCGCGACCGGTGCCCTCCGTATCGGCGCTTGTCTCATTCTCATTTCCGGTTTGTTCGACTCCATCGACGGAAAACTTGCCCGGCATGCAGGAAAGGTAACCAAATTCGGTGCGTTGTACGATTCGACACTGGATCGGTACTCGGAAGTCGTCTTCTTCTTTGGCATGGCCTATTATTTTGTAAAAGCAGGCTCGTACTTGACTACCGTTGCCATAGCTGTCGCTCTGGGGGGGTCTATGATGGTCAGTTATGTTCGGGCCAGGGCCGAGGGTCTGGGATTTGAGTGTAAAATCGGCCTGCTCCAGAGAGCGGAAAGGTTACTTCTGCTGGGTATAGGGGGCCTGATTCATTCTTATCTTCTCATTGCATCCATTTGGATCATTGCCATCCTTTCTAATGTGACAGCGATCCAACGCATCGTTCATATATGGCGAGAAGATCACGAAGAAATCATATCCACATGAAACGGCTGAAAATACATGATGACTCGACACATGCTTCTCTCTAAAATTCAGCGGGCAATTGTGACATCCGCAGATTTGGACTACGAGGGCAGCATTACCATCGATGAGACTCTGATGGGGGCTGCCGGTCTGCTGCCGTATGAAAAAGTCCACGTGCTCAACATAAACAACGGAGCCCGGGCAGAAACCTACGTGATCAAGGGAAAAAAAGACAGCGGTGACATCATTATGAACGGAGCCATCGCCCGGCTGGCACAGGTCGGAGACCCGATCATCATACTCTCTTATGGTATGATGGAAGAGGACCGGGCCAGAGTCTTTAAACCAACCATCGTGCTGTTGGATGATCACAATCGTATCCGTCAAATACGAGCTTAAGCACACCGATAAGACGAAGGAGGGTAACATTGACTCAAAAAGGTGTACACATCGAAGAGCCGCGGGGAAAGCTGGGAGTTTTAATTCCGGGCCTTGGAGCTGTGGGTACAACCTTCATCGCAGGCGTAGAAGCCATCGCTAAGAACCATTGCTTTCCGTATGGGTCTCTGACCCAGATGGGTACAGTACGCCTGGGAAAGCGCACGGAAAACCGAATCCCTAAAATCAAGGATTTTGTGCCCTTGGCATCTCTTGAAGACCTCGTCATCGGAGGGTGGGATATCTTCGAAGACAACGGGTATGAGGCCGCTAAAAATGCCGGGGTTCTGAAGGATTCCGACCTCGCGAAAGTAAAAGACCGATTGGAATCGATAAAGCCGATGAAGGCCGTATTCGATCAAAAATACGTTAAGAAACTCAGCGGCACCTGGGTAAAGCAGGGAAAAACAAAAATGGACCTGGCCCAGCAACTCATGGAGGATATTCAGCGCTTTAAGGAGCGAGAAAAGGTCGACCGAATGATCATGATATGGTGCGCTTCCACCGAGGTATTCATCAAACCCCAGGATGTGCACAAGGATCTTGAAAGCTTCGAAAGGGGCCTCAAGGATAACCACGCGTCGATCCCCAGCTCGATGATCTATGCATACGCAGCCCTGAAGTCCGGCGTGCCTTATGCCAACGGGGCTCCCAACTTAACCGTAGACATACCGGCCATGTGGGAACTGGCCCACAAGAACGGGATTCCCATCGCAGGCAAAGACTTTAAAACGGGTCAGACGTTGATGAAAACCATTCTCGCACCCGGATTCAAGGCACGCTTGCTGGGCATGAACGGATGGTTCTCCACGAACATCCTGGGCAATCGCGACGGAGAAGTCTTGGACGATCCCGAATCTTTCAAAACAAAGGAAGAGTCAAAGCTCTCCGTCCTGGAACACATCCTTCAGCCAAAAGTATATCCCGAGCTTTACAAGGACTTGTATCATAAGGTAAGAATAAACTACTATCCGCCTCGCGGTGATAATAAAGAAGGATGGGACAACATCGACATCTTCGGATGGATGGGTTACCCGATGCAGATCAAGGTCGACTTTTTATGCCGCGACTCCATCCTGGCTGCTCCCATCGTTCTGGATCTCGTCCTGTTTCTGGACCTTGCCCAGAGAACGGGTATGAAGGGCATACAAGAGTGGCTCTCCTTCTACTTCAAGAGTCCCATGACCGCACCCGAACTATATCCGGAGCACGATCTCTTCATTCAGTTGATGAAACTGAAAAACACACTGCGACATCTCCGCGGTGAGGAGTGCATCACACATCTGGGGCTGGAGTACTACGATTGACAAAACGATCTCACTTTTTCCCAATCCTGAAAACCTCGCTGCCAGCTGCCCTTGATCTCGCCTCCCAGCCGGTGATGTGGCTTATCGAGGCGGTTTTTATCGGAAGGCTCAGCGCCGCTGCCTTGGGAGGCGTGGGATTCGCGCTCCAGATTATACTGGTCACATCCACACTTCTGTTGACGTTCGTCATCGGCGCTACCATTCTCATCAACCGGCACCTCGGATCCAACGACCAGTGGGGAGCCAATCACATTCTGGGCCAGACCGTCATGTCCGGGTTCCTTCTGTCGATTCCCATCGGTTTGGTCTGGTACTTCGGTTCTCCCTTTCTTTTCAATCTCATCAGCGAACGGGAAATTCTGAGCTCCATATCGAACTCTTACATCTCGGGTATCGATTCGGGAATCATCTATCTGCAGACAGTAGCCTTATTCACACCGCTGCTCGTACCCAACTTCATCGCCGTTGGCCTGATTCGCGGATCCGGCAACACAAAGATGTCGATGATCATCAACGTGTCGATGAACCTAACAAACATCATCCTCACGCCCATCCTCATCTACGGCCTCTTCGGATTCCCGCGACTGGAAGTCCGGGGAGCCGCTCTGGCCATGGGTGTTGCTCATACCCTGGGATTTTGCATGACCTTCTTCTACCTGAGGCGTAAAAGCTCCACCCTCTTTCTCTCCTTCATAGAACTGACCACGCCCAAGCTGAAAAGCCTGGAACAACTCTTCAAGATGGGACTTCCCACAACCGTCGAACAGCTCGTCTGGTCGGGCGGTCAGCTCATCGTCACCGGATACGTGGCCCTGATCGGCATCACCGAACTGGCCATCCATCAGGTCTTCCTCCGGATTCAGGGCGTGCTCTCGATGTTCTACCTGGGATTTGGCCTTGCAGCCATGACCCACGTTGGTAAAAAAATTGGAGCCAATGACCACATGGATGCCGAACATTCGGGCACCATGTCCCACAGAATCGTTTTCATATTCGGGCTCTTGATACTCATCCTGATGATCGTCTTTGCCAACCCGCTGCTACATCTTTTCATTCGTAAAGAGGACGCCATCATCGCAGACTACGGTTTTCACGTGCTCTTCATCGTCTTCGCCCTGGTTCAAGTGCCCAAAGCCATGAATACGGTCATCACCGGAAGTCTTCGCGGAGCAGGGGACATTAAATGGATCATGTGGATCAACATCATTGCTGTTTTTCTGTTGGAGGTCAGCGCTAACTGGATCGGGGCATTCATCTTTCACTTTGGCCTGATCGGCATATGGTGTGTCCAAATGGTCGATGAAATAATCAAGAGTAATGTGAACTATCAACGTTTCCGGGGCGGTAAATGGAAATTGATACGAATCT
>CAZTKR010000238.1:0-6100 GCA_964614115.1 uncultured bacterium | reverse complement strand
AAATGCAAAACCTGCTCCGGTAAAAAAGGTATGTGGCTGATTATTTTTTTTGTTGTACTTGTCCTGAAGATCCTTTCCATGAAGCGGTGATTTTCTTTCAGTACCACAATCAGGTTGGCATCTATCAGTGATGCATAATCATTGACCTTCCGAAGCACACGTCGTGTGCGTGCGTTCCTCACCATTTCCACGATTTTCCCCAGTATGGGAAGATACAGATTGGTTTCCTCCTGAGGAGGGGCCACGATCAGGAAAAAAATCTTCACATCTTTTTTATCGATGGCATCGTAGGGGATGCCGGCGTTGGAAATGCCTACCACGATATGAATCTCCGATACCACCGAGGTACGGCAATGGGGTACGGCGATCCCTTTTCCGATACCCGTACTGCCCAGCGTTTCTCTTCGTTTCAGCGTCTCCAGGATCAAGCTTTTACTCTTTACCTTATCGCTGTTCATCAGGGGTTGCACCAGCTCTTCGAGAACCTTTTCCTTGGTTGAGGAAGTCAGCTCCGGTATAAAGAATTCCTCATGGAGGAAACTGGCCAGCCTGCGAGTATCCATTGTCCCTCCGAGTTACGATTCTCATCTGTATTTTGCCCATTGCTTTCGCTTCAACCGATCGACGATCAGTTTTACATCTTCTGCTCTATCTCGCCTGCACACGAGGGTTGCGCCCCCCTCATGAACCACAACCACATCCTCCAACCCCAGTACAGCCACGATTCCTTTTGAGTTGTACACATACGAATTCTTGACATCCACCAGCATCGCGTCCCCCACGACCACGTTTCCGTCGCTATCCTTGGGGCTTAACTTGTACACCTGGTCCCAGCTGCCCAAATCGTTCCAGCCGAAATCGCCCCGGATGAGGTATACATGGGACGTTTTTTCCATGATTCCGTAATCGATGGAAATGTTGGGTATTTGCTGATAGACATTCTGAAGAACATCTTCATAATTCGGTTTACCCATGTGTTTCTTGATCTCCTGGAGTCCATCGAAAAGATCGGGTAGATGGGCCTTCACTTCTTTCATAAAGCACGATACCCGGAATATAAAAATGCCGCTGTTCCAGTAAAAATCGCCGCTTTTCAGGAATCGTCTTGCCGTGGCCAGATTGGGCTTTTCCGCAAAGGTTTTTATGCTGAACGCCTTCATCCCATCCACAGTACCGATATCCTGATGGACCTGGATATAACCGTACCCGGTCGACGGACGGTCGGGCTTGATACCGATGGTGACCATTCCGTCCTTTTCCTCGGCCAATTGAACGCCCGCCAGGATCGTCCTCTTAAAGTTTTTTTTTGCCTGAATCAGATGATCCGAAGGAGAGACGATCATCACGCCGTCGGGGTCTCTTTTTTCGACGACCAGCGCGGCCAACCCGATACACGGGGCCGTGTTCCTCCCGAAAGGCTCGTAAATCAGGTTCTCCTCCGGTACGTCCAGTCGGTGTTTTTCCAGTTCTTCTTTCTGGCTTTTTTTCGTGACGATATAGGTATCTTTCCACGGAACCATAGTGCTGTAACGCTTCAACGTCGATTCCATCAGGGATTTTTGTCCGAAAATAGTCAAAAACTGTTTGGAGCGTTCCTCACGACTTCGAGGCCAAAAACGTGTGCCCGATCCCCCTGCCATGATGACACAGTACATACTCTACTCCTGATGTGAATGCACCGATTCTCCCGAGATGCGGCCGGCGGTCACACATCCGGCAGCAATACACCAATGTTTTTTCACTGGATTCAATGCTGGAAAAATAATGAAAAAAAATAGAACAGGATACTGGAGATGCAGAAAAACGTGTGGAAAATCAGGAATCTGGACGATACGGTTATGTAAACACACGAAAGAGGTATGTCCCTTCTTTACCCTCTTCAAAAAACAGTATTCTGTACGATGAAACAGCGTATATCCCCCGTGCATGGATGCGACATCTGAACTTACACATTATTTTCAAAAAAATCAAGGCATTTACCATAGTTTTTTATCGAAATGACTTTTTGTTCGTCTCGTATCAGACGACCTCTTCGCCCGCAGAACGACAGGCACCCATTCCGTGGATAAAGTGATGCCTTTTTATCGTGATAGATGACGATGGATACGGGTATCACGACGGCTGGACGTGCTGCCGGTAAAAATCCCTGGCCTTCTGGCGGAAGGCGCCCAGCGATCCCGCGTTTTGAACGACGATATGGGCTTTCTGCTCCTTGTACCGGACATCCATCTGGGCTTCCATGCGATTCCGTATTTCCTCCCGGCTCCACCCCCTGTCCTCTTCCAGCCAGCGCATGCGCTTTTCCTCGGGAGCCGACACAACGACGATGATGTCGAACAGCGACTCCAGTCCCGCCTCGAACAGGATAGCCATGTCCACGACGATCATGTCATTCCGGGCAATCCGATATTCGGCGATTTTCTTCTTGATTTCCCGGATCATGGGAGATCGAAGGATACTGTTCAGGGTATCCAACTGTTGGGGATCGGAAAAGACGATGCGTCCCAGGATCCGCCTTCGGAGCGCGCCCGATGCATCGAAGATGCCGGACCCGAACGCCCGGCGCAACGCGTCCCGGATGTCCGGACTGTCATCCACGAGATTCCGGGCCACCTCATCGGCATCGATGACAGCGGCACCCATCTTCTTCAGCTCCTGGGTAAATACCGTCTTACCCGAGCCGACACCCCCCGTGATGCCCACTGTGATGCTGGTCTCGCCCATGGTTTTATCGGACACTCGTTTGGTGGATCGTCTTTACCGACACCTAATAATAAACAACATTCTGCAGAACAAAGTCAAGTACAATTTTTATCCGGCAGGATGAATGTCCCATACATCCGACAGGATGAATCTCTCATGCAAGAAGTCGCCGGACGGATTCGGGACACCATACACGGATCATGGGAACATCGTACCCACAACCATATAGGAATCAGGATGGGCATTGTCCTCATGGCCTTGACGATGAAAAGCGGGCGTCGTCATTCAGCGGAGCCGGGATGAACATCGTCTGCCATGCACGACCGTGGGATCCGTATTGTAATGAGGGGGTGTCCTATCAAAAAAACGGGTGTGAAAAGGGATACACGATGGTTTGGCGGATGCGTATCGGCAAGAAACGCGCGTCACGCCTCCTGTATCTTCTCGGCCTGTTGGGTGTAGCTATGTGGCGCTTTATCGCATTCAGCCAGGGGGAAGGTCACGGTAAAGGTCGTGCCCTTACCCACGCGGCTCTTCACATCGATCTTGGCGCAGTACGGCTGGAGAAGGTGGTACGTGCTGTACAGCCCCAGCCCGGTTCCCGTGGGACCATCGCCCTGTTGGGCATCCAGCTTTGGTTTGGTGCTGAAAAACGGACTGAATAAGTGGGGAATATCCTCCTCCGGTATACCGCAGCCCGTGTCTGATATCGAGATGGTGATATTCTCGCCGTCGCAGGATGTTTTCACGGTGAGTTTTTTTGTCTTGGAATCGTGCATGGCATGGACGGCGTTATGAACGATGTTCATCAACCCCTGGGAAAAATCGCTGTACAGGCCGTGAATCGGAGGCAGGGATTCCTGAAAATCGTATTCTTTTTTCACACGATGCTTGAATTCCATGTCTGCCTCCAGAAAGCTCAGTTCGGCAGACAACAGTTCGCTCAAGTTGATAGCCACTTTCTGGGTTTCCTGACTCCGCCGGCTCTTGACCATCATCGTGTTGATGATGTTGTCCATGTTTTTGGCCATGTTCATCATCTTGTCGATATCGTTCGCCTCACTGTGACCGTTCTGCATCAGACTGATATAGCCCATCAGGCTCGTCAACGGACTTCTTAGGTTGTGAGCGATCCCGGCGGTCAACAGACCGATGGAAGAAAGACGGCTCTGTTGCATCACCTCAAGCTCCAGCTTCCGCCGATGCTCCTCACCCCGTATCCGTTCCTGGATTTCCGATTTCAACTGTTCGTTGGCCGTTTGCAGCTCTTTGTACAGGGTGGCATTTTCCAGCGTCTGAGCGCAGTTGTACATCAGGATGGAGAAGATATCCGACGATATGTCCCCTGAATGAAATTCATCACAGGACAGGACACCCACGAACATACCCACGACCCGGGATTTGGTGGCCATCGAGTGGAACACCAGCTTTTTCCCCGAAAGGATAGTGGATGCGATCAAGACCGGCCGGTTTTTACGAATCGCCCATGCAAAATTCCCGTTGGCAGCGGCGATGTCCACCTCCGCTTGCAGAACGGACGCATCCGAGTCCGACGAACAGTGGACCATACGAAAATCATGATCATCATCGGTGACCAGAAAAAACGCCAGGACGTTGAAGGCGTACAGCCGTTCCAGGTTCGTCTGGGTCGCGTTGAAAACCTGCACCGGCTCCAGGTCCAGGGGACTTCTGGACAGGTTGCCGCTGAAGGCGACCATCATATCCAGGATATCCAGGGTAGATCGGTATACCTCTTCCAGGTAATTGACACGCTCTTCCAGGTTCTGGATATATTTTTTATCGTATTTCTCAGGCATAATGCGATTCCGGGTATAACGAGTAAAGCACTTCCTCGAACTGCCTGTTCATCTGATGGACGATGGGCGGCAGTATGCTGGGCTGCAGCCCCAGCATGTCCCACGCCTGGGCATTCAGGGGCGGTACAAAACGTTCGCCGTTGTTCCCCAGCTCCATCGAATGGACGATGATGTCCGCCACATGGATAATGGACGTCTCCACCGGGTACGTCTTTGCCGATATCGGATGATGATGGCAGGCCACGATCTCCTGAATGTTTTCCGGCAAATTCCAGTGTTTCAACAGAACATGGCCGGCATCGGTATGATCGAAACCCAGGACGGCCTTCTCTGCCTCCAGCATCAGCTCGGAGGAGGCAGTGCACCGTGTCATCAGACAGCGCGATTTCTTGACCAGGCTCTTGAAAATAAAAAGCCGTCCCACATCGTGGAGCAGACCCGCCACGAACAACCGCTCCGGGTTCGGATATCCCCGAAACGTGGCCATAATCTTCGACGCCAGACCGCATCCGATGCTGTGTTTCCAGAATGACTTCATGTTGACCAGATCTTCGGGTATGCCCTTGAACAGAGAGAGTATGACCGTACCCAGGATATAATCGCAAAGCTCCCTGGTGCCGATGGTGACAAGAGCCCGTGTGATGGAATCGATGGCATTGGGCAGGCCGTAATAGGTGCTGTTGGCAAGGCGCAGCAGCCGGGCCGTGAGTCCCGAATCTTTCTTGATGACATTGCCGATATCTGTGATGGACGACCGGGGATTGTCGATGAGCTCCTTGATCTGTATGTAGATGATTGGCAGCGTGGGTATTTTATCGGAATCCTGGAGAAGTTCGAGGAGGTCACGATCCATACACGGCCTCCGTTGTTTCCTGGCCGGCAAGCCGTTTCATCCGGATGCGAACCAACTCCTTGATGACTGGATGAGAGGAATCCGTGTGCTGGAACAACTGCTCGACCTGGCTTTTTACATCCACGGGTGCAGCCGTCTCAAGCGGCTCTGCGCCTCCATGCTCTACACCTTCAGCATAAATATCCAGGACATCGACTTCCGTGATTCCCCACATCTTGAAAATTCGCAGGTTTTTCCTCTGTATCTTCTCCCCGGCACGCAGGAGTACATCTCCGCGATGATCTTGGACATCGCTGGATAAGACCATGCCAAATTTTACATTCTCTACACTGATCCTTCCCATGCCCTTTTTCCGACGTTATGCCTATGCCATTCTATCGAACGATGCTGCCGACCCTGTGGGGTCTATCAAATTGAAAACCCTAAATACCCGATACTGTTTAAATTTTCCCTACTTCCACGGAGTCCGTCCAACGACACATGCGCTGGCCCAGACCAAACCAATCCCTTGTTTTTTAATGGAATAACATAAATACGGATGCATGCAGGTTCTCTCCCAACAACTTGTTTTTGCACCTACATGTATTAGCAACCGGTAATCAGCAATAAATGTACCATAATATGATTTCGACGTACAAATTTATTTACTGCTTCACGGAAACGCCCATCACACGATGGGATAACGAACGTCTGATTGTTCGGCGTTACAATACGAATGATTTTAAGG
>CAZTKR010000237.1:0-6154 GCA_964614115.1 uncultured bacterium | reverse complement strand
CTATATCGTGCAGGCGCGTCCGGAAACGGTGCAGAGCCGTGCCGGTCAGGTCATCGAGCGCTGGGATCTCAGGGGCCAGGGCGAGGTGCTCACCGAGGGCCGTTCGATCGGGCAGAAGATCGGCGCCGGCACGGCGCGCGTGATCACCAGCATCGACGACATGGCGATGGAAACATGACCCCTACTGTGAAGGATCATTTTACGAATGAGCAATGGTGGCTGAGGAATATGCGCTTCATCAGGGATGAGAACGATAATATAACAGGTATGCGAGTATCCAACGGACGTGTGCGGAATCTCCGTTTTGATAAAACAGGGTCTTGATGAAATACCCCGTTTCCACATCAGATCGAACACGAACGAATATAGAAATTTAAGGAGGTTTTTTGGAGACGATTCTTTACGAGATGGATGAACCCATCGCACGGGTCACACTGAACCGGCCGGAGATTCACAATGCATTCAACGATACCATGCTCACCGAATTGATCGATGTATTCCAGGACCTGCATGACCGTAGAGGACAAATACGCGTCGTGATTCTCACGGGAAACGGCAAATCCTTCTGTGCCGGGGCCGATCTCCACTGGATGAAGAAGATGATCAACTACTCATACGAAGAGAACCTCGAAGATTCGAATCGGGTTTCCGAATGCATGCACCGGCTGTATACGCTTCCCCAGCCGACCATCGCAAGAGTAAACGGAGCGGCCATCGGGGGAGGCATGGGACTGGTTTCAGCATGTGATATCGTCATCGCGCAGGAAAAGGCCGTGTTCAGTTTAAGCGAAGTGAAGCTGGGTCTTGTTCCGGCCTGCATTTCTCCCTACGTGATTAAACGGGCAGGCGAGTCCAAATGCCGGGAGTTTTTCCTCTCAGGAGAGCGAATCGATGCCCAGAAGGCCCTCTCTGCGGGACTGGTGAATGTTGTGGTTCCGTTGGAAAAACTGGATGCGGCCGTCGATGGCTGGAAAGATCGTTTCCTGAAAAACGGCCCGGAAGCCATGGCCGTATGTAAGAAACTTCTGGAGAATGTACCGGGCATGCGACTGGAAGAGGCAAAATCATACACGGCCGACGGGATTGCGAAACTCAGAATCAGTAAAGAAGGCCAGGAGGGCATGAACGCGTTTCTCGAAAAAAGGAAACCATCCTGGCGTATTGAATCGTGACCTGAATGATCATAACGGAGTCGAATGTTTAAGAAAATACTCATTGCCAATCGAGGGGAGATCGCTGTTCGGGTGATACGGGCATGCCGGGAAATGGGCATACAGTCCGCTGCTGTATACTCGGATGTGGATCGCCAGAACCTGCATGTCCAACTCGCCGACGAAGCCGTATGCATCGGGGAAGCTCCGCCCCTGGAAAGTTATCTGAATATGGATCGTATCATCGACGCAGCGAAAGAGGTGGGTGCCGAAGCCATCCATCCGGGATACGGCTTCCTTGCGGAGAATCATCGTTTTGCGGCGCGGTGTGAGAAAGAAGGCATCGTCTTCATCGGGCCGAGTGCCAGGGCTATGAAACTCGTGGGCGATAAGGTCGCTTCCCGTAAAACGTTATCAAAATTCGATGTGCCCATCATCCCGGGCATGAAATCCGCGGTATCGGAAATCGATACCTTCCAGGAGGAAGCCAGCCGCATCGGTTATCCGGTGATGATCAAAGCGTCCGCCGGAGGCGGCGGGAAAGGCATGCGGATCGTACGCAATTCCAAGGAGCTCAAGAGCGCCATCGAATCGGGCAGGCGGGAGGCAAAATCGGCGTTCGGGGACGATTCGGTGTATCTCGAAAAGTGTATCGAACAGCCGCGGCATATCGAATTTCAAGTGCTGGCCGATCTGCACGGAAACGTCGTGCATGCCTTCGAGCGGGAATGCTCCATCCAGCGTCGGCATCAGAAAATTGTCGAAGAAACGCCATCCACAGCCGTTGATCCTGGATTGCGGGAACGTATGGGGAGGACGGCCGTCGAGGTTGTACGTGCCACGGGGTATACCAATGCAGGAACCGTCGAATTCCTCCTGGATCAGGAAAGAAATTTCTATTTCCTGGAAGTCAACGCACGCATACAAGTCGAGCATCCCATCACCGAAATGGTCACAGGATTGGACCTGGTGAAATGGCAAATTCGCATTGCCTCTGGTGAAAAGCTGACCATCCGGCAGGAGGATCTTTTCCAGCGGGGTCATGCCATCGAATGCCGAATCTATGCGGAAGACCCTGCCAACCGGTTCTTGCCCTCACTGGGAACCATCCATTTCATGAAGAATCCGGAAGGACCCGGCATACGGGTGGATTCGGGTATCTATTCAGGATGTGATGTATCGATGTACTACGATCCCATCCTGGCCAAACTCATCGCATGGGGAGAGGAAAGGGAAATCGCCAGAAAGCGCATGACACAGGCGTTGAAAGACTATGTCGTGATGGGAATCAAAACCACGATTCCCTATCTCAGGGACGTCATGGACGTACCCGATTTTATATCCGGAAAGACAACGACGGATTTTATCGAAAAAAACCTGTCAGACTGGCAGGAGAACGAAAAAAACGAGTATTTACAGGCTGCGTTAACCGCTGCTGCGGTATTCGAACACACCCGGCCAGAATTCAAATCGACACCCAGCGTTGAGACGACGTATTCCCCGTGGTCGATTCTGGGCAACTGGAGAATCGGCGAACGGGGATAGGAGTATCTGAATGGAGTATGAATTTTTATATGGCGATACCGTTCATCGGGTTACGCTGAATTCGAAAGACGGAAAACTCGTAGCACAAATCGGGGATGAGGATTTTGACGTGGATGTTCAAGTCATCGACGATCATGGAATGTCACTTATCCTGGGAGGCCGTTCGATGACGGTTTTCATCGCCAAGGGCGATGGCAAGCGGTTCGTTCATATCAACGGCGAGAACTACTGCTTTTCGATTCCGGGTGCAGAGACCGATTCAGCCGCCGTCCACAAGGAAGGCAGCGGAGGAGAGGCCAAGCTATCCATCACGGCACCCATGCCCGGGAGTGTACTCAAGATCGACGTTAAGGACGGAGACGCAGTGGAAGAGGGGGCGTGTTTGATCATTGTCGAAGCGATGAAAATGGAAACAGGACTTTATTCTTCCTTGACAGGAAAAGTGAAAAAGGTTCATGTCAATGCCGGTCAGCAAGTCGATGCTGGGCAACTTCTTATCGAGTTGGAAGAGAATTGATTCAGAGAAATTTACCGGAGACATCACACATGCTAACGAGTTATCGGGCTGTAATTGAAAAGGCGAAAGAAGCGGGGGGGAAGAAGATTGCCATAGCCGGCGCCGAGGGGACTGCCGTGCTGGAGGCTGTGAAGAACGCAAAAAATCTTGGTATTATGGAACCGATTCTTGTGGGGAATGTGGATAAGATCAAAGACATCGCCAAAAAAGTGGATTTCGACTTAAGCGGTATCACATCCCATCAGGCATCCAGCGACGAGGAGTCTGCATCCATCGCCGTGGACCTGCTTCATAACAATACAGCAGACGGATTGATGAAAGGAAAAGTGAGCACACCCACTGTTCTAAAGGCCGTATTGAACAAAAAAGAAGACATCCTGCGCGGAACGCTCCTGAGCCATATCGCTTTGCTGGAGGTTCCGACGTACCATAAGCTTCTGATGAGCACGGATGGCGGCATGGTGATCAGGCCCACGCTGGAGCAAAAAGTTGGAATATTGAAAAACGGAATTCATATGATGCACAAACTCGGCGTGGAAAAGCCCAAAGTCGCCATCCTGGCAGCCATCGAGACCGTGAATCCAGACATGCCGGAGACCGTGGACGCAGAGAAACTGGTGCACATGGCACATGCGGGTGAGTTCGGCAATGCGGAAGTCGAAGGCCCGTTGGCTCTGGATGTGGCTTTTTCCCCGGAAGCGGCCCGTATCAAGGGCGTGGACAGCCACATTACGGGCGATCCCGATATCCTGCTCATGCCCGATATCGCATCCGGCAACATCCTGGGGAAAGGGCTCTGGCATCTGGCAAAAGCCAAGATCGGCGGTCTCATTCTGGGTGCAAAAAAGCCCATCATACTCCTCTCCAGATCCGATGATGCGGAGACAAAGGTGAATTCCATCGCCCTGGGCGTCGTAACATCATAACAGAAACGTGATTATCAAAGGTCATTAGATCATGGTTATCCACACCGATTGTCGTCATTTTCGGGGAGACATACCCTGCCAGCCCCATAAGGCGTACGATGTCCATTGTGATGGATGTCCCCATTATGAGAAGATAAAGGAACGGATCCTCATCATCAAACTGGGAGCTATCGGAGATATCATCCGGACGACACCCCTTCTCCGGAAGTTGAAGGAAGTCTATCCCCATGCGCAGGTACACTGGCTGACGCATACTCCTGAGATACTCCCGGCCAGTGTGGATCGGGTCTATCGGTATGAGCTTAAAAGCCTGGACACGATCAAGCAGACACCGTTCGATCTGCTTATCAACCTCGACAAGGACAGAGAAGCCTGTGCCTTGGCCAATATCGTTCAGGCAAAGACCAAGCGAGGCTTCCATCTGGTCGACGGGAACTGTCATCCCATTGATGATAAGGCCGAACACAAGTGGATCACGGGACTGTTCGATGACGAGAACCGGCGTAATACCAAAAGCTATCCCCAGGAGATATTCGACATATGCGGATTTCCATACCAGGGCGAAGAATACATCCTGGACGTCAAGGAGCAACGATCGTGGAATTTTCCCAAGGATAAAACCCTTATCGGTCTGAATACGGGATGCGGTGAGCGGTGGAAGACCCGGCTATGGCCCGACACCCACTGGATAAAGCTGGCACAGCTCCTGATGAAAGAAGGGTATGAGGTCGTTTTCCTGGGGGGGCAGATCGAGGATAAGAGGAACAAACAACTATCGCGAAAAACCAATGCCCGATACGTCGGCCATTTTCCCCTGCCCGTATTCATCGACCTGATGAATCAATGCCATGTCGTCGTGACAGTCGTGACCATGGCCCTTCACATCGCCCTGGGTTTGAAGAAGAAAGTCGTGTTGTTCAACAATATATTCAATCGTCATGAGTTTGAACTATTCGGAAGAGGCGTTATACTGGAGCCTCCCAATGCATGCCTCGGCTGTTTCAAGAACGAATGCGAAGATGCTTGTATGGAGCTTATTCGCCCTGAAGATGTATTGGAGGGTATTCACTGTCTGCTGCAGTAAATCGTGGTATTCATGCTGACGTATACGATCATGAGCGCCTTATCCGAGGCCCTTGATTTTTGGTGGATGAATGTATAGCCTTAAAAAGATGTTCAGGATAGGTGACGTCATACTCATCGGACTACTCATTTGTCTGACACTGGGAAGTATTTTTATGACCGATGTCCTCTTCGAACCCGGGGAATCCGTGTCTGTGATTGTCGACGGTAAAGAAATGTACCATCTACCGTTGTCCGAGAATCGGACAATCGAAGTCCAAGGCCCATTGGGACTATCCGTCATCAAAGTTGAAAAAGGTCATGCATTCATCCAGAAAGCCCCTTGTCCTTATCAGACATGCATTAAGATGGGAAAGATAAGCCGGAGCGGCGATATCATCGTCTGCATTCCCAACCGAATTTTCTTGAAAATAGAAGGGAAGGACAGACGCGATTTGGACAGCATCACCATGTGAGGATTTTCACCCGTGTCACGAAAAACCGTTCAAATGGCACTCATGGTTTCCGTGGCTTCCGGCCTGTTTGTCCTGGAAAGCCTGATTCCCAATCCTGTACCCTGGTTCCGGTTGGGTCTCGCCAATATCATCACGTTATTGGCCATCACATGGTGGGGAGTGCGAGAGGCATTGATTATTCTCCTCCTGAGAGTCGTTCTGGGAAGTCTGCTGGCGGGACGGTTTCTTCATCCCATATTCGTTCTTTCCCTGAGTGGGGGCATAGCAGCCACGCTGGTCATGGGCCTGTGCAGTCGTTTTGGGAATAAAATATTCAGTATGATTGGTATCAGTATATGTGGGGCGTTATCCAAGAATGTCACACAACTTATCGTGGCCTATTTTATCTATATACGTCAGATATCGATTTTTCACCTACTGCCTATTTTCTTGAGTGCTTCCTTGTTTGCAGGATTACTCATCGGCTTTATAGCCCAT